>JAKAFA010000170.1 GCA_021818185.1 Pseudomonadota bacterium | reverse complement strand
CCGGAAGGCCGCCGCCACAGCCACCCTGATCAACCCTGCCCCGGCGTCAACCATTCCCTCAACCTCAAACCATCCCCCACCGCCCCATACTGAGAACCGCTGGATCTCCCCGCGCCCCATTGACCCGTCCTGCCGTTCCAGCGAACAATAGGCCTTCCGCAAGACCCGACCAACGGGCGCGGGGGAGGTTTCGCGGGCGAGGACGGACGTGACCAAGCTGCCCATCATCCTGGTGGTCGACGACGAGCGGCAATCGCAGGAGGCGATCCGCCGCGTGCTGTCGGACGAGTGCCAGGTGCTGACCGCCTCGTCGGCGGCCGAGGCCGAGGCGGTGCTGGCCCAGGAAATGGTGCATGCCATTCTCTGCGACCAACGCATGCCGGGACAGGCCGGGGTGGATTTCCTCAAGACGGTACGCCAGCGCTGGCCCGATCCGGTGCGGATGATCATCTCGGGCTACAGCGAATCCGACGACATCATCGCCGGCGTCAACGAGGCCGGCATCTTCCGCTACATCACCAAGCCCTGGCTGCCCGACGATCTGGTGGGCATCGTCCGCGACGCCATCGCCACCTGGCGGTTGCAGCATGACAGCGGCCAGGCGGCGGTCGACCTCAAAGTGGCACCGGTGGTGCTGGAGCGGCGGGCGGCGCGGCGCACCGAAGCGCTGAAGCGGGCCCACCACTTCGACGCCATCATCCGCGCCGCCGATTCCCCCCTGGCCGAGGCGATCGGCCTGGGGGAGCGGGTGGCCGAATTCGACATCTCGGTGCTGATCACCGGCGAGTCCGGCACCGGCAAGGAATTGCTGGCCCGCGCCATCCATTACGGTAGCCCGCGCGCCACCAAGCCGTTCGTGGTGGAGAATTGCGGCGCGCTGCCCGACCAGTTGCTGGAATCCGAGCTGTTCGGCTGCAAGAAGGGTGCCTTCACCGGCGCCTACGAGGACCGCATCGGCCTGTTCGAGCAGGCCGATGGCGGCACCATCTTCCTTGACGAAATCGGCGAGACCTCGCCGGCCTTCCAGGTCAAGCTGCTGCGCGTGCTCCAGGAAGGCGAGATCCGCCCGCTGGGCGCCCGCCTGACCCGCAAGGTGGATGTGCGGGTGATCGCCGCCACCAACCGCAACCTGGAAGACGAGGTGCGGGCCGGCACCTTCCGCCGCGACCTGTTCTATCGCCTGGCGGCCTTCCCCATCCACCTGCCGGCATTGCGCGAACGGCCGATGGACGTGGCCGTGCTGGCCGAGCGGCTGCTTGCCGAAACCCGCAAGGGCTTCGGCAAGCCGATCCGCGGCTTTACCCCGGGCGCCATGGCGGTGCTGGCTGCCCATGACTGGCCGGGCAACGTGCGGGAGTTGCAGAACGAGATCCAGCGCATGGTCGCTCTGTCCAACGGCGACCGGCTGGGGGTGGAACTGATCAGCCCGCGCCTCCGCGGTCGCGGCGGGGCCGACCCGGCGCCGGCCGAGCGCCGCTCGCTGAAGGAGCAGGTCGAGGCGCTGGAGGCGCGGATTCTCGGTGAGACCCTGGCCCGCCACCGCTGGAACATCACCCGCGTAGCCGAGGAATTGGGGCTGTCGCGGGTCGGGCTCCGGGCCAAGCTGGCCCGCTATGGCCTGGAGCCGGCCGGGTGAGTGCGCCCGATCTGCCTACGCCGGATATCCAAAACGCCCAGGAAACCGCCTGGATCGAAGTCATCACCAAGATGGAGGAGGTCTATTCCGACCTCATCCAGTACGAGATCGAGCTGGAGGAGAAGAACGCTGCCCTGGAAGAGGCCCAGCGCTTCATCACCAGCGTGCTGTCGGCCATCTCGGACATCCTGGTGGTCTGCGACCAGGGGGGCGGTATCCAACAGGTCAATCTGGCCTTCCTGACCCTGACCGGCCTGCCGGAAGCCGACCTGATCGGCCGCAACCTGGCCGACTTCCTGGCGGGGGAGGTGGAGGCCGGCGCATTGTGCCACTGGCTGCAGCGGGGGCGCGGGGCCGACCGCGAGGTGCGGTTCCATGCCGCCGGGGGCGGAGTGACCGAGCCGGTGGAACTGAGCTGCTCCACCCGCCTCGACCATCGCGGCCTGCCGGTCGGCGTGGTGCTGACCGGCAGGCCGGTGGGCGAATTGCGCCGTGCTTACGAGGCGCTGAAAAGCGCCCAGGCCCGCCTGGTGCAGCAGGAGAAGATGGCCTCCATCGGCCGGCTGGTGGCCGGGGTGGCGCACGAGTTGAACAACCCGGTCAGTTTCGTGGTCGGCAACCTGCACGCCTTCGGCAAATATCGCGTCCGGCTGCAAACCTATCTCGACGCCATCCATGCCGGCATCCCGGCGGCCGAGCGTGAACGGCTGCGCGCCGAATTGCGCATCGACGCGGTGATGGCCGACCTGCCGGCTTTGGTGGACGGCACAAGCGAGGGGGCGCAACGGGTGGCGGAGATCGTCAAATCCCTGAAACGCCTGTCGTTCAGCGACGGTGCGCCGCCCGAAGCGGTGGATCTGGCCGAACTGGCGCGCAAGGCTGCCCACTGGGCCGCCGCCGGCCGGCGGAGCCCGGTGCAGGTGGCGGTGGAGATCGTCCAGCCCCTGCCGGCCCGCGGACGTCCCGGCCCGCTGCATCAGGTGGTGGTCAATCTGGTGGAAAACGCCATCGACGCCGTCGCCGCCGTCACCGCGCCCGCGGTGGTGGTGCGTGGCCGGGTGGAGGCAGAAACCGTGGTGCTGGAGGTCGCCGACAACGGCCCCGGACTGGCCGAATCCGACCAGAACCGGGTGTTCGACCCCTTCTTTACCACCAAGCCGGTGGGCCAGGGCACCGGGCTCGGCCTGTGGATCAGCTACGGCATCGTCCGCGACCACGGTGGAACCCTGGAGGTCGCCAACCGCCCGGAGGGCGGAGCCCGCTTCACCCTGACCCTGCCGCGGGGCTGACCGGCGGTACGGCCATGTCGGCCATGCTTTCAACCGAAGTGCGCGGGGAGCGCGGTCGCGCTATAATCACGGCGGTCGGCCAGGGGAGGCAGCCATGGCAAAATGGATGGCACGTCTGACAGTCCTTGCGGTGTTCGCCCTGATGGCGGCCGGCGCGCTGGTGGCGGCCCAGGAATCGTCGGGGCCGGGGATGATGGGGGGTATGGGGCGGATGGGAATGATGGGCGGTCCCGCCTTCGTGCAGCGCCATCGCACCTTCATGCGCCAGGGCGTCCCGGCGCCTTATGCCGGCCTTCGCAATCCGCTGCCGGACAGCCCGGCCACGCTGCGGCGGGGGGCTGAGCTTTACCAGGCCAATTGCAGCGCCTGCCACGGCGTACGCGGCCGGGGCGACGGCGATGCCGGCAAGGGCCTGCACCCGCCGCCGGCTGCCCTCGACACTGTGGCCCGCATGCCGATGCCCGACAGCTTCTTCTACTGGACCATCGCCGAGGGCGGCGCGCCGTTCGGCACCGCCATGCCGGCCTTCCGCGATACCCTTGGCCGGGACGACATCTGGGCGGTCATCGCCTATCTGCGGGCCGGACTGCCGGAACAGGCCGCTGCGCCGCCGGCCCGCTGATCCGTTGTTCCGCGGCCGGCCGCCCTTAGGGCCGCGGCGGGCTTACGCCCCCGCCGGCCTGGGCCACCTGCTGCCCGCCGGATGTGCCGTCGACCGCCGCGCCGGGAAAAACCAGCGCCGCCATCCAGCCGAACGCCACCACGAACAGCAGGCCCAGCACGATCCGCCGCAGGTCGTCGAATACCGCTTCCACCATCGCCCGTCTCCTTTGCCGATCCAATCACCGTCGCCATCCTAACCAGACGGCTGCCCCGTTCGGTGTGTCCAAACCCGGGCAGAGTGGGGCGAAAGGAGGCGGCAAGCGGGCTGTTGCCGCCGCGCGGGCGCCGGCCTATCCTGCGGCCATGAGCACCGTCCCGCCCGCCGAGACCCTTACCCTGTGTGCCGACGATTACGGTCTGGCGCCGGGGGTCAGCCGCGCCATCCGCCAACTGATCGCCCAGGGCCGGCTGCATGCCACCGGCTGTATGGCCGGCTCACCCCATTGGCCGGCCGAGGCCCCGGCGCTGCGGGAGTTGCGGGATCGGGCCGATATCGGCATCCACCTGACCCTGACCGAACAGGTGCCGCTGGGCCCCATGCCCGACCTTGCTCCCGGCGGGCGGTTGCCCGGGGTGGGCGAACTGGTGAAAAGGACGGTGGCGCGCCGGGTGGACCGGGCCGAAATCGCCGCCGAACTGGAACGGCAGTTCGACGCCTTCGAATCCGCCTTTGGCCGGGCGCCCGATTTCATCGACGGTCACCACCACGTCCACCAATTGCCCGGCGTGCGCGAGGCGGTGCTGGATCTGTGGCGTCGGCGCATGGGCGGACGCGGCTGGGTGCGCAGTTGCTGGGAGCCGCCGCTGGCCGTGTTGGCCCGCCGGGTGGATGCGGCGCGCGCCCTGGTGATTTCCGAACTGGGCCGCGGGCTGCGCCGCCGGATGACGGCGGAAGGCGTGCCCCATAACCGCTCGTTCCGCGGGGTCTACGATCTCGGCGACCGCATCCCCTATGGCCGGCTGTTCCGCGCCTTCGTCGACCGGCCGCCGCCCGCCACCCTGGTGATGTGCCATCCCGGCCTGGTGGACGAGGATCTCAAGCGGGCCGACAGCCTGACCGGCCGGCGCGAGGTGGAATTCCGCTACCTGGCTTCGGAGGCCTGCGCCCGCGTGCTGGCCGAACGCGGTCTGCGGCTGGGGCGGCTGGAGCCTGTGCCCGCTCCGTGACCGCCTCGCGCGCCGCCTTCCGTCTCGCCCTCTATTACGCCCTGCTGTTCGCCGCCGTCGGCATCCAGTTGCCGTTCTGGCCGGTGTGGCTGGCCAGCCGGGGCTTGAGCCCGGCCGAGATCGGTTTGGCCACCGCCGCCGGCTATCTCGCCCGCCTGGGCGTCACGCCGGTGGTCGGGCTGGTGGTGGACCGCCGCGGCGACCGCCGCCGGCCGATGATCGCCCTGTTGGCCGCCGCCGCCGCCGGCTGGTGCCTGTTCGCCGCCGTGCATGGGCTCGGCCCGATCATCGCGGTGTCGCTGCTGGCCGCCGGGCTATGGTCGGCGGCGATGCCGGTCGGCGATAGCCTGGCGATGATGGCCGCCGCCGAATGGCGCCTGGATTACGGCCGGGTGCGGCTGTGGGGGTCGGCCGCCTTCATCGCCGCTGCCACGGTGATCGGGCAGGCGCTGGTCCGCCTGCCGCCCGGCGCCCTGGTCTGGCTGATCGCCGGCACCCTGGCGGCCGCCGCCTGGTCCTGCCGCGGGCTGCCCGACCTGCGCGCGCCGGCCGGCCGCGATGCGCCGGCGTCGCTCGGGCCGCTGCTGGCCAGCCGCGCCTTCCGGCTGTTCATCCTCTGCCTGGCCTGCAACCAGGCTTCCCATACGGTCTATTACGCCTTCGCCACCCTGCATTGGCGCGCCGCCGGACTCGGCGACGGCACCATCGGCCTGTTGTGGTCCGAGGGCGTGGTGGCCGAGATCATCCTGTTCGCCGTTTCGGGCCCGCTGGTGCGCCGGCTGGGGCCCGCCGGCCTGCTGCTGGCCGCCGGCCTGGGCGGGGTGATCCGCTGGAGCGTACTGGGCGCCACCACCTGGCTTCCGGCCCTGGTGCTGGCCCAGTTGCTGCACGCCGCCACCTTCGGCTGCGCCCATTTGGGGGCCATGCAGTTCCTGACCCGTGCCGTGCCGCCCGGCCTGGCGGTGCGCGCCCAAAGCCTGTACGCCGCCCTGGCCCTGGGCGCGGTGCCCGGCCTGACGAGCCCGCTGGCCGGACGCCTGTACCAGGCCATGGGCGGCACCGCCTTCTTCGCCATGGCCGTCGCCAGCCTGGCCGCCGCCGCCTGCGGTTGGATGCTGGGGCGGCGGTGGCAGGGCGGGCCGGTGGTGTAGGGGGCGTTACGGGGCCCGATGCCCCGCCAGATACAGCGGCGTTCGGCTTTTCGGCACCTTGTGGATGAAGTTGTAGCGCGCGACGTGGTAGCTGGGATCGAAGCCGTAGAAGTTCAGCTTCATCCGGTCCAGTTCCTCGGCGCGATACGCCTCCAGCGGCTTGGTCGCTTCATCGGCGTCGCGCTGCCGGCGCTTGGCCTCCAGCCGTGCCGCCAGGCCGGGGTCGGCGGCTAGGGCGGCGGCCTGGTTTTCCACCTCGGCGCGGAACTCGGCCACATTGCGGCCGAAATGGCGGTCGATCAGGCCCCAGTCCCGGGCCTGGCTGGTGCCGATGGGCAGGCGGGCCTGGGTCAGGGCCTGGGTGCGCTCCGGCCCGCAGCGTTTGGGGCAGAGATAGGTCCAGTATTCCGAGCCGTAGAGGTTGCCCATGCCCTTGTAATGGGGGTTCAGCACCACGCCGTCGCGGGCCAGCACCAGATCGGCGGCCAGGGCGAGGAACACGCCGCCGGCCCCGGCATTGCCGTGCAGGGCGGCGATGGTCAGGTGGCTGGTGCAGGTGATGATCTCGCGGCACAGATCGTCCATGGCGGTGATGGCGCGCCAGGATTCGTCGGCCGGGCTGTCGGCCGCCTCGATGTGCGCCAGATGGATGCCGTTGCTCCAGGTGTCGGGCCCGCCCATCAGCACGACGACGCGGGTCGGCCGGGCGGCGGCCGCGCGGAAGGCTTGGCGCAGCCGTTCGCACTGATCGGCGGTCATGGCGCCGTTGTGGAAGGGGAAGTGCAGGAAGCCCACCCCGTGGCGCTCGTCGTACCACAGGTCGGGGTAGCCCGGCCGTTCCGGCAGGCCGTGGGCGTCCAGCACGCGGGCGGCCAGCAGCTTCAGGGCGCCAGCCACGCGGGCGCGGGCGTGGCCGATCCACACCGCCCCGTCGGCGGTGGCGCGCGCCACCGCGCCGTTGCTGGTGGCCAGCAGGGTGCCGGGCGGGCCGGATAGGCCGTCGGCGGGGTGGGCGTCGAACAGATAGGCATCGCCGTCCAGAAGCCCGGGGCTGCCGTCGGCCCAGCGAATCTTGCGCAGCACGGCGGCGGTGTCGTCGCGCCCCCAGGCGATGGCGCGCTCGGCCTGGCGCGGCGCCGGCCGGAAGACGGTGGCGGCCGGGCGGGGACCGGCCGGGCCGGGAACGCGCTCCAGCGCCTCCAGCACCGCCTCCACCGCCGCCTCGGCCACCTCGTTCCGGTACAGGCTCGACTTGGTGGCGGCGCGCATCGGGAAGGTGCGGCTGGCCCAGACCGGGCCGGCATCCATCTCGGCCTCGGCCTGCAACACGGTCACGCCCCAGGTTTCGGCGCCTTCCAGGATCGCCCAGTCGAGGGCCGCCGGGCCGCGGTCGCCCACCGGGCCGGGATGGACCACCAGGCAGAGGTGGCGCCGCCACACCGCCTCGGGAATGGCCCGCTTGAGGAAGGGCGCCAGGATCAGGTCGGGGCAGGCCAGGTCCACCGCCTCGACGGTCACCGCGTCGTTGACGTCGAATTCCACGCTCACCCGGTGGCCGCGCTCGCCCAGTTCGACGAACAGCCGCTGGGTCAGGGAATTGAACGAATGGCAGAGCAGCAGGATGTTCATCAGCAGATCCGCGGCAATTGCTCGCCGGCCAGCCAGTCCACCACCCGCACCCCGCCCAGCGCGGTTTCCATCTGGACGAAGTGGTGGTCGTCGGCGCGGCACTGGCCGATCAGGGCGGATTCGGCGCCCAGCGGATGGGCGCGCATCACCTCCAGCAGGCGGGGTGCGTCGTCGGCGGGGCAGATGCAGATCAGCTTGCCCTCGTTGGCGACATAGAGGGGATCGAGACCCAGCAATTCACAGGCGCCGCGCACCTGTTCCCGCACCGGAATGGCGGCTTCGCCCAGCAGCATGCCGACCCGCGACTGGGCGGCGATCTCGTTCAGAGTGGCGGCCAGCCCGCCGCGGGTGGGATCGCGCAGCACGCGGATGCCGGGGCAGGCGGCGACCATGTCGGCCACCAGGGTGTGCAGGGCGGCCGAGTCGGACAACAGGTCGGTCTCGAATTCCAGCCCCTCGCGCTTGCTCATCACCGCGACGCCGTGGTCGCCCAGGGTGCCGGAGACCAGGATGGCGTCACCCGGCCGCGCCCGGTCGCCGCCAGTCTCGATGCCGGGCGGCACGATGCCGATGCCGGCGGTGGTGATGAACACCCCGTCGCCCTTGCCGCGCTCCACCACCTTGGTGTCGCCGGTCACCACCGGCACCCCGGCCTCGCGGGCGGCGCGGGCCATGGACTCCACGATGCGCTTGAGGTCGGCCAGGGGGAAGCCTTCCTCGAGGATGAAGCCGGCCGACAGCGACAGCGGCCGGGCGCCGGCCATGGCCACGTCGTTGACCGTGCCGTGCACCGCCAGCGAGCCGATGTCGCCGCCGGGGAAGAACAGCGGGTTGATGACGTAGCCGTCGGTGGTCATCACCATCCGCCCGCCCGCCCGCGCCTCGTCGGGAACGTCGAAGGCCGCCTGGTCGTTGCGCTGGTTGAGGAACTCGTTGTCGAAGGCGGCGACGAACAATTCCTCGACCAGCTGCGCCATGGCGCGGCCGCCGCCGCCATGGGTCAGGTCGACGCGGCCGGCGGCCAGGTCCAGCGGCCGGGGATGGGTGCGGCGGGGCAGGGTCATGGGGTGCGAAACCTCCCGTAGGTCCAATGGGCGGCACAGGCGCCTTCGGCCGAGACCATGCACGATCCCATGGGGTTTTCCGGCGTGCAGACGGTGCCGAACAGCTTGCAATCGGTGGGGCGCTTGACGCCGCGCAGGATGGCGCCGCAATCGCACCCCTTGTGGTCGGGCACGCTGTCCTGCGGCACCTCCCAGCGCCG
>JAKAFA010000169.1 GCA_021818185.1 Pseudomonadota bacterium | reverse complement strand
CTCCATTGTCGGCCGGCCTCTTGCGCCGTCCCTTCCGCATTCCGGCGATGTGGCCCGAGCCGGATGGGGCGGCAATACGCCTTGCGGAGCATGCCCCCACGGGCGGTCGGCCGCTGGAGTCGGTGGAAGCTTGACGGGTCGGTTCCCCGGTCCGGGGGGCGCCGGTCCGTCGCGGGCATCTGCCGCCCTAACGGAAGGATTCCGAGGGGCAGGGGTGGTTGGGGTCGCGGGTGTCGCACAGGATGACGTGGGCGGCCAGCGTCTTCCAGCGGTGGAGCACCTCGTCGGGAATGGGGACGGCCTGGTTGGCGGCAACCGGCTGGCCCAGCCACATGGTCTGGATGACGTGCAGGGCATCCTTGCCGCGGATGGCGATCACCATGGTCATGCCGCTCTTGCCGGTGCGGGTGCCGCGGCTACAGCCATAGCGGGCGACGACTGCGGTGTAGCCGTTCAGGTTGGCCTCCTTGGCGGGGATGCCGGTGAAGCCGTTGCAATCGTGCTGCCCCACCGTGATCAGCGTACCGACGAAGTCCCGCGCCGACTGGCCAGGCCCCGCAAAGGTTTCGACCAGGATCGCTTCCGAGAAGTTCTGCGGCGATTCCCCCGGCGGCAGCAACTCGGTCATCTGAACGTTGGGATTCTGGGAATCGAGGGGGATGTGCTGCCAGTTGCTGGGATAGACCGCCAGCAGATGCTCGCCGGCCGACTGGGCGCGGGCGGGTAGGGCGGCGGCAAGCAGCAAGGTGGCAACAAGCAGGAGCTGGCGCATGGATCGGTCCCGTCAATAGGCCTTGGCCAGGGCGAGCCTGGCCACTTTACGCATCACCGTCGGCAGGGCCTGGTCTTCCAGACGGTCGAGCGGACACCACAGGCCGCGGGCGCCGGCCTGGGCGGCGGCGCGGCCTGTGGCTACCATAAGTTCCAGGTGGAAATGGGTGAAAGTGTGGCGGACCACGCCGGGCAGCAGGCGCCACTCGGCGGCCAGGGGGGCCTGGGCGGCGGCGGCGTCCAGGGTCCAGGCCGTCTCGCGCCACTCGGTCGAGGGCACTTCGATCATGCCGCCCAGCAAACCTTCCGGCGGCCGCCGCCGTAACAGCACCGCCCCGTCCTTGCGCACCGCCCAAAAGGCGATGCCGCGCCGCAAGGGCCGCTCGGGCCTGGCCGCCTTGGCCGGCAACTGCGCGGCGATGCCGGCGCGGCGGCCGGCACAGGCCGCCATCCACGGGCAGATGCCGCAAGCCGGGCTTTTCGGCGTGCAGATCGTGGCGCCCAGATCCATCACCGCCTGGGCGTAGTCGCCGCACCGCGCCTCGGGCGTCAGGTCGGCGGCCAGCCGCGTCAGTATCGGCTTGGCGCCCGGCAGGGGGTCGGTCACCGCGTGCAGGCGGGCCATGACCCGCTCGACGTTGCCATCCACCACCACCGCCCGCTGCCCGAAGGCGATGGCGGCGATGGCGGCGGCGGTGTAGCCGCCCACGCCGGGCAGGTCGCGCAGGCCCGCCTCGTCGTCGGGGAAGCGCCCGCCCCGCCACTCCGCCACCCGCCGGGCGCAGGCATGCAGGTTGCGAGCCCGGGCGTAATAGCCCAAGCCGGCCCAGGCGTGCATGACGTCCTCCACCGGGGCGGCGGCCAGTGCGCCGACCGTCGGCCAGCGCTCGACGAAAGCGCGGAAATAGGGGATGACCGCCTGCACCGTGGTCTGTTGCAGCATCACCTCGGACAGCCAGACCCGGTACGGGTCGGCCGCCTCTCCCGGCGCGGCGCGCCAGGGCAGGATCCGCCGATTGCGGTCGTACCAGGCAAGCAGGCGGGCGGCGAGGTCGGCGTGCATGCCGCAAGGATAGTGGAAACCGGCGGGGCGCGGTATGGTGTCGTCATGGCTCAAGGCAGCGACGACGAACGGCGGACCTACGGCATGGTGGCGGTGGCCGTGCCGGTGGCGCGGGTGACCCGGCCGGTGTTCGGCCGCCACGGCTTTGCCAGCGGCGCCTTGGTGGTGGACTGGCCGGCGATCGTCGGCACAGCGGTGGCCGCCCATACCCTGCCGCTGCGGATCAAATTCCCCCCCAAGGCGCGGACCGAGGGGACGCTGGTGGTCAAGGTCGCCTCGTCCGCCTTCGCCACCGAACTCCAGCACCTGGAGCCCCTGATCCTGGAGCGCATCAACGGCTATTTCGGCTATCGCGCCGTGGCGCGCCTGCTGCTGCGGCACGGCCCGCTGCCGCGCCGCCTGCCGTCCCGCCCGCCGCCCGCGCCATTGGGCGGCGGGGCGCCGGCGGCGGGCGCCCTGGCCGGGGTCGAGGATACCGAACTGCGCGCCGCCTTGGAGCGCCTGGGGCGCACCTTGAAGTCGTAGCCGGTTCCGGCTTGGCGCGCTTCCGCCGCGACCTGCCTTGTGTGGCGGGACGCCACCCCCTAATATCCGCACCGGACTGACCATGGAGGTTGCGGTGAAGGCTGTTTCCCGGCTGCTGGCCCTGTTCCTGCTTCCCCTTTTCGTGCTGGCCTGCGCGGACGCCGCGCGCGCCGCCGACAGCTACCCCATCGACCAGGCCATGGGAAAGCCGGACGCGCCGGTCACCATCGTGGAATATGCGTCGCTGACCTGTCCCCACTGCGCCCATTTCGACGAGGATTCCCTGCCGCGGATCAAGGCGCAGTGGATCGACACCGGTAAGGCCAGGCTGATTTTCCGCGACTTCCCCACCGGCCCGGTCGGCCTGTCGCTGGCCGCGTCGATGGTCACCCACTGCGCCGGCCCGCAGCGGTATTTCGGCGTTCTCGACCTGCTGTTCCGCACGCAGGAGAAGTGGATCGACGCCCGCTCGCCCATCGACGAGATCAAGCACGTCGTCGCGGTGGCCGGAATCCGTCCCGATCAGGTCGATGCCTGCCTGAAGCGCCAGGATCTGCTGAACGCCATCCAGGCCCGCGCCGATGCCGCCAACAAGACGTACAATATCGATTCCACCCCGACCTTCATGATCGACGGCAAGATCTTTTCCGGCGACATGTCCTATGACGAGTTGAAGCCGAAGCTGGACGAGGCCTACCGCGCCGCCACCGGCAAAAAATAGCTGCGGCCGGTGGGGGCAGGGGGGTGATCCAGTTCGCGAAGTTGCGTCTGTCGGGGTTCAAGTCGTTCGTCGACCCCGCCGAACTGGTGATCGCCCCCGGCATGACCGGGGTGGTCGGCCCCAACGGTTGCGGCAAGTCCAACCTGATCGAAGCCCTGCGCTGGGTGATGGGGGAGACCTCGGCGCGCCAGATGCGGGGCGGCGAGATGGAGGACGTCATCTTCGGCGGTACCGCCGGCCGGCCGCCGCGCAACGTCGCCGAGGTCGCGGTCCTCCTCGACAATTCCGCCCGCAGCGCGCCGGCGCAATACAATGAGGCCGCCGAGCTGGAGATCGTGCGCCGCATCGAGCGTGGCCACGGCTCGGCCTACCGCATCAACGGCGGCGAACGGCGAGCCCGCGACGTGCAGTTGCTGTTCGCCGACGCCGCCACCGGCGCCCGGTCGTCCGGCCTGGTCAGCCAGGGGCGTATCGGCACCATCATCAACGCCAAGCCCGCCGACCGCCGGTCGCTGCTGGAGGAGGCGGCGGGCATCGCCGGGCTGTATTCCCGCCGTCACGAGGCGGAAAACCGCCTGAAGAACGCCGAAGCCAACTTGGCCCGCCTCGATGACGTGATGGCCACCCTGGAAGAGCAGCTCAAGGGCTTGCAGAAGCAGGCCCGGCAGGCGGCCCGCTACCGCGCCCTGTCGGAGCAGATCCGCAAGGTCGAGGCGCAATTGCTCTATATCGGCTGGCTGGAGGCGCTGGCGACGGTGGATGCGGCCCGCGCCGCCCTCAAGGAGGCCGACCTGCGGGTCGAGGAGGCCACCGAACTGGCGGCCGTCGCCGCCACCGAACAGGCCGAGGCGGCCGCCGGACTGCCCGCCCTGCGCAAGGCCGACGGCGAGTCGGCCGCCGGGCTCAGCCGCCTGATGGTCGAACGCGAACAACTGGAGGCCGAGGAAGGGCGGCTGGCCTCGCTGCGCCGCGAACTGGATCAACGGCTGGTCCAGGCGGCCTCCGATCTGGCGCGCGAGGAGTCGCGGGCCGCCGATGCCGAGCAGGCCGTGGCCCGGCTGGCGGAGGAACGCCAGGCCCTGGCCGCCGCCGCCGAGGGTGAGCAGGAGGCCCGCGCCGCCGCCGACGCCGCAATGGAGGCCGCCGCCCAGGTGGTCGCCGCCGCCGAGCGGGAACTGGCGCGGGTGATGGAGGAGGTGGCCGCCGCCGATGCCGAGCGGGCGGCGGCGTTGCGCCGCCTGGCCGAGGCGGAGGGGCGCCGCGACCGCCTGAAGGAGCGGCTGGTCCAGGTCGAGGCGCAACGGGCCCAGGCCGAGGCCGACGGGGTGGACCGTGCCGAGCTGACCGGCGCCGAGATGGAGCTGGAATCGGCCACCGAATACCTGGAGGAGTCACGCCTCGCCGCCGAGGACGCCGACCGGGCGCGGGTGCAGGTTCAGGCCGCCCGCGAGTCCGCCCGCGACGCCTTGCAGGCGGCGGCCGCCCAGCGAGCCCGCATCAAGGCCGAGGCCGATGCCCTGGTGGCTGTGCTGTCCAGCCACAAGGCCGGCCCCCATCCGCCCGCCCTGGATCAGGTCTCGGCCGCCGCCGGCTGGGAGCCGGCCCTGGCGGCGGCGCTCGGCGACGACCTCGCCGCTTCGCTGGAGGAGGCCGCCCCGGTGCATTGGGCCGAATTGCCGCCCCTTGACCACCCGCCGCCGTTGCCCATCGGCGCCGAGCCGCTGGCCCGGGTGGTCACCGCGCCGCCGGCCCTGGCCCGCCGCCTGGGTCAAGTGGGGGTGGCGCCCGATGCCGCCGCCGCCGAGGCCTTGCGTCCCCGGATGGCCGCCGGCCAGCGGCTGGTCACCCGCGACGGCGACCTGTTCCGCTGGGATGGCTACACCGCGCGGGCCGGCGCCCCCAGCCCCATGGCCCTGCGTCTGGCCCAGCGCAACCGTTTGCGCGAACTGGAGGCCCGTCTGGAGGATGCGGACCTGGGGGTGGAGGAGGCGGAGAGCCGCGCCGAGGCGGCAGCGGCCGCCGTCGAGGGGGCAATCGACGCCGAACGCCGCGCCAAGGAGGCGGTGAGACGCGCCGAGGCCGAAGTCGCCAAGGCGCGGGACGATCTCGCCCGCCTGGCCCAGCGCTTCGCCGCCGCCGAATCGCGGCGCAGCGCGCTGGAGGAGCAGGCGGCGGCGGTTCGTTCGGACCTGGAGGAGGCGGAAGCCGACCTGATGGAGGCCCGTCTGACGGTGGCGGCCTACCCCGATTCCGATTCGGGGCGGGAGCGGGTGGCCGGGCTGCGCGCCGACCTGGCCGAGGGACGTTCGGCCCTGGTCGAGGCCCGGTCGGCCCTGGACCGGGTGATCCGCGAAGCCGGCGAACGCCGGCGCCGGGTCGAAGCCCTGGAAACCGACGCCCAGTCCTGGCGCAAGCGCGCCGAAGCGGCGCGCGCCGCCGTCGCCGAATTGGAGGCCCGACGCGAGGCGGTGGGGCTCGAAATCACCCGCCTGGCCAGCCTGCCCGACACCTTTCAGCGGCGCCGCGCCGAATTGCTTGACCGCATCGCCGGGGCGGAAGAGGCCCGGCGGGCGGCGGCCGAGGCGCTGATGGCGGCCGAGCACCGCCTGGCCGAGGCCGACCGCCGGGCGCGGGCCACCGAACTGGCCCTGGCCGGGGCTCGCGAGGAGCGCATCCGCCGCGAGGCGGCGGTTTCCGCCGCCGATCAGGCCTGCCGGGTGGTGGCCGGGCGCATCGCCGAGCGCCTGGACCTGACCCCGGAACAGCTGCGGACCGTGGCCGACGTCGCCGAGGCGGAACGGCCCGATCTCGACGATCTGCAACGGCGCCTCGACCGCCTGTCGCGGGAACGGGACGCCATGGGGCCGGTCAATCTGCGCGCCGAACAGGAAGCGGAGGAACTGACCGAGCGTCTGGCCGGCCTGCAGGCGGAAAAGGACGACCTGGTCCAGGCCATCGCCAGGCTGCGCCAGGGCATCGCCGAGCTGAACCGCGAGGGCCGCGAGCGTCTCCTGGCCTCGTTCCAGGCGGTGGACCGGCATTTCCGCGACTTGTTCGTCCAACTGTTCGGCGGCGGCCGCGCCCACCTGGCCCTCACCGAATCCGCCGACCCGCTGGAAGCCGGTCTGGAGATCATGGCGTCGCCTCCCGGCAAGCGGTTGCAAGTGCTGTCGCTGCTGTCCGGCGGCGAGCAGGCGCTGACGGCGCTCGCCCTGTTGTTCGCGGTATTCATGACCAATCCCGCCCCCATCTGCGTGCTGGACGAGGTGGACGCCCCCCTCGACGACGCCAATGTCGACCGCTTCTGCTCCCTGGTCGAGAATATCGCCCGCACCACCGGCACCCGTTTCCTGATCGTCACCCACCACCGTATGACCATGGCCCGTATGGACCGGCTCTATGGAGTGACCATGGCCGAACGGGGGGTGTCCCAACTGGTCTCGGTCGATCTGGCCCAGGCGGAAGTCATAGGAGAGGTGGCAGAGGCCGTTTGACGCCAACCCCTTTGGGGAGGGGGCGATCCACGATTTTCCCCGGGATTCGGCCGGGATTCAGGGTGGCAGACTGCGGAAATTATTGCCTTTTCAAGGCATTGTGCATTGCGCTTTCCGATCTTGACACGGGTGGGCACACCCCTTATGGTGCCCGCGCCTTTGAGGCTATCGTGGCCAAAAGATGGCGGAATGGCGGGCCGATGACCCATGGATGAACGGGACAAGCCCCCTTCGTTGGAAGAGCTTGACGCCCGCTTGCGCGCGGCGCGCGCTCGGGATGTGCCGCAGGCTCGTGGGCCGCGCGGCCGGCCTGGTCTGGCCGGGCTGGGGCTGGGGATGCGTCTGGCCACCGAAGTGGTGGTCGGGATCGGCGGTGGTGCCGCCCTCGGCTGGGGGCTCGACCGCTGGTTGGGCACCCAGCCGTGGCTGATGGTGGTTTTCTTGCTCCTGGGCGGAGCGGCGGGCGTGCTGAACGCCTACCGGGCGGCCCGGGGGATGGGTGATACGGTCGGTCTCGGCGAGGCGCAGCGGCGCCAGACGCCGCCCGGCGAGGACAACTGAGAGGGGCGTGCGGTGACCAACCCGATCGAGCAATTCCAGATCAAGCCGATCATCGATCTCCATATCGGCGGAGTCGACGTCTCCTTCACGAATTCATCGCTGATGATGGCGATCGTGGTGACGGTGACCACCCTGTTTCTGACGCTGTCCATGCGTCCGCGGGCGGTGGTGCCGGGCCGCTGGCAATCGATGGCCGAGGTTTTCTACGAATTTATAGCCAACATGCTCAGGGATAATGTGGGGTCCGAAGGGCGCAAGTACTTCCCCTTCATCTTCACCCTGTTCATGTTCGTGCTGCTGGGCAACCTGTTCGGTCTGATTCCCGGCGCCTTCACCTTCACCAGCCACCTGATCGTCACCTTCGCCATGGCCGCCGTGATCTTCGTCGGCGTGACGGTCATCGGCTTCCTCCGGCACGGCCTGCACTTCCTGTCGTTCTTCTTCCCCAAGGGGGCGCCGATGGCGATGGGGGTGCTGCTGGTTCCGATCGAACTGCTGTCCTATGTGTTCCGCCCGATCAGCCTGTCGGTCCGTCTGTTCGCCAACATGACCGCCGGCCACATCATCCTGACGATCCTGGGCGGGTTCGTGGTTTCGCTGGGCGCGCTCTACGTGGTTCCGGGCGTCGTCCCCCTCGCCTTCCTGAGTGCGGTCGCATTGCTCGAGCTCGGCATTGCGATGCTGCAAGCCTACGTGTTCACGGTCCTGGCGTGCATTTACCTGCATGACGCCATCCATATGCACTGAGGCGCCGCGTCTCTGGATTGAACGTCTATCCCAAAGGAGTTGAGTGACATGGATTACGAATCTGCGAAGTTGATCGGCGCCGGTCTGGCCGCCATCGGTGTGATCGGTGCGGGCGTCGGCGTGGGCTCGGTGTGGTCCTCCCTGATCGCCACTGTCGGCCGCAACCCCGCTGCCAAGGCCAATGTCGAGCTGTACGGCTGGATCGGCTTCGCGGTGACCGAGGCTATCGCGCTGTACGCGCTGGTCGTGTCGCTGATGATCCTGTTCAAGTAGGGTCTCGCCCCATTCTGGAACGGTCGGTGCCGTAGACCCGGGTTCCAGCCCGGTCCCACGGCCCGCCGGACCGGAAGGTCAGGGATGCGTACCGTTTAGGAGCACACGGATGCCCCAATTCGATCCGTCGACCTTCGCGTCGCAGGTCTTCTGGCTGGTGATTTTCTTCGCCGCCCTTTACTTCCTGATGGCGAAGCTCGCTTTGCCGAAGATCGGCGCGGTCCTCGACGAGCGCCAGCGCAAGATCGACGACAACCTCGACAAGGCCGCGCAGTTGAAGGCCGAGGCCGAGGCGGCGGTTGCCGCTTACGAAAAGGCCCTGGCCGAGTCCCGCGCCCATGCTGCCGCCGTGGTCAAGGAAATGGCCGAGCGGCTGGCCCGGCAGGCCGAGGAGCGTACCCAGGAGCTGGCTGCCCGTGTGGCCGGCCAAATCCAGGCGGGCGAGCAGCGCATCGCCGCCGCCAAGTCGGCCGCCTTGGCCGGCATGCGTGAGGTCGCCCTGGACGTGGCCGGTGCCGTGGTCCACCGTTTGGCCGGCGGTCCGGCCGATGTGGCCGCCGTCGAGGCTGCCGTCGCCGCCGCCCTCAAGGAGCAAGGCCAATGATCGCCTCCGCCCTCGCCGCCGAGCCGGCCGCCCACGAAGCCGTCGAGGCTGCCTTCTATCTCGATGCCCACTTCTGGGTCGGGATCGGCTTCGCACTGGTGTTCGCCA
>JAKAFA010000168.1:3082-8869 GCA_021818185.1 Pseudomonadota bacterium | reverse complement strand
TGGTGGCCGCCCATGCGGTGATGGTGCCGCTGCAATGCGAGTTCTTCGCGCTTGAAGGCGTCAGCCATCTGGTCAAGACCATCGAGCGGGTGAAGCAGGCCTTCAATCCCGCCCTGGAGTTGCAGGGCATCGTGCTGACCATGTTCGACAAGCGCAACAACCTGTCGGACATGGTGGCGGCCGACGTCCGCGATTTCTTCGGCGACAAGGTCTACAAGACGGTGATCCCGCGCAACGTCCGGATCTCCGAGGCGCCGTCCCACGGCAAGCCGGTGCTGATCTACGACGTGAAAAGCACCGGGGCCGAGGCGTATATCCATCTCGCCAGCGAAGTGCTGAAGCGGGAACGTGAAATTCGGGCAGGGGCGTAAGAGTGGCGGAGGAAAAGCGAAGGAACCTGGGCCGCGGTCTGTCGGCCCTGTTGGGGGAAACCGGTGTGGCGGCGGCGGCGGCGATCCGCGAGCGGCCGAGTGGTCCGGCGGCGGACGGCCCAGTAGGCGCCGATCGCTTCAAGGGCCTGCGCACCGTGCCCACCGCCCAGCTGGTTCCCGGCAAGTTCCAGCCGCGCCGCCAGTTCGACGAGGAGGCCATCGCCGACCTGGTGGAATCGGTGCGGGAAAAAGGCATTCTCCAGCCCATCCTGGTGCGCAACCACCAAGACCAGGCCGGCACCTTCGAAATCATCGCCGGCGAACGCCGCTGGCGGGCGGCGCAGCGGGCCCAGTTGCACGAAGTGCCGGTGATCATCCGGGACCTCAGCGACAAGGATGCGCTGGAAATCGCCCTGGTGGAAAACCTCCAGCGCCAGGACCTGTCGCCCCTGGAAGAGGCCGATGGCTACCGTCGGCTGGTGGAAGAGTTCAACCACACCCAGGAAGAGCTGGCCAAGGCGGTGGGCAAGAGCCGCAGCCATGTCGCCAACATGATGCGCCTGTTGCAGCTGCCCGACGCCATCAAGGTGATGGTCGACAAGAACGAGCTGTCGGCCGGCCATGCCCGCGCCCTGCTGACCGCCGCTGATCCCGTCTCCCTGGCCCGTCAGGTGGTGGAGAGGGGGCTTAACGTCCGCCAGACCGAGCGGTTGGCGGCCGGCGATTCGGCCCGCGCACGGCCGCCGGCCGCCGGCCGCGCCCCGGCCGCCGCCAAGGACACCGACACTGCCGCCCTGGAACGCGATCTGACGGCGCTGCTGGGGGTGCGGGTAACCATCAATTCCCAGGGCAAGGGCGGCGAGTTGACCATCGCCTATGCCAGCCTGGAACAGCTGGACGACATCCTGTCGCGCCTTACCGGCAAGCAGTAATTCCATCCAACAGGCGGTGGGAAATTCCGGCCCAACCCGCGGCCCCGATCAGCAGCCGTTCGATGCCGGGCACGAAGAACGGGTCGCGGGTCTCTTCGTCCTCGGCCTCGATGAAGTGGCTGCATCCTGAAGCGGCGATGGCATCCAAGCGGGCTCGCCGGTGGGCGGCGAAGATCAGGTTGCCGTAGGGAATGGCAAAGCCGTCGGCGCGGAAGGCGCCAAACCGCGCCAGCCAGGTGGTGGCCGCTCCCCACAGGTCGGTGCGCTCGGCATCGAAGGCGGCGGCCGGCGGGCGCAGGCTGAACAGGAAGACCGGAAAGCCGCGGTCGCGGCAGGCCGCCAGGAACGCCAGGGCACCGGCCATCGGCTCTGCCAGCGGTAGCAGAGGGCCCTGGGCCAGCCCCAGAAGCCGCCGCCATTCGACGGCACCGCCAGGCAGCGCCATGACCCGCCGGTACAACTCGGCCCGGTCGCCGGTCCAGCCCGAGGGCAGCAGACCGCGTCGCTCCGCCGCTACCGACAGGGGCCGCCGGTAATCGATCAGCGCCGTGTCCAGATCGATGCCGATGCGCATGCCTCCAGCCTTGCCGGCCGGGCCAGCGGAGTCAAGGACGGGAGTTCTTCGGGACGGGAGTTCTTCGGAATTGCCGGAGGCGACGAAAGCCTGGGGGCGCAAACGTCAAGCATATGACCCGTATTCTCGGTCGTGCAGACCGTCGGGGCGTCCCGGGTGTGGGCTGGATTCGCGGCGTCTTCCGTGACAGATTGCCGGGATGGCGCCGCGGACCGCCGCGCGAGGGGAGGGGGCATGAAGGCCGACAACACGCTTGGAAGCTTGCTGGAACGCCTGCCCCCCGAGGTGCTGGCCAATCTGACGGAAGAGGAACGCATCGCCCTGTGGCAGGCGGCCAATCCCTCTACCTGGCGCCGCCATCCCATCAATATCCGCCTGACCATCCCCGGCCTGTCCGGCCGTTATTTCCTGACGGTGGTCGGCGGGGTGGAACGGCGCAGCTCCGAGCGGATCCGACGAGAGCGCAAGCTGCACCGCCTGTTCACCGTTGGCAATCTGCTGTTTTTACTGGGGGTGGGCGGCGGATTCTATGCGGCGGCGGCTCTGGTCGTCCTCGGGTTCCTCCTGCTGATGGGCCGGTGAGCACAGGCGGGCCTTGCGTCGCCGCCAGGAATCGGGTTGTCTCTCGCCCACCGATGCACTTGCCATGGATCCTGTGACGATGACTGTCTGCCCTTGCGGTTCCGGTGCCGCCTTCGAGTCCTGCTGCGGTCCCATCCTGGCCGGCGGGCCTGCCGCCTCGCCGGAGGCGCTGATGCGCTCGCGCTATACCGCGTTCACCCGCGGCGACATCGACCACCTGGAGTCCTCGCTGGCCCCCGAGGCCAAGGAGGATTTCGACCGCGCCGATGCCGAAACCTGGGCCAAGACCGCCGAGTGGCAAGGGCTGGAGGTAAGGGCCACCGAGTTGTCGGAGAGCGGCGACCAGGGCACCGTCGAATTCGTCGCCCGCTACCGCTATCAGGGCAAGCCGCTGGCCCATCACGAGCTGGCCAGTTTCCGCCGGATGGACGGCCGCTGGTACTACGTTGATGGCGCCCTCAACCCCAAACCCGCCCAGCGGCAGGTGGCAAAGGTCGGCCGCAACGATCCCTGTCCCTGCGGGTCGGGGCGCAAATACAAGAAGTGCTGCGGCGCCTGAGGTGATCGATCCGGCCGCCCACGCCTTCGCCCTGCTGCGGGCCGGGCGGGTCGCCGAGGCCGAGGCGGCCTGCCGCCAGGCGATGCGGGCCCGTCCCGGCCAGCCGGAACTGCTGTTTCTGCTGGGCCAGATCCTCTACCGGGCCGGCCGCCGGCCCGAGGCGGTGCGGGCGCTGGACAGGGCGGTGGCCCGCCGCCCAGACCTGATCGAGGCGGCGGCGCTGGCCGGCCTGCTCCATGAAAGCCTGGGGGCCTACGACAAGGCGGAAAAATCCTGGCGGCAGGTGGTGGCGGCGCAGCCCAGCGGGCCGGCCTGGTTCAATCTCGGCAATGTGCTGCGCCATCTCGGCCGCGAGGCGGAAGCGCTGAACGCCTATCGCACCGCCCATCGTCTGGCGCCCGACGATGCGGTAATCCTCTCGGCCCTGGTGGCGCGGCAACAGGCCTTGTGCGACTGGGACGGGCTGGAGGACCTGACCGTCCGCCTGTCTGGCCTGGTGGCGCGGGGGCGGAGCGGGGTGCAGCCCTTCCGGCTGCTGGCGATCGATTGCCCCGAGGAGGTCCAGGGCCGCTGTGCCCGCGCCTGGGGTACCGGCCTGCCGGCGGCGGCCCGCCGCCCGGCCCCGCCCGCCGAGCCCGGTCCGGTCCTCACCCTGGGCTATCTCTCGGCCGATTACCAGGACCACGCCACCGCCTATCTGATTGCCGAACTGTTCGAGTTGCACGACCGCCGCCGTTTCCGGGTGATGGCCTATTCCCTGGGTCCCGACGACCGCCGCCCGATGCGCCGGCGGTTGGAGGCGGGGGTGGACGGGTTCCGTGACCTGTCCGGAGCCTCGGCCTCGGCCGCCGCCGCCTGCATCCGCGCCGACGGAGTGGACATCCTGGTGGATCTGAAGGGCTATACCCGTGGCGCCCGGCCGGAGATCCTCGCCCAGCGGCCGGCGCCGGTGCAGGTGTCCTATCTCGGCTATCCCGGCAGCATGGGCGTCGACTGGATCGATTACATCCTGGCCGATCCGGTGGTCCTGCCCCTGGATTGCCAGGAGCATTATCGCGAACGCATCGTCCACCTGCCCGGCTGCTATCAGGTCAACGACCGGCTCCGGCCCTGTCCCGCGGCAAGCCCCGATCGTGCTTCCCTCGGCTTGCCGGCGAGGGGGCCGGTGCTGGCTTGCTTCAATGCCGCCTACAAGATCACGCCGTCGCTGTTCGCGGTGTGGATGCGGCTGCTGACCGGGGCGCCAGGGGCGGTCCTCTGGCTGTTGGCCGATCAGCCGGCGGTCGAGGCCAATCTGCGGGCGGCGGCGGTCCGGGCCGGGGTGGGCGAAGACCGGCTGGTCTTCGCGCCGATGCGGTCCCTGAGCGAACATCTGGTCCGTTATCGCGTCGCCGACCTGTTCCTCGACACCCTGCCATATAATGCCCATACGACCGGCAGCGACGCCCTGTGGATGGGCTGCCCGCTGGTCACCTGCCGCGGCCAGAGCTTCGCCGGCCGGGTGGGCGCCAGCCTGCTGGAGGCCGTCGGCCTGCCGGAGATGGTCGCGGCCGACCTGGGGGAATACGAGGCCTTGGCCGCCGCGCTGCTGGCCGACCCGGCCCGGCTGGCCGCCTTGCGCGCCCGGCTGGAGGCGGGGCGCGCCACGGCACCATTATTCGATACGCCGGCATTTGCCCGTGCAATTGAAACCGCTTACGAAACGATGTGGCAGCGTTACTTGTCCGGCCAGCCGCCGGCTGCCTTCGCGGTCTAGGACGCTCCCGAGCCGTCAGGCCGCCACGATCAGCTCGTCCCCGGGTCCCAGGGTGGCCAGCAGCGCCACAAAATCGGGGCGCGCCAGGGCGACGCAGCCCTCGGTCGGTGTATAGCCCTCGCGGGCCAGATGCAGGAAGATAGCACTGCCGCGTCCCGGTTCGACCGGGTCATCGTTGTGGCCCAGCACCACGATCAGGTCATAGATCGCATCGTCGCGCCACAGCGATTCGCATCGGGCCGGGTGGGGCAGCCGAACTTCGCGATTGTAATCGGGATGGGCCGGATCGTCGCACCAGCCATGGGCCGGGGTCAGCGGCGTGGCCGGCAGGCGGGTGACGGGCGCGGGCAGGCGGTCGGGGCGATAGAACAGCCGGCGAATGGGGAAGCGGCCGATCGGAGTCGCGCCATCACCCTCGTGCTTGTCCTGCCGCACGCCCCCGCGCCCCAGGGCGCAACGAATCTCGCGGCCGTTCCAGCTTAGCGTTCCGGCCGCCGAGACGGTCACTTCCATGGCCCGGGCCTCACGGTGCAGCGGTGGCCGGGGCAGGCGGGGCCACCAGGTTATTGCTCTTCTGGTACTTGTCGAGGCCGGACATCATCGCGGCGGTAAACCAGTCCTTGGGTGATCCGGCTGGCGGAGCGGGTCCATGAACGGAGGCAGGGACCAGCGCCCGCGGCGTGAAGGTCGGCCGGCCGGTGACCGGGACGTGCGACATCTCCCCGTCGTTGGAGACCGGCACATTGACCGGTGCCGGCTGCACGGCCTGCACATAGCGTCGTTGCGGAACCGGCATGAAATGCGGGGGCAGGCTGGTGCCGACGGGGGCGGGCGCGGCGGGCTGGGCTTCCCGGCGGGCCGGCGCCGGTGCGGGGTCGGCGGTGGAAGTGGCGGCGGGCGCGGCGGCGACCCCAACCGCGGCTCCGACCTCCAGCGGGGCGGGCGTCTTCGCCGCGTCAGGCTGGATGGGATGGACGGCGACCGGCGGCCGCGGCGCCGCATTCGGGGCGGGG
>JAKAFA010000168.1:0-3072 GCA_021818185.1 Pseudomonadota bacterium | reverse complement strand
GGCACCGGCACCGGCTGCGGCGGCCACCGGCGGGGGGGTGGCCTTGGCCACCGCCGTGGCCGTTCCGCCCTCGGAGCCCGACTCGAAGACATCGCCGAGGGCGGCCACCACGTGTTCGCCGATATCCTCGCCGGTGTTGTCGGCAACGCCGCAATCGACAGCGGATATGACCAGCCCGATCGGCCCGCCATAAAGCGCTCCGCCGGCCAGACGGGCCACCGCCCCCGGCTCGTCGCCAGTGATCTCGCGGTAGATGGTGGCAACCACCGGGATATGCTGGAGCGGATTCAGGGTGTCGAGGACGTCCTTGAACGAGAAGCTGTCACCCTTGGAAAAGGCGTGCAGGTGATGCTCGACCGGCTTGCCCGAGGGGGCATAGAAGGCGTTGGCCTTCAGGAACTGCGGGTCTATGCCGGAATCGCTCATGGCTCACCTGCCGGAAAGGGTCCGGCAATTATCTTGCAAGCCGGGTGCCAAAGCGGCCGCACCGTTTTCCACGCCTTTCAGCCGGCCGCCGCGGCGGCAGGACGGCAACAACCGCCGCCGGCAGGAAAATCTTGCCGTGTCAGAACAGGTGGCCGCCGCGAATCGCCTTGGTACGCAGGTAGAATTCGTTGTGGTCGTTGGCGGGGAAAACGTGCGGTACCCGCTCCTCGACCGCGACGCCGTGGCGGGCCAGGGCGTCGACCTTCAGCGGGTTGTTGGTCAGCAGCCGCACCCGGCCGATGCCCAGCAGCCGCAGCATCTGGGCGGCGGGTTGATAGATGCGCTCGTCGTCGTCGAATCCCAGCTGAAGGTTGGCGTCGAGGGTGTCCAGGCCGCCGTCCTGCAACTGGTAGGCGCGCAGCTTGTTTACCAGCCCGATGCCGCGGCCCTCCTGCGCCAGGTAGAGCAGTACGCCGCTGCCGGCCTGGGAAATTTCGGCGATGGCGCCGCGCAGCTGGTCGCCGCAATCGCAGCGCAGGCTGCCCAGCAAGTCGCCGGTAAAGCACTCGGAATGCAGCCGGGCCAGCACGGCGGAATCGGGATCGGGTTCGCCGATGACGATGGCGAGGTGTTCGATGCCGCCGTCCGACGGCCGGAAGGCGACGATACGGGCATTCTCGGCATCCTTCAGCGGCACGCGCGCCTCGCTGACGATGCGCAGCGTGCTGGCGGCGGTCTGCTGATAGGCAGCGATGTCCTTGGCGGCGACCACCGGCAGGCCGTCGGCCACGGCCGGGGACCGGGTGACGGCGATCACCGCGGCGGGCAGCAGCCGGGCCAGCTTGGCCAAGCCGATTGCCGCGGCGCTGGCTCCCGCCGGATCCAGGTCCTCGACGGTGAGAGTGGCGGGATCGATGGGTCGTGGTCCGCCGGCGCAGGGATCGGCCAGCCAAGCAACCGCCTCGGCCGAAAGGCCGCCCGCCGCATCCAGCCGCACGGTTCCGGTGGCGCCGGCATCCCGCAGGCCTAGGACGGCCGCCCGCCGGCCGGTTATGGCCACCAGCGGGGGTGTTCCGGCACAGGTCCGCAGGCCGGCCATGGCTTCCTCGGTCACCGCCTCGGCGGCCAGGGCCAAGGCATAGGCGCCATCGGGGGCCTGGACGGCGACGATGCCGCCGCGGCGCAATTCGGCGGCGGCCCGATCAACCGAAACCAGCGGGGCCGGCGGCGGAAATGCCGGCCGGGGGGTGAGGTCAAGCTGCCTCGTCATCATCCTCTGCCTGATCACAAGCGCGGCACCATAGCGGTTTTCCCCGCCCCGGAAAAGGCCTTGGCCGCCCTTCCGTTGCCCGGGGCCTCGGGTATTATATGGGGCTGGCGAAACCACGGACGGATCATCACCTTGGCTTGCCGCCTTTTTCTCGTCGTGGAGGATTCCGCCCTCCGCCAAGTGTTGGCCGACCATCTGCGCGCCCTCGGCCATATCCTGGCCGACAGCGCTGCCGGGGCCGAGGTGGCGGTGGTCGACGGGGCGGTGGCGGGCGCAGCGGAAGAATGTCGGCGGCTCAAGGAGGAATCCGGGCTGGCTGTGTTGGTGCTGGCCGGTGCGGCCGAGGGTGTGGCGGCCGGCACGGCGGATGCCGTGGCCGCGAAGCCGGTGCGTCTCGGCCAGCTCGGCGCCCGGCTGGAGGAGTTGGCGGCGCGCCGGCGCAGGGCGGGGGCGGGGGCGATCGGCGGCTGGCGGTTCGATCCGGCGGCCCGGCTGCTCCAGGACGAATCCGGCCACCGGGTGCGGCTGACCGACAAGGAGGCGCTGATCCTGGAAACGTTACGCCGGGCTGGCGGCGTGGTCGGGCGCGACCAGCTGCTGGCCGAGGTCTGGGGGTATTCGGCGGCCGTTACCACCCATACCCTGGAAACCCACATTTATCGCCTGCGCCGCAAGATCGAGGCCGATCCGGCCCGGGCGCGGCTGCTGCTGACCGAGGCGGGCGGCTACCGCCTGGCCGGAGGCTAGGGGGCGCTCCGCGAGGAAACGCCCCGCCCACCTTCAGGGCCGCCCGTCCTCAGGCGTGTCCGACCACGCCTTCGCTCTGCGCCATCCGGCTGCGGTAGAGCTGGAAGAAGTCGATGGGTTGCAGCATCAGCGGCGGGAAGCCGCCGTCGCGGGTCATGTCGGCAATCAGCACGCGGGCGAATGGGAACATCAGGCGGGGGCATTCCACCAGCAGCAGCGGCTGGACCTGTTCCTGCGGAACATTGACCGTGAACACGCCGCCATAGGACAGCTCCAGCAGGAACACCGGCTTCTCGCCCATCTGGGCGTGGACCTTCAGGTTCAGCACGACCTCGTAGATGTTGTCCTGGATGGGGTTGACCACGATGTCCACGTGGATGGGGATGTCGGGGCTGCCGGTCATCTCCTGGTAGATAGTGGGGGCGCCGGGCACCTCGAAGGACAAATCCTTGACGTACTGGCCGTTGACGATCAGCGGCGGCAGCTCCTGGCTGGCGGTGTCGGTCATGTTCATCCTCCTTGCAGTCCCGGCCTGGGGTGTGTCCTTTCCGGGGGCATGTCGTTTCCGGGGCGAGCCAGGGGCCTAACACGGATCGCGGGCGGCGGCAACCCGGCTCAAGGCCCCTTAC
>JAKAFA010000167.1 GCA_021818185.1 Pseudomonadota bacterium | reverse complement strand
ATGATGTCGACCATGGGGACGCTGATCTGGGGCTCCTCCTCGCGCGGGATGGTGGTGATGGCGATCAGCCCGGCGATCAGCGCCGCCAACAGGAACAGCGGGGTGATCGGCGAACGGATCGTGGCCCTGGTCAGGCTTCCGGACAGGCCCAGCTTCATGGCCGCACCAGCTGATCGCCGGCCTTCAGGCCGGACAGGATCTCGACGCCGGACGTCCCGTCGGGCAGGCGGACCGCCTCGCCGGGCAGTACCGGCACGTCGACGTCCTCGACCCCGTCACGGTGCAGGCGCACAAAGTCGATCCCGTCGCGCAGGCTGAGATAGGGCGCCGGCACGGCCAGGGTGTCGCGGGCCGGCAGCGGAATCCAGGCGCGCAGGCGCTGGCCGACATAGTAGCCGCCATGGGTGCCGAGATGGAGGTCGGCCTGCACCAATCCGTCGCCCACCTGGGGATAGATCAGGCTGACGGTGGCCTGGGCCGGCAGGCCAGCCCCCTCCAGGCGCACGGCTTCACCCAGGTTGAGGGCGTCGGCGTCGTGCTCCGGCAGCCGCACCCGCACGATGGTGTCGTCGGTTCCGATGGTGGCCACCACCTCGCCGGTCATCATCACGGCGCCCAGCGCGGTGGGAACGGTCAGCACGCGGCCGGAGGCCGGCGCCAGCACCCGCCCCTGGACGATCTGCTCCTCCACGGCGGCGCGCTCGGCCTGGCGGGCCTTCAACCCGGCGGCGGCGGCGGCGGCGGCGGTGCGCAGGGCATCGATGGCGGATTGGCTCAAGGCGCCGCTGGTGAACAGGGGCTTGTTGCGGTCCAGCTCGGCCTGGGCCTGGGCCTGCTTCGCCCGCATGGCGGCGACCTGGGCATCCAGGGCCTGGGCCTGCAGCATCAGGCGGCGGTCGGCACAGACAGCGATGACCTGTCCCTTCTGCACCATGTCGCCTTCGCGCACCGACAGAGCGACGAGGGTGCCGCTGGTACGCACGCGGGCGGGAATATCGCGCCGGTTCTCGACGGTCGCGGCAACTTCCTTCTCATCCCTGATTTTCTGCGGCTTGACCAGGTAATAGTCGCCGGCATGGGCGGTGGCACCTGTCGCCAGCATCGCAGCGAATGATAAAAGGAAAATCTTCCGCATGGGTATGCTCCCGTATCCCAGACAACTTTACTTCTAAAGATCCGCCCGCACGCCACATTGTGGTGAGCAGTAGATGTTGTACAAAGCTTCCAGCACCCGGCGCGCCGGATCGCTGTGGATCGAGTAATAGATCGTCTGCCCGGCGCGGCGCGTAGCCACGATCCCGTCCTTGCGCAACAAGGCCAGATGCTGGGAGACGGTGGTGTCGCGGATGCCCAGGAACTCCGTCAGTTCCTTCACCGACCGCTCGCCCCCCAGCAGCTGGCAGACGATCAGCAGGCGATGGGGATTCGCCAGAGACTTCAGCAGATCGCATGCACTTCCCGCGGCGGCGATCATTTGCGATGGATCTATATTCATATTTGCGAACCTACGATAATTCGAATATGATGTCAAGCCATCGAACCCCGCCAGCTCCGGCCGGCAACGCCCTATGTTCAGACTTGCGCATATACGATATTTTGCACATGATGTCGCCAAATTTCGAACGGCCTGCGAAAAAGACCGCCCCGGCGCCGGCAGAGCAGGGAGACGGGGGTTCCGGCCGCACCGGGACGGTGACATGCCAATGATTGCCGGGCGGGGACGACGCCGCCCCCGCCCGGCAAGGAGAGTGAGTGGAGAGCGATGATGAATCTTGACCGTGTCGTCCTGGTCCTCAAAAAGCTGGGCGTGACGTCGGGCTGCGCCTTCAAATGAGACGCGCTCTAGCCTTGCTGGGCGGGCTGAGCCTGACGGCCTGCGCCGTCGGCCCCGACTTCACCACGCCGTCCGCGCCGCCGACGGACCATTTCACGGCAGCCGGCGAATCCATGCCGAAGCTGGCCGCCCTGGGCGGGAAGGCGCACGGCCAATGGTGGAAGATGTACAAGTCTTCCGACCTCGACGCCGTAATCGCCCAGGCCCTCGCCAAGAACCAGACCCTTGAGGAAGCCAAGGCCACCCTGGAGGAGGTCCGCCGGCGGGCCGAAGCCACCTCGGGCATCCTCCTCCCCCAGGTCGATCTGGGCGGCAGCGCGATGCGGGAAAAGATCAACTACACGTCCTTTGGACTGGCCTACCCGCCCAATACGCTCAACCTCTATTCGGTGGGCGCGGCGGTCAGCTACTCGCTGGACCTGTTCGGGCATGACCGCCGCCTGGTCGAGGCGGCGGACGCCACCGCCGAGGCCCAGAAGGACCGGCTGGAGGGGGCCTACCTGACCCTGACCGGCCAGGTGGTGATGCACGCCATCAATGCCGCCGCGCTGGAAGAGCAGGTCCGTCTGGCCGCCGCCATCGTCACCGCGGACAAGAAGCGGAGCGACCTGATGCACCTGGAACGCCAGGCCAGGACCGTCACGGACCGGGACGTCGCCGAGGTCGACGCCCAACTGGCCGCGGATGCGGCGATGATCCCGCCCCTGCGCACGCAACTGGCGGCGGAACGCCATACCCTGGCCGCCCTGGTGGGCCAGACCCCCGACCAGTGGTCGCCGCCGACGCTGACGCTGTCGTCGTTCCAACGACCCGAGACGATCCCGGTCAACTTGCCCTCCGAACTGGTGCGCCGCCGCCCGGACATCCAGGCCGCCGAGGCCGACCTGCACGCCGCCAGCGCCATGGTCGGCGTTGCCGAGGCCAATCGTTTCCCCCGCCTGACCCTGTCGGCCGACGTCGCCCAGTGGGCTACCCTCCCCGGCCATCTTTGGCAGGATGCGGCCACCGGCGCGGCGATGGGCGGCACCCTGACGGCGCCGCTGTTCCATGGTGGGCAATTGTCGGCCGAACAGCACGCCGCCGAAGCCGCCTATCAGGCCAGTTTCGCCCGCTACCGCCAGACCGTCCTGAATTCCTTCGCCCAGGTCGCCACGGTCCTGCAATCCCTGGTACAGGACCAGGACGAGGTTGCCCAGACCGCCAAGGCGGTCCACGCCACCGGCAAGGCCACCCGGCTGGCCTCGCTACAGCAGCAGAACGGCACCATCGGATTGCTGCCGCTGCTGGTCGACGAGCGCCAGGAAAACATGATGCGCCTGTCCGACATCCAGGCCCGCGCACAATACTTGAGGGACTGCGCCGAATTGGCCCTGGCCTCGGGCGGGGAGGTAATGGCGGCCCGATAGGCCGCCACACCCTATCCTGCTATCATGCGTGGCTTTTGCCACTTTAGGCAGGGATAAAACAAAGAGCGCCATCTTAAATGGCTTCAAGATGATCAATTATAATTATAGGGGGATTCGACGCCCATAAAATGGGGAGCGGCACCAGCGCCCGGCGGATCGGCGCTTGCCGCACTCCGAACTTCTCGGCGAATATCCGGATGGGCATAGAGGGGGGAAACCGGAATGTCGTTCGGCAATCTCAGAATCTTATACAAGATCTTTACCGCAATTTTGATCCTCGGCGTGGTGGTCATCGCCGCGACGGTGTTCGCCACCTCGCAGATGCGGATGATCGACAGCCGCTACAGCGCCCTGTTGGAAAACGAGGCCAAAGCCATCCGCACGATGGAAGTCGCCAACCAGCGCACCATCGGCTTCGCCCGCAGCCTCTACGCCATGATCGCCGAGCAGGATGAGGGGAAGATGCAGGCCACCGCCCGCCAGATGGACGGGATGGCCGGCGACTTCCGTAAGCTGCTGACCGAGACGCGGGCCAGGGTTCCCGCCTACGCGGCACGCCTCGATGAGCTCGACCGGCTGTTCACTGAGATGCAGACCCGCGCCAAGCCCGCCGAGGACGCCACCCTGGCCCACCAGGACAGCGAGGCCATGAAGCTGGCCACCGAAGGCTTCGAACCCGCCTTCGAGGCGGTGCGGGACGCCACCGTCAAGACCACCGAAGACCTGACCGCCGCCACCGACAAGATGTCGGACGACCTGTCCGCCCAGACCGGCACCACCGCGACGATGACCTGGGTCGCGGTCCTGGCCGGGTTGGGCCTCGCCCTGGCGGGAGCGTTCCTCATCGCCAGCCGGGCCATCGCCGGGCCCCTGGCCTACCTGGCCGAAACCATGGACCGGCTGGCGCGGGACGACCTGAGCGCCGTCATCGAGGGGACCGGCCGCGGCGACGAGGTCGGCCGGATGGCCCGCGCCGTCGAGGTATTCAAGACCGCGGCCCTCGACAAGAAGCGGATGGAAGCGCAGATCGAGGTCGACCGCCGGGCCCAGGCCGAGGCCGAAGCCGCGGAGCGGGCCCGCGAGGCGGCCATCGTCGCCGAGGTGGCAGACGTGGCCAAGGCGGCCGGCCAGGGGGACCTGGAACGCCGCATCGATCCGGCGGGCAAGGACGGCTTCATGCTGACCATGTGCCAAGCGGTCAACGGTTTGGTTCAGCGGACCGGAGTGGCCCTGACCGATGTCGCCGGCGTAGTCGGCGCCATGGCCCAGGGCGACCTGACCCGGCGCATCGCCACCGAGTATGACGGCCTGTTCGGGCGCCTGAAGAACGACGTGAACGCGACGGCCGACAAGCTGCGCGACGTGGTTGCCAAGATCAACGAGGCCAGCGGCCAGATTACCAACTCGGCCGCCGAGGTCGCCGCCGGCAGCCAGGACCTGTCGGGCCGCTCGGAGCAGCAGGCCAGCGCTCTGGAGGAAACCGCCGCCTCGATGGAGGAACTGGCGGCCACGGTGCGCCAGAACGCCGCCAACGCCCAGCAGGCCAACCAGTTGGCGGCCGGCGCCCGCGAGGTGGCGGCCTCCGGCGGCCAGGTGGTGGCCGAGGCCGTCGGCGCCATGGGCCGCATCGAGGCGTCCAGCCAGAAGATCGGCGACATCGTCGGCATGATCGACGAAATCGCCTTCCAGACCAACCTGCTGGCCCTGAACGCCGCCGTCGAGGCGGCCCGGGCCGGCGACGCCGGCAAGGGCTTCGCCGTGGTGGCTCAGGAGGTGCGCAACCTGGCCCAGCGCTCGGCCCAGGCCTCGAAGGAGATCAAGACGCTGATCGGCCAGAGCACGGCCGAGGTGAAGGGCGGCGCCGAGTTGGTCAAGAGAGCCGGCGGTACGCTGGACGAGATTCTGTCCTCGGTGAAGCGGGTGGCCGACATCGTCGCCGAGATCGCCGCCGCCAGCCAGGAGCAGGCCAACGGCATCGAGCAGGTCAATTCCGCCGTCACCCAGATGGACGAGATGACCCAGCAGAACGCCGCCCTGGTCGAGGAATCGGCTGCCGCCGCCAGCGCGCTGTCCGATGCCGCCGACGGATTGTCGGAGCAGATGGCCTTCTTCCAGACCGACGCGACATCGGGGCGCGGCCTGAGCCATCAGGTGGCCCTGGTGCGCAGCACCAAGGCCGATCATGTGTCGTTCTGCAAGACCATCCATGACGGCGTCGCCGGCCGTAACCGGCTGGCCGCCGACAAGGTGCCCGACCACCACAATTGCCGCCTCGGCCGGTGGTACGAATCCGTGGTCGAGCAATCGGTGAAATCCAGCCCCCATTTCGCGGCGCTGGCCGACCCTCACCGCCGGGTGCACGAGGCCGGCCTGCGCGCGCTGGCCCGCCATGCGGACGGCGACGAGGCCGGCGCCGAGGCGGCATTGGCCGAAATGGACCGGACTGCCCAGGAGGTCATGGTCGTCATCGACCATCTTGCCGAGGACGTACACCGGGCGGCGACGTCCGAGAAGGCGGCGGCCAAAGCGTCCCGGACCATGTCCGCCAAGGCGAAGGCGCCAGCACCGGCCAAGCCCGCGCCCCGGCCGCAGCCGCCCAAGCCGGCGATCAGGACCAGTGCCCCCTCGGACAAGGACTGGGCCGAGTTCTGATGGCGACAGGGGGCAGGACCGTGAGGAGCGCGGTGGCGCGATCCTCACCTCCCCCGCCGGCTCAGCCGCCGACCCGCTTCAACTCGCCGGCCGCACCGGCATAGACGCCAAGGCTGGGCGAGCAGGAGGCCACCACCTTGCGGAACAGGGGTTTCGCCCCATCGGCATGGCCATGGAGCAGCGCGTACTCGCCAAGGAAGAAGTCGGTCTCGCAATCCTTGTTCTGCTGCGCCTCCGCCCCGCCCTCGGCCGCCGCTTTACGGACCTCGCCCGCTGTCCCGTCGCCCAGATAGAAGGCGAGGAGCGGCCTGGGCCAAACATCGCGCTCACTCTTGGCGGCGTCGCGCGCAAACTCCGCCCCGTTCCCTTCGCCGGCGCGGTTGCGGGCGATATGGAGCCACAGGACGGCATACTGATCGGTCGGGTCCAGGGCGACGACATGGGCGAAATCCTCGGCCGCCTCGGCGAAGCGGCCGAGGGCGAACCGCACCACGCCGCGATCGCCGTAAATGAACGGCCATTCCGGCGCGGCGCGGCCCATGGCCACGTCGAAATCGGCCAGCGCCTTCTGGTACTCGCCCTTTTCGCGGTGGGCGATGCCGCGGCGGAAATAGACCTGCGCCGCATGCGGCCGTTGCGCGATCACGCTGGAATAGTCGTCGATGGCGCGGTCGTAATCGCCGTCCTCGTCATAGGCGAAGGCCCGGTGGAGCGTAAGGTCAACCCGCTGGCCGGCGGGCAGGCCGGGCGTTGCCAACGCCTGGGTCAGCAGGTGGATGGCCGTATCGAAATCACCACGCTCCGAGGCTTCGACCGCCGCCTGGGCGTCCTCACGCGGGTCGGCCGCCTGAGCCGCGCCGCCGGCGATGCACCCCGCCAGCACCCCAGCCAGCCACCATGCCCGAGCTTTCATCGCACCCTCCGTCCCTGTCGCGCGTCCCGTCCATCCATCGCCTGGCCTCAACGCCCGGGGCCGGCATGCCCACCACCGGCATGCCCGCCGCCAACATGGCCGCCGCCGCCGCGCCAGCCGCCGGCGGCGCCACCATGCCAGCCGCCATGGGCACGACCATGCCAACCGCCGTGCCAGCCGCCATGCCAGCCGCCATGCCAGCCGCCATGCCAGCCGCCAGGATGCCCGAACAGCGGATGCGGACCGCCGCCGACGACAGGGCCGCCCATGGGGCCGTGCCAGCCGTAATACGGAGCAACGACGGTGCCCGGCCAATAATAATTTCCCGGCGAATACCAGGGGTAATAGGAGCCGTCATACCAGGAATAATTGGCGAAGCCCGCGCCGTCGCCGACCTGCATTCCCTCGCAGCCGGCCACCAGGAGGACAACCGCCACAACCAGCCATCGGTGTCGCCACATCGCCGCTTCCCCGCTCCGTTCCGCCCGCGGCACGAGGTGCCCGGCAGCCCTGGTTGTAGCCCATTCCGGCTGATTCGGACAGCGGGCAACGCCAGCGCCGGAAAACATCCACCATTTCCCATCCGGCAGTCCCGGCGCGGGCCGGCGGGCATCGACATGCCGCCGCCCCGCGCCGCAACCCGGTCGGCTATTCGGCGGCGACCTGGGGCAGGGCGCCGAGCGCCCGTTCCAACGCCCCCTGGTCATAGGCCTCGTCGGTGAGCGCCCCCGAAAAATACGAGGTGTAGGCACCCATGTCGAAATGGCCGTGGCCGGACAGGTTGAACAGGATGGTTTCCGACCGCCCCTCCGCCTTGCAGCGCAGGGCCTCGTCGATGGCGGCCTTGACCGCATGCGACGATTCGGGGGCGGGGACGATGCCTTCGCTGCGGGCGAACTTGACCGCGGCGTCGAAGCATTCCAGCTGGGCATAGGCCCGGGCCTCGATCAGCCCCAGTTCCTTGACGTGGCTGACCAGCGGCGCCATGCCATGATAGCGCAGGCCGCCGGCATGGATCGGCGACGGGACGAAGGTCGATCCCAGGGTGTGCATCTTGACCAGCGGGGTCAGGTGCCCGGTATCGCCGAAATCGTAAGCGTAGCGGCCGCGGGTCAGGGTCGGGCACGAGGCCGGCTCCACCGCGATGATGCGGGCCTTCTTGCGCGCGCCGGTGAGATTGCTGCCGACATAGGGGAAGGCCATGCCGCCGAAATTGCTGCCGCCGCCGGCGCAGGCGATGACGATGTCCGCCTCGGCCCCGGCCATGTCCATCTGCTCCTGCGCCTCGATGCCGATGACGGTCTGATGCAGCAGCACGTGGTTGAGCACCGACCCCAGGGCATACTTGGTGTCGTCGCGCTGGGCCGCCAGTTCGACCGCCTCGGAAATGGCGATGCCGAGCGAGCCGGTGGATTGCGGATTCTCGGCCAGCACCGCCCGCCCGGCCGCGGTCAGGGTGGACGGGCTGGGAATGCACTTGGCGCCGTAGGTCTGCATCAGGGCGCGGCGGTACGGCTTCTGCTCGTAGCTCACCTTGACCATGTAGACTTCGACTTCAAGGCCGAACAGATGGCCGGCGAAGGCCAGCGACGAGCCCCATTGGCCGGCACCGGTCTCGGTGGTCAGGCGCTTGACCCCTTCCTGGGCGTTGTAGAACGCCTGCGGGACGGCGGTATTGGGCTTGTGGCTGCCGGTGGGGCTGACCCCTTCGTACTTGAAGAAGATCTTGGCCGGCGTATCCAACTCCTTCTCCAGCCGCAGCGCCCGCACCAGCGGCGCCGGCCGCCACAGGCGGTAGATCTCGCGCACCGGCTCGGGAATCTCGATCCAGCGCTCGGTCGAGACCTCCTGCATGATCACCGCCATCGGGAACAGCGGGGCCAGGTCGCCCGGGCCGATGGGCTGGCCGGTCCCCGGGTGCAACACCGCGGGCAACGGCACCGGCAGGTCGGCGGCCACGTTGTACCAGGCTTTGGGAATCCGGTTGTCGGGAAGATAATACTTTGTCGTTTCGCTCACTGTGTCTCTCCCTGTCTCCCCCTTGCGGCAGGAGTAGGCTGGTTTACGGGATCTCTTTTATTGGTGGTCGCCACCCAGCCTTTACTGGCCGATACCAGAGCAT
>JAKAFA010000166.1 GCA_021818185.1 Pseudomonadota bacterium | reverse complement strand
ATGTCGATCAGGTGATCGGCGGTGCGGATGGCGTCCTCGTCGTGTTCGACCACCACCACCGTGTTGCCGATGTCGCGCAGGCGCTTCAAGGTGGCGAGCAAGCGGTCGTTGTCGCGCTGGTGCAGGCCGATGGAGGGCTCGTCGAGTACGTAGAGCACCCCGGTCAGGCCGCTGCCGATTTGGCTGGCCAGGCGGATGCGCTGGCTTTCGCCGCCCGACAGGGTGCCGGAATTACGGGCCATGGTCAGGTAGTCGAGGCCGACATCCACCAGGAAGCCCAGGCGGTCGTTGATTTCCCGCAGGATGCGCCGGGCGATCTCGCGGTCCTTGGGCCGCAGGTGCTGGTCCAGTTCGGCGAACCAGTCGCGGGCCGTGGTGATGGAGAAATCGGTGACCGACGAGATGTCGCGGCCGCGGATCTTCACCGCCAGCGCTTCCGGCTTCAGGCGGGCGCCGTTGCACACCTCGCAGGGGGCGGTGGCCTGGAAGCGGGACAGTTCCTCGCGCACCCAGGACGAATCCGTCTCGCGATAGCGGCGCGCCATGTTGTTGATGACGCCCTCGAACGGCTTGTCGGTGGTGTAGCCGCGCAGCCCGTCCTCGTAATGAATGGGGACCGCCTCGTCGCCGGAGCCGTAAAGAATGACGTCCCGCGCCTTGGCCGGCAGGCGCCGCCACGGGGTGTAAAGGTCGAAGCGGTAATGTTTGGCCAGCCCCTCCAGGGTCTGGAGGTAATACTGCGAGGTCGAGTTGGCCCAGGGGGCGATGGCGCCGTCCCGCAACGACAGGTCGGGATCCGGCACCACCAGCGCCGGGTCGAAATACAGCTTCACCCCCAAGCCGTCGCAGGCCGGACAGGCGCCGAACGGGTTGTTGAAGGAGAACAGCCGGGGCTCGATCTCCTCGATGGTGAAGCCCGAGACCGGGCAGGCGAACTTGGCGGAAAAGGTGGTGCGCTCGCCGCTGTCGGCGTTCTCGGCAATGGCCAGGCCATCGGCCAGGGACAGCGCGGTCTCCAGCGAATCCGCCAGGCGGTTGCCCAGGCCGGGCCGCACCACCAGGCGGTCGACCACCACCTCGATGTCGTGCTTCTTCTTCTTGTCGAGGGCGGGAACCTCATCGATCTCGTAGAGGGTGCCGTCCACCTTGACCCGCTGAAAGCCCTTTTTCTGCAGGTCCTGCAAGTCCTTGCGGTACTCGCCCTTGCGGCCGCGCACATAGGGGGCCAACAGATAGAGGCGGGTGCCCTCGTCCATGCCCTCGATACGGTCGACCATCTGGCTGACCGTCTGGCTTTCGATGGGCAGACCGGTGGCCGGCGAATGGGGCACGCCGACCCGCGCCCACAGCAGGCGCATGTAATCGTAGATCTCGGTCACCGTACCCACGGTGGAGCGCGGATTCTTCGAGGTGGTCTTCTGCTCGATGGAAATGGCCGGCGACAGGCCCTCGATGCTTTCCACATCGGGCTTGGCCATCAGTTCGAGGAACTGGCGGGCATAGGCCGACAGGGATTCGACGTAGCGGCGCTGGCCCTCGGCATAGATGGTGTCGAAGGCGAGCGACGACTTGCCCGAGCCCGACAGGCCGGTGATCACCACCAGCTGGTCGCGCGGAATGTCCACGTCGATGTTCTTCAGATTATGTTCGCGCGCGCCCCGCACGCGGATGAAGCCGCTCATCGGCCGCTGATCCCTGCTGCCCGTTCGGTCCGGCGGATGGTAGAGGGTTTGGCCGGCATGATAAAGTGCCGCGGCACGGCGCCGACGAGGGGGCAGGCATGAGCGCGCACAAACCCTTGGCCCTGCTGGCCAGTCGCCGGCTGGGCCCCCTGTTCGTCACCCAGTTCCTGGGCGCCGCCAACGATAATCTGTTCAAGAACGCGCTGATCGTGCTGGCGGTCTACCGCCTGGCGGGCGGCGCCTCGCCGGCGGTGCTGGGCACCCTGGCGGCGGCGGCGTTCATCCTGCCGTTTTTCCTGTTTTCCGCCGCCGCCGGCCAACTGGCCGATGCCGGAGACAAGGCGGTGCTGATCCGCCGGGTCAAGGCGGCGGAAATCGCCGTGATGCTGGCCGCCGCCCTGTGCCTGGCCTGGGGCAATGTCTGGGCGCTGCTGGCGGTGCTGTTCCTGCTGGGGACCCAGGCGTCATTCTTCGGCCCGGTCAAATACGCCATCCTGCCCGACCATCTGGGGCCGGCCGACCTGCTGCTCGGCAATTCCCTGATCGAGGCCGGCACCTTCGTCGCCATCCTGCTCGGCACCATCGGCGGCGGCCTGCTGGCGCTGGCCCCCGCCGGCGAGCTGGTGGTGGGGGCCGTGCTGGTGGCGGTGGCGGTGGGGGGGTGGGCCTCCAGCCGGCTGGTGCCGCCGGCCCCTCCGGCGGTGGCGGGAGTGCGCCCGGATCTGCGGGTGGTGGCCGGTACCCGGGCGGTGCTGGCGGGTGCCCGGCGGGATCGCGCGATCTTTGGCGCCATCCTGGGGATTTCCTGGTTCTGGCTGGTGGGCGCCACCTACCTGACCGAATTCGCCGCGTTCACCCGGGCGGTGCTGAATGCCGACAACCATGTGGTCACCCTGTTCCTGACCCTGTTCTCCCTGGGGGTGGGGCTGGGCTCGCTGGCGGCGGCGCGGCTGCTCAAGGGCGAGGTGTCGGCCCGCCATGTGCCGGCCGCCGCCCTGGTCATCACCCTGTTCTCGCTCGATTTCGCCCTGGCCGGTCCGGCGGCGGCGGTGCCGGGGCCGGCGCTGGGCGGCATCGCCGATTTGCTGGCGCGGCCGGCCGGCTGGCGGGTGGTGGCCGACCTGATGCTGGTGTCGCTGGCCGGCGGCGTCTATGCGGTGCCGCTCTATGCCCTGCTCCAGGCCCGCGCCGACGAGGCGGAGCGGGCCCGCACGGTGGCCGCCAACAATGTGTTCAACGCGCTGTTCATGACGATAGGCGCGGCGGCGACCGCGGGGTTGCTGGCCGCCGGGCTGTCGCTGCCGGGGGTGTTCTGCCTGCTGGCGGCGGCCAACGGGGTGGTGGCGATGCTGAGCCTGGGATGGCTGGCCGAGGCCGTGCTGAAGCGGGGCGTGGCCGGGGCGCTGCGCCTGGCCTTCCGGGTGCGGCTGCGCGGCGACGAACACGCGGCGGCGCTGGCCGGGCCGGCGGTGGTGGTGGCCAACCACACCAGCCTGCTGGATGCCGTGCTGCTGGCCGCCTTCCTGCCGGGCCGGCCGATCTTCGCGGTGGATACCGGGGTGGCCGGCTGGTGGTGGGTGGGGCCGGTGCTGCGGCTGGCCGAAACCTTTACCCTCGACCCGGCCAACCCGATGGCGATCCGCACCCTGGCGCGGGCGGTGGAAGCGGGGCGGGTGGTGGTGATCTTCCCCGAGGGACGGATCACGGTGACCGGCGGGCTGATGAAGGTCTATGACGGCCCGGCGATGATCGCCGACCGCACCGGCGCGCCGGTGCTGCCGGTCCGTATCGACGGGCCGCAATATTCGCTGCTGTCCTATCTGAGCGGGAAGCTGCGCCGCCGCCTGTTCCCGCCGGTCACCCTGACCGTGCTGCCGCCGCGGCGGCTGGAGGTGCCCTTGGGGCTGCGGGGCCGGGCGCGGCGGCGGGCGGCGGGCGAGCAGCTCTACGACCTGATGGCCGGCATGATGGCGGCTACCGCCGACCTTGACCGTACCCTACCGCAGGCGCTGGCCGACGCCATCGCCGCCTATGGCGGGCGCCATCCCGCCCTGGTGGAGGAAGGACGGCGGCGGCCGGTCGGCCTGCGGCGGCTGGCGGTGGCGGCGCTGACCCTCAGCCGGGTCCTGGCGGCAGGAACGGCGCCGGGCGAGGCGGTGGGCCTGCTGCTGCCCAATGCGGTGGCGGCGGCGGCGGCGCTGCTGGCGGTACAGATGGCCGGGCGGGTGCCGGCCATGCTCAATCCGGCCGCCGGCGAGGCGGGGCTGGCGGCGGCTTTCGCCCTTTCGCGGCTGCGCCGGGTGGTGACCTCGCGCCGCTTCCTGGCGGCGGCCCGCCTGGATGCCGCCCATCTGACGACCATGGTCGAACTGGTCTACCTGGAAGACCTGACCGCCGCCATCACCCGCCGCGACCGGCTGGCGGCGGTGGCCGCCCTGGCCTCGTTCGGCCGGCGCGGCGGCAACCCCGACGCCCCGGCGGTGATCCTGTTCACCTCGGGGTCCGAGGGGGCGCCCAAGGGCGTGGTGCTGTCCCACCGCAACCTGCTGGCCAACGGTAGCCAGATGGCGGCGGTGATCGACGTCACCCCGGCCGATTCGGTGTTCGCCGCCCTGCCGCTGTTCCACGCCTTCGGGCTGCTGGGCGGCTTGGTGCTGCCGCTGCTGCTGGGGGTTAAAAGCTTCCTTTATCCCAATCCCCTGCATTACCACCGGGTGCCGGAACTGATCTATGCCAGCGGCGCCACCATTCTGTTCGGGACCGACACGTTCCTGGCCGCCTATGGCAAGGCCGCCCATTCCCTGGATTTCCGCTCGCTGCGTTGCGTGTTCGCCGGGGCCGAGAAGGTGCGGGGCGAGACCCGGTCGCTGTGGGCCGAACGCTTCGGCCTGCGCCTGCTGGAAGGCTACGGCGCCACCGAGACCGCCCCGGTCCTGGCGGTCAACACCCCCACCCATTACCGGCCGGGCACGGTCGGGCGGTTCCTGCCCGGTATCGAGTGGCGGCTGGCACCGGTCGAAGGGGTGGAGGCCGGCGGGAGGCTGGCGGTGCGGGGGCCCAACGTCATGCTGGGCTATCTGAGGGCCGAGCGGCCGGGCAGCGTCCAGGCCCCGCCCGACGGCTGGTACGATACCGGCGACATCGTTTCGGTGGACGGCGACGGCTATGTCACCGTTCACGGCCGCGCCCGCCGTTTCGCCAAGGTGGCGGGCGAAATGGTCAGCCTGGCGGCGGTGGAGGAGGCGTTGACCGCCCTGTGGCCGGGATACGGCCATGCGGTGATGGCGCTGTCCGATCCCCGCCGCGGCGAGCGGCTGGTCCTGGTCACCACCCGCCCCGACACCGACCGTGCCGCGGTTGCTGCCGGTCTGGCGGAAGCCGGCCTGCCGCCCCTGGCTGTCCCGCGCGAGGTGCGGGTGCGCGCGCGCCTGCCGCGGCTGGCCTCGGGCAAGGTGGATTACCCCCAGCTGGAGCGGGACATTGCCGAGCCGGACCGACCCTGATCGGCGGAAACCTAGAACCATAGTTCAAAGGAGGTTTATCCTTTGCTAAGATAACCCTCCTTTTGGGGGCAGCTTTACGAATGATCGGGGGTGGCCATGCGGATCCACGGCATCATGACGCGCTTGTTCGGGCTGGTGGCGTTGAGCGCCGTGACCCTGCTGCTCCTGGCCGGCCTCGGGGCTTATGCCCTGCGGGAGGCGCTGATGAACGCCTCCATCGCCAAGGTGACCGAACTGGCCCAGACCGCGCATTCCATCGTCGAGAATTACTACCAGCGCGCGGCCAAGGGCGAATTCGACACGGCCACGGCCCAGGAGCTTGCCCGCAAGGAACTCCGCGCCCTGCGGTTCGGTGACAACAATTATGTGTTCGTCTATGACGAATCCGGCAATTGCATCGTCATGGGGCCGAACCCGGCGCGTGAGGGCAAGAACTTCCTGGAATCCCGGGACGCCAAGGGCAATGCCCTGCTCCAAGACCTGATCGCCGGAGCGCGCGCCGGGGGCAGGCCGGTGTTCTACTGGTTCCCCCGGCCGGGCGGCCACCATGCGGTGCGCAAGGTTTCATGGCCGGTTCTGTTCGCGCCCTGGCACTGGATGCTGGGCACCGGCATCTATCTCGATGACCTCGACCACGAATTCTGGCAGTTGATCCGCCAGTTCAGCCTGGTGGTCGGCCTCGCCATCCTGCTGGTGGCGGCCATCGCCTATCGCATCGCCCGTGGTGTTGCCGGGCCGATGCATGCCCTGGCCGAGGTCACCCGCCGCCTCGGGGCCGGCGAGCACGAAGTCGCCGTTCCGGCCACCGACCGCGTCGACGAGATCGGCGTGCTGGCCAACGCGGTGGCGGTGCTGCGCGACGAGGCCAAGGCGGCGGAGCATCTGCGGACGGAGCGAGCGGCGGCCGAAATCCGCACGCGGGAGGAGCGGCGGGCCGCCATGCTGGTCCTGGCCGACCAGTTCGACGGGCAGGTCCACACCGTGGTCGAGGCCATCGCCGGGTCGGTGGCCGAGAACGGCCAAGCGGCGGCGGCCATGGACCGCATGGCCGGCGAGGCGGCCGCCGACGCCGCCCAATTGTCCGAGGTGTCGCGGCAGGTCAATGCCAACATCCAGACGGTGGCCGCCGCCTCCGAGCAATTGTCGGCGGCGATCCGCGAAATCAGCGGGCAGGTCCAGTCCTCGAGCCGGGTAGCCGCCGAGGCGGTCGACAAGGCTGGGCAGACCAACCGGCGCATGCAGGGGCTGAGCGAGGTGGTGGGCCGCATCGGTGAGGTGGCGCACCTGATTTCCGACATCGCCAGCCAGACCAACCTGCTGGCCTTGAATGCCACCATCGAGGCGGCCAGGGCCGGCGACGCCGGCAAGGGATTCGCCGTGGTGGCGAACGAGGTCAAGGGCTTGGCCAACCAGACGGCGCGAGCCACCGACGAGATCGCCCAGCAGATCGACGCCCTGCGGGCGGCCACCGGCGAATCGGTGGCCGCCATTCAGGACATCACCCGGGTGGTGGAATCCATGGGCGGCAGTTCGGCGGCCATCGCCGCCGCCATCGAGGAGCAATCCGCCGCCACCGCCGAGATCAGCCGCAACGTCCAGGAGGCGGCCGACGGCGCCCAGGAGGTTTCCGGCTTTCTCGGCCGCCTGGCCGAGGCCATCGCCGAGGTGGGCGGCGCCACCGGCGTGGTCTCGCGCGCGTCGGCCCAGATGGAAGCGCAGACCGAAGCGTTGCGCCAGGAAACCGGCGCGTTCCTCGCGGGGATTCGGGCTTAGGCCAAGGAGAGTGGCGGCATCGGCGGGCCGGCGTTTATCTGTCCACGCCCGGCCTACGCCCCCTCCGGGTGGCTGGCCGGTTCGGCGTGGACCACGGCGCGGGCCATGCCGGGAACCGAGCGCAGCAGGTGGCCTTCGATCCGCTCGATGATGGCGTGGACCTCGCCGATCGGGGCCTCGTCGGGGAAGAGGCAGTGGCACGAGGCGTAAAGGCCGTCGTCGCGCTGTTGCACCCGGAGATGGTGGATGCCGCGGCTCAAGGGGAAGGTGGACACCGCCTGCTCCAGGGCGCGGCGCACCGCCTCGATCTGCTCGTGCCCGGCGGCGGTGCCGGCGAAGACATGGGTGCGGCGGGGATCGATATGGATGTCGACGCCCACCTCGTCGCCCAGTTCGGTCCACAGGGCATTTTCCAGGTCGGTGGCGCGGGCATGGGCGGCGGCGATGGTCAGGTCGGCCTCGACTTCCAGGTCGAAGCTGACATGGGGACGGCTCTCGACGGTGGCGACGCTGATGTTGTGCACGTCCAGGCCGCGGACCGAGGCCAGCAAGCGCACCGTCTCGGCGATGCTTTCGTCGTCGAGGGCCAGCGGCTCGGCGATGACCAGCGGCTGGGCCTCGCCGATGGCCGAGCGGATGCGCCCGGTCAGCCGCTGGCGCAGGTCCTCGACCTGTTGCAGCGCCAGGCCGCGACCGACCTTGACCACCACCTCGACGAACACCGTAGCCCCCGCCAGGCGGGCACGGACGGAATCGACCATCGCCACTCCCGGCTCGCCGGCGATCGCGGTGCGGACCCGGTCGGCGATGCCCTCGGGGGCGGTATCCACCAGCACCTCGACGGTGCGCCGGCCCAATTCCCAGCCGGCATGAGCGACGAAGCCGGCCACGCCCAGGGCGGCGACGGCGTCGGCCTTGGTCCAGCCCAGGGCGACGAAGCCCAGCCCGGCCAGCACCACCCCGGAACTGAGGATGTCCGAGGCGAAGTGCAGGGCGTCGGCCTCCAGCGCCTGACTGCCGGTTTCCTTGGCCACCCGGGCGAGAGCCCGCGACCGCCCGACGTCGATGGCCATCGAGACCGCCATCACCGCCACCGCATACCAGGTGGGGTGGGCCGGCGGGGCGGATGACAGCAGGTGTTCGGCCGCTTCCTTGACGATCAGGACGGCGGTGACCAGCAGCAGGCCGGTGCCGACCAGTGCCGACACGCTTTCGAACTTGGCATGGCCGTAGGGGTGGCGTTCGTCGGCCGGCAGGTCGCCGATCCGCACCGCCAGCCAGGTCAGTCCGGCGGCGCCCAGGTCAAGCAGCGAATGGGCCGCTTCCGCCAGGATGCCCAGGCTGCCAGTCATCAGGCCGACGGTCAGCTTCATCGCGACCATCGCCCCGCTGGCGACAATGGAGGACAGTGCGACGGTTTGCTTGGACTCGGCGGACGTCATCAAGGCCTCCCGAAGCGGTCACGGGAAACCTGTCTAACCGGAACGGGGGACGAAATAAAGCCTTAACCCGCTTCCGGCTGTTCTTACTGGTGACTATCAGTCGCAGCCATGGCGGCCATCCGCTGTTTGGCTTCGTCAGGTCCGGATGAGGGGCGGGCGCGGGCCGGTTTCGTTGATGGGCAGAATCGGGCCATGGCCCAGGGCCGGCGGCGGCGCCTTGGCCGCTGGGCCGGGAGGTGCCAGCGGCGCGGCCGAGACACCGGGGCGGGGCGACGCCAAAGGCGCCGGCGCCTCCGTCGATGCCTTGGGCTCGGGCGCGGCGGAAGGCGGCGTCGGCGGCTTGGCCTGGGGGATGGCGGCGGGTGCCACGACGCTGGGGGGCGGGGGCGCCGGCATCGCCACGGCCGGTGGCGGCCGGATGGCCGCCAGACGAGCGCCATAGGCGTGGAGGGCGTCCAGGGTCTGGGGGGTGAACCGCCCGTCCACCGCGCCGGCATAGAGCCCGCTGGCCGCCAGGGCGGTCTGAAGTTCCCGGATGGCCTGGCCGATATCGGGCGGCGCGGGGAGCGGGGCAGAGGAGAGG
>JAKAFA010000165.1 GCA_021818185.1 Pseudomonadota bacterium | reverse complement strand
CGGCCCAGCAAGGCGAGCGCGCCGGACAGCGTCCCGTGCGCTGCCTCGGCCAGATCTCCCGCCTGGGGGGCGCGCGGATTGCCTTCGAGGGCGGCCAGGGTGGCGACGGCTTCGGCCAGCTTGTCCTTGATCAAGGCGGCGCAGGGCCGGTCGGCCAGGCCGAGCAGGAATCCCCGCACGTCCTCGATCCCCTTGGCGGTGGTCAGGGCGCCCCTGGCGTATTTGGCCCTGGCCTCCGCCACCTCGTTGGGGTCGGTGACGCCGGCGATGTCCTCGTTGTAGCCCGTGACCAGCCGCGTGTAGGACGCGTCGAGCTCGTCCAGCTTGACCCGGGTGTTCGTCGCCGCGTTTTCCGGCAGGGACAGGGGGACGCTCACCCGGCCGAGATAGCGTTCGACCAGCGCCGCCGCCCGGTCGCGGCGCGAGACGGTGTTGCGGTCGAAGCTGACCAGATAGCCGGCGGAATCGGCGAGCGAGGGCATGTATTGCGGCGCGGCGTGGCCGTTCCCGCACCAGGCGGTGGTGGTGTCGCGGTGGTCCGCCGGATAGACGACGGCGATTTTGGTGTCGGCCTGCGAGGCGTCGTTCATCGCCTTCTGCACGATCCCGGCCAGTTGCGCGAGAGCCGCGGCGGCGTCGTCGCCGATCTTCCAAGACCGGGGTATCGGGGAACTGGGCATCGGGGCGTCCTCGGCGTCAGCTTGGGGAAGACGGCGGCGGGGCCGCCTCGGCGATGGCCTGTTCGGCGGCGGCCTGGGTCGCGGCGGCGCTGCGCTGGGCGTCGTCCAGCGACTGGGATGCGGCCTTGAGGGCGGCGGCGGTCTGGGCGGCTGCCGCCGCCATGGCCGCCGCCACCGCCTGGCTGGCCGCCTCCGAGGCCTGTTGCGCCGGGTCGATGGCGGTGGGGGCGGGGGCGGGAGCGGGCGGCGGGGCCGTTCCCTGGACCGCGCCGATCTGCGCCTGGGTCAGGTCGGCGGCATGGGCGATCATCTGGACGATGGCGGCGCCCGCCGCCTGAACGGCGGCGTCGGCCATCTGCGCTCCCTGCATCACGGCGGCGTGGGCCTGGGCGGCGGCAGCCTGGGCCAGGGCAACAGGGTCGGCCGGCGTCGCTGGGGTGGCCGCCGCGGAACCCGGCGCGGCCGGGGGTGCCGATGCCGGATCCGCGGCGGCCGGTGCCGCCGGTGCCGGCCCGGCCGGGGTCGCCGGCGCCGGTGCCGCGGCGGGCTGGTGGGACGGAGGAGTGGGCTTGCGTGCCATGTCGCGTGCTCCTGATCGGGTGCGGGCGGCGGCCTAGACGCTGGGCGCCGGCCGCTGGCGGCGGAATTGCTGGAGGGTGATCCCGCCCGAGGGGCCGAGCAGCAGCTCGGCGTAGAGGGTGCCGGCCTCGATGGGCAGCGTGCAGGACCGGCCGTCCTGGCTCATGCGGCCGGTCTGCGGCGGATGGGCGGCCAGGAAGGATTGGGCGTTGGCCAGGTACTGGTTGACCGCCTGCTGCGCCGCGCCGCCCTTTTCCGTGGTGAAGGTGGTGGCGTCGATGATGCGGAGCACCCCTTCGGACAGGCGGGAAAAGCCGATGCGCCGGCCCTGGCGCAGCCAGTCGGCGACCACCGCCGCCACCTCGCCGGGGGACACCATGTCGCCCACCTGCGGGCAGTCGAGCGCGCCGAACATCAACGGCAGAAGGGTCTGCACCGCAGTGTCGGCGATCTGCCGGCGTTCGTCGGCGCTGGCCGATGCCGCCTTCATCTTGCCGACCTGCGCCAGGTAGACGCGGTAGTAATCGGCGAATTCCTGCGGCGTGCGGGCCTGTTCGACGGCAAAGGCGGCGGCATCGCCGGCAAGGTCGGGGGCGCCGTCCGGCGGTGGCGGCAGGGTGATGAGCCGCCACAGCGCGCCCAGGTCGTCGAGGCCCAGGCTCTGGAACAGCGGCGAGCCGGCCACGCCCAGTCCGGCGAGGAAGGGGGCGACCGCCGCCAGGTCGGCCTGGGTCAGCACGTCGTGCGCCGCCAGGATGGCCTGGACCTGCTGCTGCGTCACCGGATCGTCGCCGCCTCCCTCGGCCTTGGCGACGGTGCGCAGGTCGTTCAGGGTGAAGGTCAGCAGCTTTACCGGGCTGATCAGCAGGTTGAGCCGGGGCAGCCAGGTGACCGGCGAGGCGTGCAGGCCATACTGGACGTTGCGGATCAGCGCGGTCTCGTCGGGAAAGGGGTAACCGGCGACCGGATCGCCGACCGCCCAGTTGAGCCATTCGACCCCGCCGTCGATGAAGGCCAGGGTCAGGGCGCCAAGATCCGAAAGGCCGCCACGACCTTGGATCGGCTTGTGTGCGATGGAAACGGTCATGACGGTGCGCCTGCCTTTTCTCAACCAGCCGGGAAGTTCTTGAGCACCGTCGAGGCGGCGGTGCCGACATTGCTGAAGTCCGTGGTGGCGGACTGCATCAGCTTCTGCGCCTCTTGCAGGGTGGTGGCGTATTTCTGGTCGCCGGTCGCCAGCAACTGCGCCATGGCCACGCCCGCCGCCGTGGTGGCGATGGTCGACAGGTTGCGCAGGGTGTCGGCGGCGTCCTGGATGGCCAGCGCCGTCGATTGCGCCACGGCCTGATAGGCCTTGCCGGCACCGCTGGTCAGCACGACCTGCGGGCTCATGGTTGCGGTCTGAACCTGGTTGATGACGTCGATGATCTGGGGGTCAACCGTCGTTGGGGAAGCCATGGCGCGTTTCCTGTCTGCGGGGCGATGTCGGTTCTAGGTCCTTGATGGGCGCGTCCGTCACGAGGGCGGACTCGGGGCGGGGGTCGGCGTGGGGGCTGGCGTCGGCGCCGGCGTCGGTGCGGGGGTCGGAGCCGGTGTGGGAGCGGGCGTCGGGTCGGGGACCGGCGGCGTTCCCCCCGCCTGGGCGATCAACGTCGCCAGATCGGCCTCGACGGTCTGGGTCACGGCGGCGGTGTTGGCCGCCTGGGCTTTCAGCGTGTTGATCGCCGAACCGGCCTGGGAAAAGGCGGCCGCGACCAGGGCGGTGGGGCTTTGGTTGGGCGGCAGCGGTGCGACCGTGGGCGGCGTCGGCGCCGGGCCCGGCGCGGCCGGCGCCGGCGCCGGCGGCGGCGGGGCCGGATAGGGCACCGACAGCATCTTGGCGCAGGCGGCGGTGACCGCGGCCGAACTGATCATCCCGGCCCCCTGCTGGCGGGTCACGGCGTTGTGCATCGCCATGCCCAGGCTGTCGACCATCACCGCGTCCAGCATGCCGAACGAGTGCGACGGCGCCTGCCCCGTCAGCAATGTGACCACATCCGACACGGAGTCGATGATCTGGTCGTTGACCGTCCCTTCGTCGCTCATACCGTCTTACTCCCCGCTTTCAAGATCATTGCGAGCACTTGGGCCAGCGCCGCATCGGCCAGAACCTGGCCGCGCTGCTGGTTGGAAACCGCGTTGGCCATGGCCAGCCCCAGGCTGTCGGCCATCGCCAGATAGGTCAGGTCCATCGCCAGCGAGGGGGCGACCCCCACATCGACGGCGGTGGTGCGTTCCACCGGGGTCAATGATCCGGACGCCATGGAAGACGGCTCCCCGTGGGAAACGGTTGGGGGGAAACGGTCGGGCGGCCGGCGCGGCGAAGGCGGGGAGTTCACGCGCCATGGGGCGGGCGAACTCCCCGGTCAGGCTTACGCCATGCCCAGGATGCTCTTGGTGGCGACCCCGGTGGTGGCGGTGTCCACGCCCAGGAGCGTCGAGACGCCCATGGTGGTGGCAGCCTGCATGGTCACATAGGATTGCTGCTGGTTGTTGGTGGCGTTGTGGGCGGCGTTGCCCAGCGCCTGGCTGGTGGCGACGAACAGGTTGCCCATGGCGACGGCCGGGGCGTCGCCCAGGACCTTGGTGTTCACCTGGGAGACGGAATCGGTGATCTGGCTGTTCACCGCGGTCGGAAAGGCCATGATTTACTCTCCTTGTTGGGCCGGCCGGGAAGCGGCGGCGGCGTGGGAAGGAACGATGACGACGCTCAGCTCTTGAGGATCATGCTGGTGGCGGCGGCGTCGCTGGCGGTGTCGATCGAGTACAGCAACGCGACGCCCGTGGTCGTCGCGGCCTGCGCCGTCATGTTCATCTGCTGCTGGGCCAAGGTGGCATTGTGCGCCGCATTCGCCAGCGCTTGCGCCGTGGCCTGGTACAGGTTGCCGAGAGCGACGGCGGCGGAGGACCCGAGGACCTGGACGTTGCTCTGGGTCACGGAATCCGTGATCTGATTGTTGACAGCCGTGGGAAAAGCCATCTGACGAAATCCTTGGTTCTAGCCACCCGCCGACGTCGCCAAGCCTGCGGAGCAGGCGCCCGGCGAGGGCTGTTTCTTGTCAAGTCAAGGGAACCGGCCGGCTTGGGCTGGCCGGTGCCGATGGTTACGCGCCGAGGATGTCCTTGGTCGCCACGCCGGTCGACGCGGTGTCGATCGAGAACAGGGTGGCCACGCCCTGGGTGGTGGCGGCCTGCATGGTCACGTAGGACTGCTGCTGGTTGTTGGTCGCGTTGTGGGCGGCGTTGGCCAAGGCCTGGGCGGTGGCCTGGAACAGGTTGCCCATGGCGACGGCCGGGGCGTCGCCCAGAACCTTGGTGTTGGCCTGGGTGACGGAATCGGTGATCTGGTCGTTGACCGAAGTCGGGAAAGCCATTTCGTTGTCCTTTCAGGATTAAGGGGAAAGTGTCGGGCCGGGTGGGCGGTTACGAGCCCAGGCCCTTGACGCCGGTGCCGAGGATTTCCTTGGTCGCCACGCCGGTCGACGCGGTGTCGATCGAATACAGGGTGGCCACGCCCATGGTGGTGGCGGCCTGGGCCGTCACATAGGATTGCTGCTGGGCGTTGGTGGCGTTGTGGGCGGCATTGGCCAGGGCCTGGGCGGTGGCCTGGTACAGGTTGCCCATGGCCACCGCGGGCGCGTCGCCCAGGACCTTGGTGTTGGCCTGGGTGACGGAATCGGTGATCTGGTCATTGACCGAAGTCGGGAAAGCCATTGTTTCTCCTCTCCATTCTGGACCGACCGGCTTGGGGGGGAGGCGGATGCCGCCCCGGCCGAACCGGAGGGTTGAACGACTTTTGCGAGAGGATCATACGAAGAGTGGCTGTCTCCCGATAGGATATACAGACGAAAAAACAATCAAAAATCGCGCTAATTCGACCGCATTGCACCTTATTTCGCGGCGGGGATCAGCGATTTTGCCGCATTGGCCGGGAGGGGGGCGCAAGCCCCCCGCTTGCGCCGTTATTGGGGCAGCGGCCTCCGGAAGGGCCGCTGCCCGGAGCGGTCAATGAAGGTCGACCCAGACGCCGACCCTCTTCCCGTCCTTGACGGCACTGCCGTTCCAGCCGTCGTGGACGGGCTCCTTGTCCAGGCGCTTCGCCCAGTAGGGATTGTTCTCGGGATAGGGGATCACCGGATTGGGATAGGTGGGCGACAGCCGGATGTCGGTATAGCCCATCTGGCCCAGGGTCTGGGCCAGTTGCGCTTGGCTTTCGACCCCGGTGACATCGACTTTCACGGCCGGCGCGAAGCCGTACCACTCGTATGCCGCATGGGCGGCGGCGGGCACGCCGGCGGCAAGGACCGTGGCCAAAGGGACGAGATGGCGCAGGCGCATCTGAGACCTCCTTGGATGTGGTCGTCGGGACTGTCGGAATCCATATCGCAGTGCGGTGCGCCGCCGGGAAGCCAGGGCCCGGAATTTCCTTTCCTTGCCGAAAGGGGAAAGCCGCGCGGGCCGGCGTCGCCGGTCCGCGCGGTCGCGGTTACCACTTGTATTTCACGCCGATGGTCGCGTCGTTCTGATCCATCTGGAGATTGACGGTCTGGCCGGGGGCGTAGGGGTTGGCGTTGGCCGAGAACGTCTTGGAAAAGGCGTGGGTATAGGCGAGCGACACGCTCCAGGCCGAGGTGAGGTCGTAGGTGCCGCCGATCGAGGCGTGATCCTTGATGGTGGCGGGCGAAATGATGTTGAACATCAGGTTGGCGCCGTTGGTGAAATCGGTGGCGTGGCTGTAGCCGGTGCGCAGGGTCAACCGGTCGGTGGTGTGCCACTGGGCGCCGATCCGGTAGACGTTCATGTCGTTCCAGCCGAAGCCCGATCCCCCGGTCTGGCCCATGAGCGGGCCGCCCGACAGGGAGTTGTTCTGCGGGTTGGAAATCGAATCCACCGAGCTGAAGAAGATGTGCTCGTTCTCGACGGCGAGATCGAGGGTCTTGGAAAGATGGAAGGTCAGGCCCTCGGTGATCGCCGGGGGAATGTCGAAATTGCCGTTGTCGGCGAACAGGCCCTTGTACTTATTGAAATTGGTCATCCAGATCCGCGACTGGTAGCTGACCCCCGCGCTTACCCATGGCGCCGCGTCCCACAGGGCGCCGACGCGGAAACCGGCGCCATAGGAATAGTCGTAGCCGCTGTTGCTGAGGTCCTGGGGGTGGGCGGATATGGCTTCGAAGGGTTGCAGGCCCTGGGCCTGGAAGCGTTGCGCGGCCAGCAGCGGGCCGCCGCCCAGAGTGACGCCGTAGCCGATCTTGCGGGCATAGCTGGTTTGCAGGAACACCTGTTCCAGGTCGACACCCATCGGGGTCGACCCGGTTACGCCGTGGAAGCCCGAGAAGGGATTGCCGGCATAATCGGTGTTCATGCCGCCGTTGGCGTAGAGCAGGACGCTGACCGCCGCCTTGTCGCCCATCTTGAAATTGCCGCCGACGCAAGGAACCTCGAACACGCCTTCGCCGCTGTTGAAGGTGCCGGTCTGCAAGGCCGCCCCGGCCGGCCCGGTGCCGGTGACGGTGGCACTGCGATTGGGCATGAAGATGCTGAGGCAGCCGCCGGCGGTGTTGCCGGCCTGGACGCCCAGGGCGGGGTTCAAGGCCGCCGCCATCACCGCGTCCGACGACGATACGCCGATGCCGGCCTCGCCTTCGGAGATGGCGCCGATGCCGTTTTCAAAATACCCGTTGGTGGCCCGGGCGGGCGGGGCCGAGACCATCCCGATGCTGAAGGCCGCCGCCGTAGCGGCGTAAGTCCATCCCTTGCTTGACATCCATTCCTCCCATGATCGGCGCCTGTTTCCGGTGCCATTGGGAGTGAATATAATAAATGGCTGATACAGTCGGGCTGTACCATTGTACTACAAGCAAAAATTAGCAGGCCGAAGGTCCGGCTATCTTGCGGTGCAATAAAAAAGGCGGGCGCCTTACGGCGCCCGCCCCCGTCAGTCGCTTCGATGGAAGCGAAGGTCGGATTAGTACAGCGGAACCACGAAGCGGACGTTCAGAACGTCGCCGCCCACGTCGTTGTGCTGGACGAACTCGTGGGTGAACTGGCTCTGAATGTTGATGCCGCCGAACTGGTAGCCGATCACCGGGCCCACGGCTTCACGCAGGGACATGGTGCCGACCTGCGACACGCCGTTCACCTGGTCGCGGTTCAGCTGGTTCAGCTGGTAGCCGCCGACGCCCAGGGTCCACTTGCCCACTTCCTTGGTCAGGGTGTAGTCCGCGAAGAACTGGTCGCCCGACTGGTAGTTACAGGTCATATTCGTCGCGCACGCGCCGTTGGCCGCGGAGGGGTTCAGTGCGCTGTTGCCGTCGGCGGTGCTGTGGTCGTAGCCCATGGACACGCTGGCGTTCCAGCCGTTGTGCAGCCAGCTCAAGCCCAAGCCGGGCTCGAAGGTGGTGTTGGCCATGCCGGCGCCGACATTGCCGTTCGAGGCGAGGGCACCCCGGTTCTCGGTCGAGCTGGCGTCGTTCAGGTAGACGGCGAACTGGGGCTTGACGTGGAAGTCATAGGGCAGGGCCCAGGACAGCATCACCGGGACCAGCACCGTGTTGTAGGTGCCCAGGTGGCCTTGGGTGGAGCTCGACGCGCCGCCCAGCGTGGTGTAGTCGAAGGGCTGCGCAACGGCGGCGGCGTAGTCGGCGCCCAGGAACTTGATGCCGGGGGCCCACAGCAGGATCGGCACGTCCACCAGGGCGCTCAGGCTATTGGCCGAGTTGGGGCGGACCTTGAAGTTCGGGCTGACGTAATCGTTGTTGATGAAGTACACACCCTTCGGCGGCAGCGCGCCGGCGGCCAGGCCGATGTCAACGCCCGGCAGATGCGGCGACCAGAGTTCTTCGGCCTGGGCGGCGCCGGCAATGCCGAGGGCGGCGACGGCTACGGTGGCGCACAATACCTTCTTCATAAAAAACCTCCCGCTTTAGGTTGCCGCCCAGCGCCTTGCACCCCCGACGTGGCGCCGATGCAACTGGGCATGGCTTGGTTTACTTGGGCGGGTGCATTTTGGCTAGTCTTGGTACGCGAAGGGTGAAGCACTTTTTGCCGGGTGTCGTAAATATGCAACACTGCGCACGGGGTGGGAGCGGGCCCCACGCCGGAGGACGGCGTGGGGCCCGCCGGATCAAGCGGTTTTCTGCTCGGCGAGGCCCAACTCCTCGATCATCGCCTTGCGCATCATGAACTTCTGGATCTTGCCGGTGACGGTCATCGGGAAGGCCTCGACGATGCGGATCATCTTGGGAACCTTGTAATGAGCGATCTCGCCGGCACAGTAGGCGACGATTTCCGCCTCGGTGATGTCCTCGCCGTCCTTGGGAATGATCCAGGCGCAGATCTGCTCGCCGAATTGCGGGTCGGGCAGGCCGAAGACCTGAACGTCACGGACCTTGGGGTGGTGATGCAGGAATTCCTCGATCTCGCGCGGATAGACGTTCTCGCCGCCGCGGATGATCATGTCCTTGATGCGCCCGACGATGTTGCAATAGCCCTCGTCGTCCATCACCGCCAGGTCGCCGGTATGCATCCAGCGGCCGGGATCGATGGCCTGGCGGGTCAACTCCTCCTCGCCCCAGTAGCCGCGCATCACCGAATAGCCGCGGGTGAGCAATTCGCCGGGCGTGCCGCGCGGCACGACGCGGCCGGCGACGTCGACGATCTTGACCTCGACATGGGGGTGGATGCGGCCGATGGTCGACACCCGCCGCTCCAGGGGATCGTCCACCGCGCTCTGGAAGCTGACCGGGCTGGTC
>JAKAFA010000164.1 GCA_021818185.1 Pseudomonadota bacterium | reverse complement strand
GCTACATCAAGGAGCACAACCGCTCCTCGAAGCCCTTCGTCTGGACCAAGCCCGCCGACACCATCCTCAACAAATTACAGCGCCTGCCTGTTGTATCTTCTGTCTGACTCAGTGCACTAACGCGGCTAAACCTGCTAATCCCGGGCAATTCCGTTAGCGGTTTTAGCGGCTTTAGCGACGGGAACGGGGCTGGGCGGCGGGAGATCCGCCGCCCAGCCCCGTTCAGGGTGCCATGATGCGCCAGGCATCCTTACGGAAGCGGCCGGCGACGTCGGCACCCCCTGGGAGGCGGATCAGCCAGCCGTGGTCTTCCAGCACGGTCACGAGCCGCGACGCGGTGGCCTTGTCGCGAATGGCGTTGGGCCCACGCTGATAAATGTCGGGCAACGACACCAGGGGATCGGTCCAAGCGGTCTGAAGCCAGGTCAGAAGCGCCTGGGCCATGTGGATGGTACCGTCGATCCGGCTCGCACCGTAGAGACGCAGTGCCTCCGCCAAGTGGTGCCGAGCCAGGGCGATGCCTGCGGAAAGGTAGCCGTCGTCGATCTCGGCGGCATCGATATCGGCGAACAGGGCGAGCACCGCGGCGATGCGGGCCGCGTGCTCGCCCAGCTTGCCGGCAAAGCCGCGCAGGTCGGCAAGGTCGCTACCGGGCGCCATCCGGCGTTCGATGCCGGCGGCAAACTCGTACCACAGGCGCTCCGCCTCCTGCGACAGCCCGACCGTCCGGGGGGCTAGTTCATTGGGCTTGCCCTTGGCAGTGGGATAGGGGCGTCCGAGGATGCCCAGCAGGTGGGCCCCATATGCCTTGATCGCCACCTGGCTTTCCGGCGCCAGCGGACGGGGGAAGCGGGTGCCGGCCAGGGTCTCCGGGGCGGTGAGGAGAATCCGCGACAGCAACCCCTGGTCGAGCAACTCCTGGTCCGCCAGCAGGCTGGATGCGACATGCGGTTGCGCCATTAGGTGCAGCGACAGGCGCCGGCCAGGAAGACGGGATACGCCGTCGCCTGCGCGCATGCGCCGGATCGGGCTTCCGTCCCACAGCACCGATAGGCCGGTGGCGGTCTTGGTTTTGTTCTCGGCGGACATGCTGTGGCCCCCGATGAACTGCCCGCCCTCGGCCGCGAAGATGCCGAGGCTGGGGCGGCCATCGGCGGCCAGGAACTTGACCAGCCCCTCGAAAGTGGGCTCGGGGCTGGTCAGCATGGGGTTGAGCGGCGCAGCGGGGGGCGGCCCCAGGGCGTCGAGCCCGTTCCGGATGGCGTCACGGTTCCCCTTTCCCTTCTTCAGCACCTCGTCGCGGGCCTTCTCCCATCCAGCCTTATCGTTGATGTAGCGGAGAACATCACGGTCGTGGTCGGCACACAGGTTTTCCTCGTGCTGGCTCACTGGCCACAGTGCCTCGGTATCGGCCGTCGATTTTCGCTCGGAGGACGCGGCGACCGACACCAGGTACAGGGACACGGGGCGCGTCTGACCGAATGGTAGAATGACGTTGCCATGGGCCTGAACGGCGAGCGCCGCCGCGCCAAGGACGCATTGGCCGCAGAGGGCGAGCGGGGCCTGGACCTTTTCATGGATGCCCTTCGCCGCGTCGGCGAGCACCTTGCCCAGCGCGTCCGCCGGATAGGGATCGGCCGGCGGCAGAGACCGCATCAGCGGACGGGGCGCTTCGCGCTGGGGAACGAGCGCGACGGTCATCAATTTGCCCCCAATTCGGCGTCGGTGCTCGAGCGGCCGGGGCCGGTCGTCCGTGCGTCGGCCCATTCGAGCAGGGCGGGCGGCAATAGCCCGGCGAGCCGGGCTATCATCTCCGCGTCGGGACGGCTATTCATCGTCACCCCCCTTGTCCGTCATTTCCGCCGAGGTTGAATCTTTGGGCTCTCCCAGCCGGCGCGCAGCCCACGAATCGAGGTCAGCCTTGGCGTACTTCGCCTGCCGATTATATGAGTAGTACTTTGGCCCACCACCAATGGTGGCATATTTGGCTAGGGTGGCCGGGGCAATCGTCAGCCCAAGTGATTCCAGATATTCACTGGCTTCCTTACGCGAAAGATATCTCTTTAACATTGTTTGATCCTCGTGGCATTTGGTGGTTTACAGGTGTTTTTATTTGCTACGAGGAGCCCTATCCACGCGCACTTATTTGCCTAGACAAGTGCCTATAGCATTATTGTTGCCATGATGGCCTCATCATATCGGCGGAAGTGCCGCCAATACTTATACCTCGCACCGCAGCTTCACGAGCCAAACAGCACGCGCAGATTGCGCTGCCTGTCAGGCAGAGGACAGATTCCTGGTGGAGGTTTTGCCCGGCTTGTTAGTTGGCGCTCGGACGGCCGTTCGACACTTGTCAGAAACCTGGCAAGGGTCGCGCCCAGCGCCGTTAGGCGTTGCGCGCTTCGATTCGAGGTGAGCGACAAGGCCACCTCGGGGCGCCGCAGCGCCCCACCCCTGCGGCCTTAGCAGGCAGGGGCGCCTTCCTTTTCGGCCGCCTGACGAAAAAAGTCAAGTGCCAGAAAATGGCCGCCTATCCACTCCTCCCCTGGCCAGGGAAAGCAAGTGCCCGCAATTTCTGCCGTATGCCGGCCATGTACTGTCAGCCATTTCACTTCCCACATGGGGAAGTTAACGTTGCTCCATGACGGCCGCGCTGTGTCAGAGTGACACAGCGCGGCCCGGCACCAGTCTTTCCGCCCTAACCAGGGGGAGCAGATGTCAGAGCACGTGCACAGCCTCAAACACCGTCGCCGCTGGACCGCCGGCCCCGTGCGGGACCGCCTGCGCCACCACCGCGCCGAGCTCGTCGCGATGCGACGAGCCGGCGCGAGCTACCTCAGCATCGCCGCATGGCTGCGCACCGAGCACCGGATCAGGACGACGCACACCACCGTCATGCGCTACCTGGGGTCGCTCCCCGAGATGCAGACCGGGCATTCTGCCGGGGCAGGGGCAGCGGCCATTGCCGCCGCCCCTGCCCCGGCAGAGGGCGCGCACCATGGTTAGCTTCCGCTCCGCATCGGCACAGGCCGCACACGCCCTGTCGCACGCCAATTCCATCGGCAAGAGCCGCCATGCCGCCAAGGCAGAGGGAAAGGCCGAAGGCCGCATTTTCAGCCTGGGGACACAGAGGACCTACGCGCAGGCCGTGACCCAGGCGGCGGCATGGTACGCCGAGCAAGGGAAGGCCGGCCGAGAGGGATTCGACAGGCACGTCGCCCGCATGACGGCAGAGCAGGCCAGGGAATACCTGGACACCCGCGCAGCGCAGGTTGGCCAGAAGCAACTGGACCTTGATCGCCAGGCTCTGCAAACCGCGCTCGGCATCACCCTCGAGCGCCAGCGCAGCGCCGCCGAGAAAGCCGACCGACTGGCGACACAGTCTCGCGCGTACACGTCTGCGCAGGTAGCCGCCATCGTGGCCCGCCAGAGCCCGCCCAATGGCCTGGCGACGGAGGTCGCCGCTGCCGCCGGCCTGCGTGCCCATGAGCTTGCCACCCTGCGGCCCGCCGCTGAGCAGCCGGCTTCCGCCCACCGGGCCTTTCGGGAAGATCGTTTCACCGGCCGCGAGAGCGGCGCCCGGTACACCGTGATCGGGAAAGGTGGCTTGGTGCGGGAGGTGAGCATTCCCGCCGCCCTGGCCCAACGCCTGGAGGCCACCCGGTTGGCCGAGCCGCGCATCGTCACAGACCGCGGCATTCGGTACGAACAGAGCTACGCCCTCGGCAAGGGCCAAGCCTGGAGCCAGAGCTTTACCACGGCCAGCCAGGAAGCCCTCGGCTGGTCGGCCGGTGCCCACGGGCTTCGCCATGGATACGCCCAGGACCGTATGGGACAACTCCAGCAGGCCGGCTATTCCTGGCAGGGTGCCAAAGAGCTTGTATCGCAGGAAATGGGCCATTTCCGCGAGGACGTGACCTCCACATACCTGAGATGACGGAATACCAGCGGCAGGCAACTTGCCTGCTGCTGCCGGCTGGCGGCATCCGCCAGCCCAGGACCGAGCCGAAGGTCTGGAAAAGATCGGCCCGGAGCGCCCCTCCGGAACAGAAGGGCAAAAGCAGACGCCGACCGGCTTCACTGGTCAGGCCATGCTGTTGATGAGTTATTGCTGATGTGCTCCCGCTTGGTGAGCAATACCGGACAGACCCCGTAGGATCTCTGAGACCGGGCCAGCAAGAGACATCGAGAACAGACCACTCCTGGATAGGGGCCTGCCACTGGAGCGTGGGGTGTGACCAGTCCCGACCAAAAGGGGGCGAGTCGCGGGTTTGCAACCGCGCTGCCAAATGGCAAAGAGCAATACTAACGCAACACGTAACAGGAGATCGGAATGCTTAGGATGACCGAGGCCGAACGCAAAGTGAGGTGCCACCATTTTACGGACGCCATCTTGGCCGCCGTAAAGCAAATGGGGCTTTTCGTGGATAGGAATATTCCGACGAGAGGCACAAGCCAGTATCTCAAGATCGACGATGGTGAATATTGGATTGAAGTTCGGTGTTCTGATCACCCAGATCCATTCGGCTACCCCCAGAGAATCCAAGCTTTCGTTACGAAGCCTCCAGCCAAGGCCATTGGGAAAATTGCGAAGGCATTTGGAAAACCAGTTCCTCCCGGTTACAGGATAGGCGAATAGGACTGCAATTTAAAAATTTTTTGCCCGAAGCGGCTTGCCACGCCGCTTGTCCCGGTAGACCACAGGCCCCTCCCACGCGCGCCCTCCGCCAGCTACTTGACGAGTGCTGCGGGCGCGCGCGGGGCCTTCCCGTGGACTACCGGGACAAGCGGCTATCTGCCTTTCTGGCGACAATCAGGTCCGTTTGCGGCGTCCGGTCGGCAGCGCGACCACCTCGGCCCCCTCACCGGTGTCGATCTTCATGGCGGCGGCGATCCGGCCAGCGGTGCGCTCCACCACCGCTTTGAGCGGGTCGTCGGACAAGTGAGCATAGCGCTCGGTCGTCCTGGCATGGGTGTGGCCGAGAACCTTGCCGATCAGGAACAGGCTGGCGCCATCGGCGGCGGCGAAAGAGGCGAAGGAATGCCGCAGGTCGTGGATGCGCACGTCCTCCACGCCGCACCACACCCGGACTACCTCCCAGGCGCCTTGCAGCCCAACGACGTGGCCGCAGTCCTCCGGGTTCACCACATGCGTTCCGAACCGGCCGTCCCGCGTGGCGGGAAAGACGTAGGGAGAGCCGGTGCGCGGCAGGTCGGCCAGCAGCTTGAGGGCCGGCGCGGCGAGGGGAACCACCTTGGCGCCGGTCTTGCTGTCCGCCAGGCGAAGGCAGCCGCGGTCGAAGTCCACCGCCTCCCACACCAGGGCGGCAATCTCGCTCTTGCGGCAGCCGGTCAGCATCAGCAGGCGGAAGGCGTTCGCCATGACCGAGTTGAGCATGGCGATATCCTCCAGGATGGTCATGCCTTCGCAGATGGCGGCCACCTCGCGTTCCGACAGGAACCTCTCCATCTTCTCGCCCTTGTACGGCTTCACCCCCACCACCGGGTTGTGCGGGACGAGGCCGCGCCGCACCCCGAAGGACATGACGGCCCCCAGGACGGCCATGGACCGGGCGGCGATGCCTTTGCCGCCCTCGACGATGGCGCGGCCACGGAATCCGGTCTTCACATCGGCGGCGGTCTTGCCCACGGCAACGTCCACCTGGAACCTGGCGACATCGGCCGACGTGAGGGCCTTCGCCACCTTCCGGCCCAACAGCGGCCCGATATGCCGGGTGATGTTGGACCGATCCGTGTCCCAGCTTGATTGCTTCTTGTTCGGCTTCTCAGCCGGCCCCTCGGCCAGATAGAGGTCGGCCAGTTCCTTGACCGTCAGGGCCTCCCTGGCGGCGGCCTTCTCCTCCATGGGGTCGGTGCCGTTCACCCGCAATTCGCGGAGGATTTCGTCGGCCTTCTTCCGCGCCTCCTCGCAGGTCCAGGGCGAGCCGTGGCGGCCGATGGTGAAGCGCCGGGTGCGCCCCTCGGGGGTCCGGTAGTCCACCACGTAGACCTTCGAGCCCTTCGGGGTGACCTTAAGGCCGAAGCCCTTGAGGGTGTCATCGTACAGGAAGATGTCGCGCCCGTTCGGATCGGGAGCGGCCTTGTCCACGGTGGTCTTCGAGAGCTTGGGCATGGGTCCTCCGCGCCGCCAGTAGGCAAATAGTAGGCAGGAGGAGGAATTTTCCCGGGTTTTCCCGCCTACTCGCGTTAGGGAACCTATGCCAGAAAACAGCGTAATTGCAAGGCCTTATAAAACACCGGAAAACTTGTGAAAACTGCGGAAAACCCGGCAGGCTCAACATCGCACTGCAGAGGTCGGGGGTTCGATTCCCCCCGGCTCCACCAACGGAATTTGAGGAACCCGGTCGCCAACGCGGCCGGGTCCTTTTGTTTTCGGGCAGACCCTCGCGGTCAGGAGGCGTGGGCCGGCCGGGTATGCAGCACGGCAAGCACGCCCGTGGCGCCAAGCGTCAGCTTGGCCATCTTCTGCATGGCCTTGCGCCGGCGTTCGCGTTCGTCCGCCGGCTCGCCGCCGTTGCAGGCCGTCTCGGTACCCGGCTGATCGCTATCCGACATCGCGTTCCCCCCTCTGCGGCTGGTGTCAATTGAGGCTGTCGGCCAGGACCGCCAGATCCTGCGCCATGGCGGCGACCTTGCGGGCGGGAGAGCGGAGTGTCAACGCCCGACGCAGCAACTCGGCGGGCCGGCGGCGGGTGGCTTCGTGCATCCACCCGCGCATTCCGGCGAACGCCCGCGAGGCGCGGGGAGCCGCGGCGAAAAGCCAGCGGTTGGCGGCGGCCCCCAGGCGGGCCGCCGGATCGAGGGGCAGCGGCGGCGGCACCAGGCCCACCAGCCGTTCGGCCAGAAGCAGGCAGGCCTGGAAGCTGGTGCGGGCCGAGGCGAAACGCGCGGCGATGTCCGGCCAGTCCAAAGGCGCCGCCGCCTGGTGGACCAGTTCCCGCAGCTCCACGAACTGCCGCAGCGACAATTGCCGTCCGCGCCAGTAATCCTCGATCATGTGGCCGATGCAGTGAATGATCCGGTGATCGGAGCGCAGCACCAGGGCATCGGGACCACCCGCAGGCAACGGACGGGCGGCGGCAAGCGCCTCGTCGGCCGGGAGCACCGCCCGCAGGCCCTGCGTCAGGTGACGATGCAATTCCACCCCGAACATCCCGTCGGGATGGAACAGACGGGGCGCATGCTTGGCCTCGGGCTTGACCGGTGCGGCGGAGCCCGCGGCCTCGCCGTAACCGTGGCACCGCAGGATGTCCACGGCCGCCTCCGTCGCCCCGGCCGGCAGCAGCAGGTCGATGTCGCAGCACAGCCGCGCACCCGGGGGATACAGCCCGGTCAGGTGGGCAGCGGTTCCCTTCAGCACCAGCGGGCGCAGGCCGGCCTCGTTCAGGGCGGCGATGATCCGCCCGGCCTGACGCATCTGCTCTTCGGCGCGCAGCCGGCCCAGTTCCTCGGCGCCCTCCAGGTATTCGCGCACCACGGCCGGCAGCGCGGCGGTCAGGCCGTGTTCGCGGAACCGCCACGCCAGGGCCACGTCGAGCCAGCAGGCGCCGGCCAGCCGCAGCAGGCGGCGCCATTCCACCAGATTCAGCTCCGACGGATCGAAGGCTGCGGGCGGAGGCCGCAACACGGCGCAAAGACGGCGGAGATCAACGAACCAATGCCGACCGGATGATGAAGACACCGCGCACCCCATCGTCGAGGGAACCATAGGTCAACCGCAGGAAGCGGGTCCCGCTGCACCAGCGGGCCAGGGCCGCCGGCGCCGTGGGGGCGGGATCGCGCGGCAGGGCGGCACCGGCCTGCACCAGCAAGGCCAGGCCCTCGGCCGCCGCCATCGGCTCCCACCGGCACGCCGCGCCCGGCCGGTAATCCAGCAGAAGAACCGCCGCGGCCGGCGGGCTGAACACCCGGACCTCGCCGGCCAGCCGAGGCGGAACATGGCGGATTCCCGCCCCATCCGGCACCAGCGCCGCCCCATGCGGCCCCAGCAGCGGCGCCACCGTCGGCCAGCCGCCGTCCCGCACCCGCATGGAAGCGGCCAGGCCCACCAGGGACAGATCGTCCTCCATCAGACCGACGGTGTCGTCGCTCAGCACCTCGGCCCCGGCCTTGGCCAGCCCCAGAGTCAAGGTCGTTTTGCCGCCGCCGGACGGCGCCCCCAGGACCAGGGGAACGCCATCGACCACCACCGCCGCGGCATGCATCTGAAGGGCGAGGCGCCGGGGCGAGGCGGTCAATTCCAGCACCGCCCCGTAGACCGCCCCGATCAGGTCCGGCCGGCCGGCCACCCGCCGCAGGAATGTCCCGTCACACCACAGGCCGTAGCCGTCGGCCTCCGCCGTCAGGTCCAGGCAATGGGCGGCCCCCTCCGGTGCGTGGGGCGGCGGCGCGGCCAAGCCGGCCAGCCGCGCCGCCAGCCCCAGATCGCCGCCGGCGATGCGGCTTTGCAGACGGATGAGGGTGGTGTGCGGGCGAAGATCGCTCCGCCAGGTGACGGCCGACCGGTCGAAGGCCGGCGGCGGCGCGGCCGGTTCGGCGGCCAGCCCGGCGTCCAGCGCGGCGGAATCGAAGCGTGACGGATCGACCACCAGCACCATGCCCAGGTCGAGCCGCGGGACGATGGCGCCGCCGGCGATGGGAATCATCCCGCCCTGGTCCTGACGGCCGATCGGCAAACCGCGCTCCGCCCGTTTGAGACGTCTGATGGCGTCACGACCCTAACACGGGCGGCCGGGGCCGGAAAGGCGGACACGCCGCGGAGCCCCACACCCTCGCCGGAAGTATGATGGCCGTCGGCCGCCGGCCCGCTGGCCCCTATTCTTCCGCCGCCATCCTGTGTAGGATGGCGCCATGGTCCAGAGACGATCCTCCCACGACCGCCGTTACGACGACCGCCATCCCGGCACCGGGCTGGTGGCCCATATCGATGGGCTTGAAGTCGACGTGCTGGACGTCTCCATCGGCGGCATGAAGATCGCGCGGCCATCGGCCCGGATCTTCCAGGTCCACAATCAGGTCGGTTTCGTGCTGGTGTCCAAGATC
>JAKAFA010000163.1 GCA_021818185.1 Pseudomonadota bacterium | reverse complement strand
GGCAAGGTCGGCGGCCTTCTGCGCTACGGCATCCCTGATTTCAAGCTGGACAAGGCGGTGATCGACCGCCGCGTCCGGCAGCTCGAGGCCGAGGGTGTGCATTTCCGCACCCACGCCCATGTCGGGGGCAATGTGCCGATCGCCGAGGTGCTGGACGGATTCGACGCCGTGGTGCTGGCCGGCGGTTCGGAGCAGCCGCGCGACCTGACGGTGCCCGGCCGCCAACTGGCGGGCGTGCAGTTCGCCATGGATTACCTGACCCAGCAGAACCGCCGGGTCGGCGGCGAAGCGCTGAGCGGTCCCGACATCCTGGCCACCGGCAAGCGGGTGGTGGTGATCGGCGGCGGCGACACCGGCTCGGATTGCGTCGGCACCGCCAACCGCCAGGGCGCCCGGTCGGTCACCCAGATCGAGATCATGCCCAAGCCGCCGGAAAGGGAGGCCAAGCTGGTCACCTGGCCGCTGTGGCCCACCAAGCTGCGCACCTCCAGTTCCCATGACGAAGGCTGCACCCGCCTGTGGTCGGTGGCGACCGCCGCCTTCCTGGGCGAGAACGGTCGGGTGGTCGGCCTGGATTGCGTTGAGGTGGATTCCGCCTTCAAGCCGGTGGAGGGCAGCGGCTTCCGGCTGGAGGCCGATCTGGTGCTGCTGGCCATGGGTTTTGTCCATCCGGTTCATGCCGGGCTGGTGGAGGGGCTGGGCGTCGCCAAGGACGGCCGCGGCAACGTCAAGGCCGATACCGACCGCTACCAGACGTCGAATCCCAAGGTGTTCGCCGCCGGCGACATGCGCCGCGGCCAGTCCCTGGTGGTCTGGGCGATCCGCGAAGGCCGCCAGGCGGCCCGCGCGGTGGATGAATACCTGATGGGATACTCCGATTTGCCGCGCTGACAGCGAATGCGGACGAGATCGAGAGCCACCTGAAAGGGTGGCTCTTTTTTTGCCCGCTATCCTCTCTTTCTCAGAGGGGAGGGAAGATCTAGGCCGGAGAAAAAGGCTAAAACTTCCACTAATTTGCCATATTACGGTCGGACGGTTCTTATCCAGACGGATAATTGCGCATACAAAACGACCTTTGAATTTGACCTACCCGTACGAATTAGCCTAACGTCGAGCGCCGCACGGGATGTGCGCCCCATGGGTTGGTCGCGGAGCAGGAACGGTATGAGCGGGTGGAAGTTCGGCCATAAGATTTATGCCATCGTCGGCCTGTCCCTGGCCGGTATGGTGGTCGGTATCGTCATCGGCCTGCATACGTTGCGTCACGAGATGGAGGATGGCCGGCGGGCCCAGACGCGCCAACTGGTCGAAGCCGCCCAGGGCGTGGTCGCCCATTTTGCCGCCGAGGCCAAGGCCGGGCATATGAGCGTTCCCGAGGCCCAGAAGGCCGCCCTGGCGACGTTGCGCGACCTGCGCTATGGGAACGGCGACTACTTCTTCGTGATCGACCGCCAGGTCCGCACTCTCCTGCATCCCATCAAGCCGTCGCTGGAAGGCAAGGATATGTCGGCGGCGGTCGATCCCAACGGCAAGCATCTGTTCGCCGAGATGGTTGCCACCGTGGCGAGGAACGGGCGGGGCTTCGTCGATTACATGTGGCCAAAGCCCGGCCACCAACGGCCGGTCGCCAAGGTGTCCTACGTCGTGGGTAACAGCGATTGGGGGTGGGTGATTGGTTCGGGGGTGTATGTCGACGACATCGCCGACGCTTTCTGGGCCGAAGCCGCCTGGCAGGGGGGCGGCGCCGTGCTGGTGCTGTGTCTCGTCTTGGCGGCGTCATGGTGGATGGCGCGCGGCATGTCGCGCAGCCTGCACATGGTGACCGACGGCATGGGCCGGCTGGCCCAGGGCGATACGGCGATCACGGTGGCGACCGTGGCCGGCGACGATGAGATCAGCCGGATGATGCGGGCGTTGGCGGTGTTCCGCGACAACGCCCTGGCCGTCCGCCGGATGCAGGCGGACCAGGAGCAGGCCCGCCAGCGCGCCGAAAGCGACCGGCACGCCCAGCGGATCCAGATGGCGGCGGATCTGGAGCGCCAGGTGTCGTCGGCCGCCCAGACCGTCAGTTCGGCTGCCGATCAGTTGCGCAATACCGCCAATTCCATGGCGTCGGCCACCGACCGGGCCGGGGGCGAGAGCGCTGCCGTGGCCGCCGCTGCCGAGCAGACCTCGGCCAATGTCGAGACGGTGGCGGCCGCTGCCGAGGAATTGTCGGCCTCCATCGCCGAAATCTCGCGGCGGGTCGGGCAATCCAGTTCCATCGCCGGCGAGGCGGTCGAGGCGGCGCGGCGCACCGACGCGGTGGTGCGCGGCCTGGCCGACGCCGCCGCCCGCATCGGCGAAGTGGTGCAGTTGATCAACGATATCGCCGCCCAGACCAACCTGCTGGCCTTGAACGCCACCATCGAGGCGGCGCGGGCCGGCGAGGCCGGCAAGGGCTTCGCCGTGGTGGCCAACGAAGTCAAGGGCCTGGCCAACCAGACCGCACGGGCCACCGACGAGATTTCCACCCAGATCGGCGCCATCCAGGCCACTTCGGGCGAGGCGGTGAACGCCATCCGCGACATCGGCAGCACCATCGAGCGGATGAACGAGATCGCCGCCGAGATCGCCGAGGCCGTCGACCAGCAGGGGGCCGCCACCCGCGAAATCGCCCGCAATGTCGGCGAGGCGGCGGCGGGGGCGCAGGACGTCTCGGGCCATATCGTCTCGGTCAACCGGGCGGTGGGGGAAACCGGCGCGGCGGCGCGCGAGGTTCTGGCCGCCGCCGACAGCCTGGCCCGCGATTCGCGCACGCTGAGCGCCGGGCTGGAGCAGTTCCTGGTGGGCATGCGGCACGCCTGACCCCGGGCGGCGCGCCGGGCGACGCCGCGCTTTACTCCCTTGGAGCGGGCGGTCTCGCCGAAAGCCCCGGCCGGCTGCCCTATGCCCTTTTGCGCGGCGGCCCGCCGGAATGCCACCTTCCTGCTGTCATTGGTGATGGCAAGGGAGGGCCGATGGACACCGTCCTGGTCACGGGGGGCGCCGGTTTCGTCGGCAGCCATGCCTGCAAGGCGCTGGCAGCCGCTGGCTGGCAGCCCATCGTTTACGACGACCTCAGCACCGGTCACGCCGATCTGGTGCGCTGGGGGCCGCTGGAACCTGGCGACATCGGCGATGCGGCGGCCCTGGACGCCGTGTTCGCCCGCCACCGCCCGGCGGCGGTGATGCATTTCGCCGCGTCCAGCCTGGTCGGCGCCTCGATGACCGACCCCGCCGCCACTTACCGCCATAACGTGGCCGGCACCCTGACCCTGCTGGAGACCATGGTTCGCCACGGGGTCAGCGTGCTGGTGTTCTCCAGCACCTGCGCCACCTATGGGCTGCCGACCAGCCTGCCGGTCACCGAGGATTGCCCGTTGCAGCCCATCAGCCCCTATGGGTCGTCGAAGATGATGGTGGAACGGCTGCTGGCCGATTTCCACGCCGCCTATGGACTGGGCTTCGCCGCGTTGCGCTACTTCAACGCCGCCGGCGCCGACCCCGATGGTGAGTGCGGCGAGGATCATGCCGACGAGACCCACCTGATTCCCCGCGCCCTGATGGCCGCTGCCGGCCTGGGGCCGCGCCTCGAGGTGTACGGCGACGACTGGCCGACGCCCGACGGCACCTGCCTGCGCGACTACGTCCATGTCAGCGACCTGGCCCGCTGGCATGTGGCGGCGCTGGAACATCTGCTGGCCGGCCATGGGCCGCTGACCCTCAATCTCGGCACCGGCCGCGGCTGGTCGGTGCGCGAGGTGGTGGCGGCGGTGGAACGGACCACCGGCCGTCTGGTGCCGTTGCGGGTGGCGGCGCGCCGGCCCGGCGATCCGCCCGTACTGGTCGCCGACCCCACCCGCGCCCTGCGGGTGCTGGGGCTGGCGCCGCGGCAGCCTTCGCTCGACGACATGGTGGGAACCGCCTGGCGCTGGCTGGCCCGCCGCCGGCTGGGGCACCGCCACTAGCCGCGTCCATTCCGTCCGCTGGCTTTCCCGGAGGTATCCGCCATGAGTCCCATCCCCCGCGCCTTTCGCCGGCTCGTCCTGGCCGTGCTTTTCCCGGCGGTCGCCCTGCTGGCCGCCTGTGGCACCACCGTGGAGAATCCCGCCCCGCTGCCGCCGCAACAGCAGGCCCTGGCGCCCTATATCATCCAGCCGGGCGACAGCCTGGATGTGCGGTTCTTCTACAACCCGGAACTCAACGAGGAAGTGACGGTGCGGCCGGACGGTGCCATCTCGCTGCCGCTGGCCGGCGAGGTGAAGGCCGCCGGCGAGACGCCGGTTCAGTTGGAAGACGCCCTCAAGCAGCGCTATGCCGCCGAATTGCGCCAGGCGGCCATCACGGTGATCGTTAAGGGCTTCGCCGGCCAGCGGGTCTACGTGGCGGGCGAGGTGGGGGAACCCAAGATGGTCAACATCATCGGCGACCTGACCGCCTTGCAGGCGGTAACCTCGGCCGGCGGGTTCAAGCCGTCGGGCTGCGAGGATCAGGTGCTGGTGATCCGCCGCAACGGCACGCCGCGGCCTACGGTGATCCCCGTGAACCTGAGAAAAGCCATCGACGGCAGCGACACCCGCCAGGATATCACGCTACAGCCCTACGACGTCGTCTACGTGCCCAAGACCAAGATCGCCGAGGTGGATGCCTGGGTCGACCAGTATGTCCGCCAGCTGATCCCGGCGCCGTTCGGCATCGGCTACGCCTTCTGACCCCGGCCGGGGCCGACACAGGGAAGGGGGCGCCCCCCGGCGCAGGGATGGGGCGCCCCCGCCCGTTGGGGAGGATCGGGATGTGCGGCATTGCGGGTTGCATTCACCGCGCCGGCGCCGTCGGCCCGGAGGCGGCGGCCGCCATGATTGCGGCCATCGCCCACCGCGGTCCCGATGGCGCCGGCCGGCATTACGGCCAGACCGTCGATGGCGCCTGGCAGGTGGCCCTGGGCCATCGGCGGCTGGCAATCATCGATCCTGCGGGCGGGGCGCAGCCGATGGCCGATGCGGCCGGCCGGGCGGTGCTGGCGTTCAACGGCGAAATCTACAACTTCGCCGAACTGCGCCACGAACTGGAGGGACTGGGCCATGCCTTCCGCACCCGGTCGGACACCGAGGTTCTGCTGGCCGCCTACCTGGCCTGGGGAGCCGATTGCGTGCAGCGGCTGCGCGGCATGTTCGCCTTCGCCCTGTGGGATGCCGTGCGCGACCGGCTGGTCCTGGCCCGCGACCGCTTCGGCAAGAAGCCGCTGTATCTGTGGGAGGACGGGGCCGGCGGGCTGGCCTTCGGGTCGGAGATCAAGGCGTTGCTGGCCCATCCGCGGGTGCCGGCCCGCCTTGACCGCGCCGCGTTGCGGGAATTCCTGGTCTGGCGCTACGTCCCCGGGCCTCAGACCCTGTTCGCCGGTATCCGCAAGCTGCCGCCGGGCTGCTGGGCCATGTGGAGCCGCGGCCGGCTGACCGAGGCCTCGTACTGGGCGCCCCCCGATGCCGGCGAGCGGCCGGTGGCCGAACCGCCCGGCGATCCGGTGGCGGCGTTTACCGACCTGCTGGAAGATTGCGTCCGGGTCCGCATGGTCAGCGACGTGCCGTTCGGCGCCTTTCTGTCGGGCGGGCTGGATTCCTCGACGGTGGTGGCGCTGATGAGCCGCCACTCGGCGCTGCCGGTTGACACATTCTCGGTGGGCTTCGCCGAGGCGCGCTACAGCGAACTGCGCCATGCCCGGTTGGTGGCCGATCGGTTCCGTACCCGCCACCATGAGCTGATCATCCGGGCCGATGACGTCATCGCCGACCTGCCAGCCCTTACCGCCTTTCGCGACGCGCCGGTCGCCGAGCCGGCCGACGTGCCCATCTACCGGCTGGCGCGCGAGGCCGCCGGCTCGGTCAAGATGGTGCTGACCGGCGAGGGCTCGGACGAGGTGCTGGGAGGCTATCCCAAGCATGTGGCCGAGCCGTGGGTCACGCTTTATCAGCGCGCCGCTCCCGCCTGGGCCCATCGGCATCTGGTGGCCCCGCTGGCCGAGCGCCTGCCCTTCGGAGCCCAGCGGGCCAGGACCCTGGCCGTCTGCCTCGGCCTGGCCGATCCGCGCCAGCGCTTTCCCCGCTGGTTCGGCGCCCTGGCCGCGGCCGAGGTAAAGGACCTGCTGGCCGTGGAGGCGCCGGAACGTGAGCCCGACCCGCGTCCGTTCCGCGCCGCCAAGGCCCAATCGCCGTTGCGCCGCATCCTGACCTTCGACCAGTCGTCCTGGCTGCCCGACAACCTGCTGGAGCGCGGCGACCGCATGACGATGGCGGCCTCCATCGAGGCCCGCATGCCGTTCATGGATGACGGCCTCGCCCTGTTCCTGGCCCGGCTGCCCGATCGCTGGCGGGTATCGGGCTTCACCACCAAACGCATCCTGCGCCTGGCCATGGCCGACATCCTGCCGCGCGCGGTGCTGGCCCGTCCCAAGGTGGGCTTTCGCGTGCCGGTGAGCGAATGGTTCCAGGACCATTTGCGCGGCTGGGTGCACGACCTGCTGCTGGGCGAGGGGTCGGCGACCGGTTCCTGGTACCGCCGCGACCGGCTGGGCCGCCTGATCGACGCCCATGTCGCCAGCCGCCGGAACCACGAGAAAGCGCTGTGGATGCTGGTGACCCTGGAACTGTTCCAGCGGCAATACCGGCTAGAGTAGGGTATCTCGGGCGGTCAGGCCACCGGCGCCGGGGCGCGGTCCAGCACGCGGCCGATCAGCATGCGGCGGAAATCCTCGGCGGGGACGGGGCGGGAATAATAAAATCCCTGCACGGTCTGGCAGCCGTGGTCCTGGAGGAACAGGACGTGTTCCGCCACCTCGCAGCCCTCGGCGACCACTTCCAGGTTCAGCCCCTTGGACAGGCCGATGATGGCGCGGGCGATCTCGGCGGTCTTGGGGTTGGTGTCGACGTCGGCGATGAACGCCCGGTCGATCTTCAGGGTGGTGATGGGGAAGCGCCCGAGATAGGACAGCGACGAATAGCCGGTGCCGAAATCGTCGATGGACAGCCCCAGCCCCAGCTCGCGCAGGGCGGTCATCTTGCGCACCACCGCCTCCACGTCGTGCATCAGCATGCTCTCGGTGATTTCCAGCTCCAGCCAGGCCGGGTCCAGCCCGGTGTCCTCCAGGATGCGCGATACCGAATCGACGAAGACGCGGTTGCGGAACTGGCGGGCCGAGACGTTGACGGAAATCCGCACCGGGGCGATGCCCTCGTTCTGCCAAGCCTTGTTCTGGGCGCAGGTGTCCGACAGCACCCATGCGCCGATCTGCTCGATCAGGCCGGTTTCCTCGGCCACCGGGATGAATTCGCCCGGCGAGATCATGCCGCGCTCGGGGTCGCACCAGCGCACCAGGGCCTCGGCCCCGACGATGGTGTTGTCCTGCGCCCGCACCTTGGGCTGGTAGTAGACCACGAATTCGGAATTGGCCAGGGCGCGGCGCAGGCGGGTTTCCAGGTCCAGGCGGGCGCGGGCCTTGACGTTCATGTCGCGCGAGAAAAACCGGTACTGGTTGCGCCCCGAAACCTTGGCGTAGTGCAGCGCGTTCTCGCTCTGCTTGATCAGGCCGCCGCCGCTCTGGGCATCCTGGGGGTAGAGGGCGATGCCGATGGAAAAGGTGATCACCACCTCGTCGCCGCCGATGCGGAACGGTTCGCGGATGGCGCTCAGGACCTTTTCCGCCACGATGACGCTGTCATCCATGCCGGCGATGGCCATCACCAGGGCGAACTTGTCACCGTCCAACCGCACCACCGTGTCGGTTTCGCGGATGCATTTGCGCAGGCGGCGCGCAACTTCCACCAGCAGCTGGTCGCCGGCGCTGTGGCCCAGGGCGTCGTTGACCAGGGTGAAGCGGTCCAGCCCCATCATCAGCAGGGCCAGCGAGCCGCCGGTGCGGGTGATTTGCAGCACGCCCTGTTCGACGCGGTCGGTAAAGATGTTGCGGTCGGGCAGGCCGGTCAGGGCATCCACCCCGAAGCGGCGTTCTGCGGCGGGCTCGGCCGGCATGCCGGCCCCGACCGGGCGGAGCAGGCCCAGGTAATGAAGCGGCTGGGATCCGGCGCCCTTGACCGCCGCGACCCGCACCTCCATCTGCCGCTCGGTGCCGTCGGCGCAACGCACCGGCCCCGACCAGAGGCCGTCCCCAGAGATGTCATCCGCAGCGGGGGCCATGGCGCGCCGGAGTTGGCCGCGGGCCTCTTCCGCATGGCCGGTGCCGGTCAGCAGATCGTCGGCGCGGTAGCCGGTGACGGCTTCCACCGCCCGGTTGACGCGCAGCAGCCGCCGGTCGCCATCGGCCACCAGGACGGCATCGCCGATATTCGCCAGAAGCGTGTCGAAGAGGGCGGTCTGCTCTGTCATCCCCGACACTCTCCCTTAACCATTCGGAATTGGCAACGGTTTCGCGTGCCGATATCCGTCGCCGCCGCCCAGCCCGTTTACCGGCGCATTGATCCACAGGCCCAATCGATTGCCGGCGCTTGGTGCATGTGGTCGGCGATGGGGGGCCGGCTGGAAAGCATTAGTGAATTGACATAGATCAAGGCATCGGGTTATGGTCACCTCAATTGTAACTAATGGTTCTTTTTTTCAGTCAAAAATTGACATTTCGTAAAGCATACGCCTGACGTATGGGGTGAGCGTTCCGGCTTTGAGCGTGCACAGCTCGAGGAGAGGCGGTGGACGTCTGCGGCTATCTATTTAACCGGTAAGGTTGCAATTGGTATGTTATGGCCTTGTTATGGGTGCTGCTGCCTGCCGGAAGGCATGGCTGCTCGCCCCGCCAACGCGGCTGCAACGCCGTGCCGCTCATCGGCAACATGACCGCGTTGACCGTTTCTCTCAGGCGAACGTCCTCCGATGCGCCACCTCGGCGCCCGAAGACCCACGTTCACACGCCGGCGGCCATAATTTGTCTCCAAGACCCTTCATCCCGGATTTCCCAGATGGCCGAGCCATTTCGTGACCAAATGGCGTGAATCTGATATAGAAATCAACGTGGTATGGACGGCTGGAGTGGCTGAACATGGAAGCGGT
>JAKAFA010000162.1 GCA_021818185.1 Pseudomonadota bacterium | reverse complement strand
GGCGGCGGCCGGCCACCTTGCGGCCGGCGACGATGCCCTCGGCCAGCGGCCCGCCGCGATGGGGGCCGCGGTTGATCGGCGCGAACACCTCGTCGCCGGCGGTGCGGAACTCCTTGCGTTCCGGCCAAGGGACCGGGGAAAACAAAAAGGCGCTCCAACGAAGCCGCCGCGCTGCCCGTGGCAGGGCGCAAGCGTCATTGGAACGCCTTTGTTCCTGTCCGTCGGCCGGGCAGCGTTGCCCGGCCTGGACGGGGTATTGTGGGCCGCTCCACCTCGCCGTTGCCCTTGGCCTTTTCCACCAGCTTGCGCTCGGCCAGGCTGGTGCGTGCCCGGTCCAGTTCGGCGCGCACTTCCTGGAAGTGGCGGAACTGTCCATCGTCGCCTGCGGTGCCGCCAGCCGGGGTAGGGGGACGGTGCAATGGTGATGGGCTTCTGGCGGGGCGGCGGCGGCGGGCCATTTACCAGCGGTGACGGAAAGGTGTGCAGCGGTGCATCGATTCATCGCCGATCTCATGTGGGTTCAGGCCTGCAACGTCCTCGCCCAGGCCGAAGCGGAACGGCTGCGCTTCCTGGTGCCGCGCACCGCGGGCGCCCGCCAGCCGGCCTGGGAGGCCCCGGCCGACATCTACGAAAGCGAGGCCGAACTGGTGATGGTGGTGGCGCTGCCGGGTGTGGCGGCGTCCGACATCGGCATCGCCATCGCCGACGGCGTCGTGGTGGTTACCGGCGAGCGCCGGCTGGACCTGCCGCCGCAGGCGGCTCTGCTCCGTCTGGAAATCCCCCATGGCCATTTCGAGCGGCGCCTGCCACTGCCGGCGGCCGGCCTGCGGCTCGACGAGCATCGGCTGGTGAACGGCTGCCTTCGCCTTACTTTCCGCAAGCTGGGGTGATGACCGTGCAATCAAGCTCCGGGGAACCAGGTCCGGGCGGGATCAATGCCGCCAGCGGGGCGCCGCAGCCCCTCCTGATCGTCCCCACCCGCGACACCGTGCTGTTTCCGGGGACGATGACCACCCTTGCCGTCGGCCGGCCGGCGTCGCTGGCCACGGTGCAGGAAGCCCTGCGTACCCAGCGCCCCATCGGTCTGGTGCTGCAACGGGATGCCAGCATCGACCGGCCGTCCGAGGGCGACCTCTATCGGGTGGGGACCGCGGCCAACATCATCCGCTTCGTCACCACCGCCGAGGGCGAGCATCATCTGGTCTGCCAGGGCATGCAGCGGTTCCGGGTCGAGGCCTTCCTCCAGGAAAGTCCGATGACGGTGGCGGAAATCCGCCCCATTCCCGAGCCGGAAGAGACGGGGGCCAATATCGAGGGACGGGTGCGGCATCTCCGCGACCTGGCGCTGGAGATCATCCAGCTGATCCCCCAGGCGCCGCGGCAATTGGCCGAATTGGCGCGCGGGCTGGAGCCGCCGGCCCTGCTGGCCGACGTGGTGGCCAGCTACCTCGACGTCTCGGCCGAGGAAAAGCAGGAACTTCTGGAAACCGTCGACCTGGAGCGGCGGCTCGACCGGGTCATCACCGCGCTGTCCCATCGGCTGGAGGTGTTGCGGGTCTCCCACGAGGTCAGCGAGCGGGCGCGCGAAGCGATCGGCGAGCGGCAGCGCCGGCATATCCTTGAGGAGCAGTTGCGGGCCATCCGCCACGAACTGGGCGACGACGCCGGCGAACGGGCCGAGATGGCCGAGATCACCGCCTCCGTCGACCGGGCCGGCATGCCCGACGAGATCGCCGCCCAGGCCCGGCGCGAGTTGCGGCGGCTGGAACGCATGCCCGAGGCTTCGGCCGAATACGGCATGGTGCGGACCTATCTGGAGTGGCTGACCGACCTGCCGTGGGCCAGGGAAAGCGAGCACGAGATCGATCTCGCCCGGGCGCGGGCGGTGCTGGATGCCGACCATCACGGGCTCGACAAGGTCAAACGCCGCATCGTCGAGTTTCTGGCGGTGCGCAAGCTGGCCCCCCAGGGCAAGGCGCCCATCCTGTGTTTCGTCGGGCCGCCCGGCGTGGGCAAGACCTCGTTGGGCCAAAGCATCGCGCATGCCACCGGCCGCGCCTTCACTCGGGTCAGCCTGGGCGGCGTCCACGACGAGGCGGAAATCCGCGGCCATCGCCGCACCTATGTCGGCGCCATGCCCGGCAGCATCATCCAGGCCATCCGCAAGGCCGGGACCCGCGACCCGGTGCTGATGCTCGACGAGATCGACAAGATGGGGGCCGGTATCCAGGGCGATCCCGCCGCCGCCATGCTGGAAGTGCTGGACCCCGAGCAAAACGCCACCTTCCGCGACAATTACCTGGGGGTGCCGTTCGACCTGTCGCGGGTGATGTTCATCGCCACCGCCAATCTGGCCGAGGGCATTCCGGCGCCGCTGCGCGATCGGATGGAGATGATCGACCTGTCCGGCTATACCGAGGACGAGAAGGTGGCGATCGCCCGCCGCTACCTGCTGCCGCGCCAGATTCGCGCCCACGGGCTGAGCGAGAACGCGGCCGAGATGGACGAGGACGCCATCCGCGCCATCATCCGCGACTATACCCGCGAGGCCGGGGTGCGCGGGCTGGAGCGGGCGGTGGCGACCGTGCTCCGCCACGCGGCCGTGCGCATCGCCGAGGGCCAGGCCGGCCGGGTGTCGATCCATGCGGCGGATCTGCGCGAGGCCCTGGGGCCGGCCCGCTTCGAGAACGAAACCGCGCTGCGCACCACCATTCCCGGCGTCGCCACCGGCCTGGCCTGGACGCCGGTGGGCGGCGACATCCTGTTCATCGAGGCGGCGCGCATGCCCGGCACCGGCCGGCTGATCCTGACCGGCCAGTTGGGCGAGGTGATGAAGGAAAGCGCCCAGGCCGCCCTCAGCCTGGTCAAGGCGCGGGCGGTGTCCATCGGGGTCGATCCCGCCATGTTCGAGGCCAGCGACATCCATATCCATGTGCCGGCCGGCGCCATCCCCAAGGACGGGCCCAGCGCCGGGATCGCCATGGTCATCGCCCTGGTGTCGCTGTTGTCGGGGCGGCTGGTGCGCAGCGATACGGCGATGACCGGCGAGATCAGCCTGCGGGGGCTGGTGCTGCCGGTGGGCGGTATCAAGGAGAAGGTCTCGGCCGCCGCCCGCGCCGGCATCACCCATGTTCTGCTGCCGGCCCGCAATGCCAAGGATGTCGAGGACATTCCCTCCACGGTGCGGGCGCAACTGGCCATCGACCTGGTGGATAATGTCGACGAGGCCGTGGCCCTGGCCCTGGCCCAGCCTTCGGCCGCCGAACCCTCCGACCCCGGCGGCTGAGCGGCGTCAGGGCAGCTGGGCGAGGGCGGGGGCCGGCTGTCGCTGGGCGAAGCGCCGGCGGATGTCTTCCACCGTATCCCAGCCGCTCAGGAAGGCCTCGACGCAATCGGGGTCGAAATGGCGGCCGCGCTGTTCCTCCAGCAGGCCGCGGGCCCGCTCGACCGGCCAGGCCGATTTGTAGGGCCGTTCCGAGGTCAGGGCGTCGAAGACGTCGGCCACCGCCACGATGCGGGCCGAGAGCGGGATGGCGGTGCCGCGCAGGCGGTTGGGATAGCCGGTTCCATCGAATTTCTCGTGGTGGCCGAGGGCGATTTCGGCCCCCAGTTGGACCAGCAGCGACGCGCTTCCGGAGAGGATGTCGTAGCCGATCTGCGCATGGCGCTGCATCACCGAGAACTCGTGCTCGTCGAGGCGCCCCTGCTTCAGCAGGATGCCGTCGGGGATGCCCAGCTTGCCGATATCGTGCATCGGCGCGGCGCGGTGCAGCAGGTCCTGGAAATCGTCGTCGCAGCCGATGATGCGGGCGATCAGACGGGAATAGTCCGCCATGCGGTGGATGTGGTCGCCGGTTTCCGGATCGCGGAATTCGGCGGCCTTCGACAGGCGGACGATCAGTTCGACTTCCCGTTCGTTGACGGTCCGCGTTGCCCGGCTGACCTCGTCGGCCAGCCAGCGGTTGCGGTCCTTCAGCTTCAGGGTCTGGCGGCGCAATTGCAGCAGGTTGCTCAGGCGCGCCCGGACCTCGTGCACATCGACCGGCTTGGTCAGGAAGTCGGTGGCTCCCAGGTCCAGGGCGCGGTTGCGCACGCTGCGGTCGGCGGCGGCGGTGATCATCACCACGGGAACGTCGCGGGCGGCCGGCCGGCCGCGGATCGCCTCGATATAGGTGTGGCCGTCCATGCCCGGCATCATGTAATCGACGACGATCAGGTCGGGCATGCGGGTCTCGCAGGCGGCCAGCGCGTCGCGGGGATCGAGGTGACAGCTCACCTCGACGTCGTCGCCCAGCCGGCGGGCTACCGTCGCCAGCAAGTCGAGATTGATGGCGGTATCGTCGACGATCTGGACAAGCAGCATGACGGATCTCCTCACGCGGCGCTGTCGTTGAGAGCGGCCAGCGTCGTCTCCAGAATGGTGAGCATGGCGGCGAAGCGGCCGGGCCATCGGCCGGGATCGCCCACCTGGGCTTCCAGTTCGGCAAGCTGCCGCGCCAGGCGGGACAGGCCCAGATTGGCCGCCGCGCCCTTCAGGGAGTGGGTCGCCAGCCGCGCCGCCGCCGGGTCGCCCGCCTCCATGCCTTTCTCGATTTCGCGCAGATGGGTCGGCAGGCTTTCGCGGAAGGTCTTCAGCAGGGTGTCGAAGGCCGGCGGCCCCAGCACCTCGCGCAGGTCAGCCTGGGCCTCGCGGTCGATGAGCGGCGGCAGGGGAGGACGCCGGCAATCGTCGGGGGCCGGGCCGGCGGCCGGCGTGCGCAGGCGGCGCTGCCCGATGACGTGCTCGTACCAGCGGGCCAGCAGCGTGCCCAGCCGGTGGCGGTCCACCGGCTTGGCGAGGTAATCGTCCATGCCCGCCGCCAGGCAGGCTTCGCGGTCGCCCTCCATGGCGTTGGCGGTCATGGCGATGATGGGAAGGCGTCCCTTGGGGGCGGGCAGGCGGCGGATGGCGGCGGTGGCAGCGATTCCGTCCATGCCGGGCATCTGCATGTCCATCAGGACAAGGTCGTAATCGCAGCGCTCGACCAGGGCCACCGCCTCGGATCCATCGTCGGCGACGTCGGCGCGATGCCCCAGCTTGCTAAGCAGGCCGACAGCCACCTGCTGGTTGATGGCGTTGTCTTCGGCCACCAGGATGCGCATGGCCTGGCCCAGGGGCAGGTCGGCAGCCAGACTGGCCGGCAGGGGGGCGGCGGGGGCGGCTCGCTGGACGCCGGCGATCTCCATCAGGCAGTCGAGCAGGGAACTGGGCCGCACCGGCTTGCTCAGCACGCGGGCCACCCCCAGGCGCGTGGCGTGGTCGGTCAGGCCGGGGGTGATGGCCGAACTGGCCAGCACCAGGGCCAGATCCCGGGTCTGGGGGTCGGCGCGCAGCACGGCGGCGAGGTCCAGGCCGCTCATGCCCGGCATCTGGTGGTCGAGCAGCACCACCCCATAGGGCTGGCCCTCCGCCGCGGCCTCGCGCACGGCGATCAGGCCGGCGGCCGCGCTGTCGGCGGAATCCACCGCGGCGCCCCAGGCCTGCAATTGCAGCGAAAAGACCTCGCGGTTGACCGCGTTGTCGTCGACCACCAGCACCCGGCTGCCGGCCAGCGGATTGTCGGGGGCGAGGGTGGTCTCGGCGACCCGGCGCAGCGGGACGGTGAACCAGAAGGTGCTGCCCTTGCCCAGTGCGCTGTCGAAGCCGATCTGGCCGCCCATCGCCTCGACGATCCGGCGGGAGATGGCCAGACCCAGGCCGGTGCCGCCGAAACGGCGCGCCGTGGTGGAATCCGCCTGGCTGAAGCTGGAGAACAGACGGGCCTTCGCCTCGTCGCGGACGCCGATTCCGGTGTCGGCGACCGCGCAATGCAGCATCTCGCCGTTCGCTCCGGCGCGGCGGGTGGCGCTGATGGAAATGCTGCCGCGCTCGGTGAACTTGACCGCGTTGCCGGCCAGGTTGATCAGAACCTGCCGCAAGCGGCCGCCATCGCCGACGAAAACGCCGGAAAGCTCGGGGGCGACATAGGTGGACAGGTCGATGTCGCGGCCCTTGAGACGCGGGCTGAGGATATCCACCACGCCCTCGACCAATGGCGCCAGTTCGAAATGGCTGTCCTCGAACGCCAGCCGTCCGGCCTCCATCTTGGAAAAGTCCAGGATGTCGTTGATGATGCCCAGCAACGCTTCCGCCGACACGCGGATGGTGTTGGCGAAATGCTGCTGCTCGGTGTCGAGGGGCGTATCGAGCAACAGGCTGGTCATGCCGATGATGCCGTTCATCGGCGTGCGGATTTCGTGGCTCATGGTGGCCAGGAATTCCGACTTGGCCTGGTTGGCCCGCTCGGCCTGCTCCTTGGCGTGGCGCAGCTCGTCCTGGAGAATCATGGATTCGGTGATGTCGGTATGGATTCCCAGCACGCCGCCGTCGCGGGTGGGGTATTCCACCGACCGGACGCGGCGGCCGGCCGCCAGACGCTGCGAGAACGGCGCGCCGGCCGGGGCGCGATGGGCGTCCAGGCGGTTGCGGAACCATTCGTCGATGTCCGACCCGCCGATCTCGTAGGCCCCGGCATGCAGCGAATTGACCAGCAATTGTTCGAAGCTGGTGCCGGGCGGGGTCGATTCGGCGGTCAGGGAAAACATCTGGCGGTAGCGCTCGTTGCAGGTGACCAGCCGGTCCTGGCGATCGAACAGGACGAAGCCTTCCGAAATGCTGGCGACCGCCTCCATCAGGCGGCTCTCTACCGTGCGCAGCTGCTCCTCGGCGGCGATCTGCTCGGTCACGTCGCGGGCGGTGCCGCGGTAGCCGTGAAACGCGCCGCGGGCGTCGAAGACGGGTTTGCCGCTGACGCTGATAACCCGGCGGATGCCATCGGCCAGCACCACGTCATAGGTGAAGTCGCGGAATGGGCGATGGGCCGCCAGGGTCTGGCGGTGGTCTTCCAGTACTTCGGGGGACGCGCCCGGCGCCATCAGGTCCAGGCGCGTGCGGCCGATGATGCCGGCGGCCAGCAGGGCGGACAGCACCGGCGAATTGCCGTCGAAGCGGGAAAAGCGCTGTTCCTCGTCGGTCTCCCAGAACCAGTCGGACGAGGATTGGGCGAAATCCCGGAATAGCCGCTCGCTGTCGGCCAGTTGCGCCTCGGCCTGCTTGCGCTGGCTGATGTCGCGGATGATGCCGACATATTGCGGGATACCGACCTCGGACAGGTCGCCGACCGCCAGCTCGATGGGAAACACTTCGCCGTTGCTGCGCCGGGCCTTTTCCTCGCGGCCGCGGCCGATGACGCGGCGCTGGCCGGTGCGTTCATAGTGCTGCATGTGGCCGGCATGGGTCTCGGCGTCGTCGCCGGCCATCAGCACCTCCAGCCGCTGGCCGACCAACTGGTCGCGCTCATAGCCGAAGATGGACAGCACCGCGCGGTTGACGTCGACGATCACGCCGCGGTGGTCGGCGATGACCACGCCTTCGCCAACGGTGTCGAGGATGGCCTTGAGGTGCCGCTCGGCCACTTGCTTGGCCTGGAGATTGGCCGCCCGCAGCTCCTGTTCCATCAGGTTGGCGGCCAGCCGGCTCATCCGCCGCTCGCGGTCGGCCTCTTCGTAGGAGGAATCGACGAGGCCCAGAAGAACGTCGAGATCGACGCCGCCGCCTTCCGCGGCGCGCGATGCCTTGCGCAGTTGCCGTTCCAGCAGCTTGTGCATCACGCCTCGCCGATGGTGGTTACGGTCATCGTCTGGTTGTGCAGTTCGCACCGTCCGGTGAAGCCGTGGGGGGCGATTTCGCCGTAGGAGTAGAAGCCGAGCATCAGGGCGGCGGGCCCTAGAGCCTCGGCCACCGCCTCAACTTCCTCGGCGATGCGCTGCCCCATCAGCAGCTTGCTGCCGATGCACCTGACCAGCAGGGCCAGGCAGGGGCCCTGGGCGGCCCGCTCGCCGGCCTGGGCGGCCCCTTCGACCAGCCCGTCGAAATTGCCTCGCATCAGCTGGACGATGCTGCCGGGCGGAATGTCGCCGGCGAAGGTCATGCTGCGGGCGGCTTCGTCGACGCCCACCACGGTGCGGACCACGGCGCTGGACGGCGCGTCGTGCGGCCGCACGGTCAGGGGGAACAACAGGGCGCTGCCCGGCAGGTTGGCGGCCTCATCGCCGAGATAGCGTTTGTACAGGTCAAGCGCCGGCTCGCCATCCAGTTCGTAAAGCACGTTGGCCTGGGCGCAGGTTACCGTGCGTTCCGGGCCGAAGCGTTCCCAGCCGCCGACGCTGCCCCAGCCGAGGCGCAGGCGCTTGCCATAGAGTCCCACCGCGGCGACCTGCCCTTGGACCGGCGGCCCGTCGCAGCCCACCAGGGTCCGGCAGAAGGCGGCGCCGTCGCCGGCCAGGCCGCCGGTCAGCAGGACGTCCTCGCTCAGCGTCTCGCGCAGGCCGGCGATCAGCGCACTGCCGTTGGTCAGCATGCCGTCGGCCAGCACGTAGACCAGCCTCAGATCCTCGGCCGGCAGATTGGCGGCCAAGGCCTGGCCGCTGGCCCGCGATTCCGCCGGGGTCACGCGGCCCGCCGCCACCCGCACCGTTGCATGGTCGAAGCGGATCGCGGCGGCGACCAGGGTGTCATCCTGCACGTCCTCGCCCAGGATTTCCCCGCCGGTGGTGCAGCCGACCACATGGGCACCGGCGTAACGCCGGGACAACAGCGGCCAGGGATCGGTGTTGGCGGCAAGCCCGGGGCTGATGAAGTAGAGGACCAGATCGGCCAGGAAGCCGGCCGGGTGTGCAGGCACCCATCCGCGGGCCGGAGTCCAGAGGCTGGTTGAGACGTGCATGCTTTTCCTGGGCTGGGTACCTTTGGTAAGGGCAATACCATACCATCGGCATAATGCGACCAAAACCTAAGATTTAACCGGCCGCGGCGATTTCCGCTCGGTGCGGCAAATCGGCCTCAGAACGCCCCCAGGACCGATACCAGCTTGGTTTTCAGCGTATCGGCGTTGAACGGCTTGACGATGTAGTTGGATACGCCGGCTTCTTTGGCAGCGACGACGTTCTCGGACTTGGATTCGGCGGTCACCATGATGAACGGGGTGTCCTTCAGGCGGGAATCGGCCCGGACTTCGCGCAGGAGTTGGAGGCCGCTCATCGGTTCCATGTTCCAGTCCGAG
>JAKAFA010000161.1 GCA_021818185.1 Pseudomonadota bacterium | reverse complement strand
TTCCGATCTCGACGTATCGCGCCACAACGACTGGACGCGGGTTCGGGTGTGGTACCGGCCGGCCAAGCAATACGGCAACCGGATTTACCGGACCAAGGGTTTCGTCTACGACCGGCCGGCCTCGGCCGCCAAGCTACAGACCGTGGCGGCCACCCTGCCGGCCGCCCGCCCCTTCGGTGACCACGCGGCCTCGCGCCCGACCACCATCGGCCTGGTGAAAGTCGGCCGTCACGCTTTCCACCACCACAAGCATGTCCACCACGTCCACCACACCCGCCATCACCATCAGCGGGTTGCCAATTCCGACCGCAAAGGCGTTCGGGGGTAGGGAAATCCTACACTATCTATTTGCGAGAAATCTGATACGGAGTATGATCGCCCCATCGGGTAGGACGGACCGTACCCGGGGGAGGACAGAAAACAATGGGCGTGACAACCAAGCGGGCGATCGAGGTGGTGATCGCCGAAAAGAACCCATTGCTGCAAAGCAGTTTGGTGAAGATTTTCGAAGGCGACGAGCGGTTCGCGCTGGCCGCGGTCACCTCGGACGGCGAACGCTTCGTCGAGGCGGTCGAACGCCTGCCCTTCGACGTCGGGGTGATCGGCTGGGAAATGCCCTATCTTGACGGGCGCGGCGTCTTGCAGGCCATGCGCGGCCGCAGCGACGCGCCGCGGCTGATCGTCTATACCGGCAGCCCAAACCCCGATGTGCCGCGCCAGGCGATGACCCTGGGCGCCGCCGGGTTCTGTTCCAAACGCGAGCCGCCGGAACAGCTGCTGGACACCATCATCGCGGTGGCCGCGGGCCGCATGGTCTTCCCGTTCATCGACGTGTCCAGCCTGGCCTCCGATCCCCTGGCCGGGCTGACGCCGCGCGAACGGGAATTGCTGGCCGCCCTGGCCGGCGGCCTGACCAACCAGCAGATGGCCGGCCAGCTCGACATTTCCCTCAACACCGTGAAATTCCACCTCAAGAACCTTTACGACAAGCTTGGGGTGGGCAACCGGGCGCAGGCGGTGGCTTTCTATCTGAAGGGCCGCGAGGCGCGCTAAGCAAGCAAGGACGGGGCAAACGATGCATCGATCGGCCACCCAGTACACGGCTACCCAGTACACGGCTACCGCCAAAAGTCTCCATTGGACGATGGCGGTGCTGATCATCGCCCTGCTGGCCATCGGCACCAGCATGGTCTTCCTGCCCAAGGGCGATCTGCGCGGCGAGATTGTCGATCTCCACAAGCAACTGGGCGTGGCGGTACTGGCCCTGGCGGTCATCCGCCTGGCCTGGCGGGCCGCCAAGGGCGCGCCGGCGCTGCCCGCCGCCACCCCCGCCCTGGAGCGGCTGGCCGCCCAGGCCGGCCATGCCGGCCTTTACCTGCTGATGTTCGCCATGCCGCTGTCCGGCCTGGTGATGTCGCAGGCCGGCGGCCATCCCGTCCACCTGCTGGGCCTGACGCTTCCGGATCTGGTGGCCAAGAACCATGACTTGCATGAACTGACGGAAGGGATGCACGAGGTGCTGGCCTGGGCGACCGGCGTGCTGGTCGGCCTGCACGCGGCCGCGGCGTTGCGCCACCATCTCGTGCTGAAAGACGACGTGCTGCGGCGCATGCTGCCGCAAGACTCGCGCTGAGGGCGTGCCCCCGCCCGGCCGGGCGGGGTTGCACCCCTCCACAAGATTTCGGAGCTCCCTCCGGGTGGGTGTTCCCCGCCTTGACCCGGCCGGCCAGTATCGGAGAAAAAGGCAGGTCCGTCGGAGGAAGCGGGAAGGATGACGGTTATGCGCGACATCCGCGCCGACCAGGCGGTGGGGGCTTACGACCTACGCAAGGTGACCGAGGCGGCAGCCCGTGCGGCTTATGCCTGGCTGGGGCGCGGCGAGCGGGCGCAAAGCGACGCCGCCGCCATCACCGCCATGGCCGAGGCGCTGGCCGCGCTGGGCATCGACGGCCGGATCCTGATCGGCGAGGGGCCGGTCAGCGAAACCACCCTGCTCTACCATGGCCAACGCTTCGGCGATGCCGCGCGACCGCCCGTCTGGGACATCGCGGTCGATCCGGTCGAGGGCACCAGCTTCCTGGCCAAGGGCATGACCAACGCCATGGCCTGCATCGCCATGGCGCCGGCCGGCTGCCTGTTCGATCCCGGCCCGGCCTTTTACATGGAGAAATTCGCCGCCCCGCCCGCCGCCCGCGGCCGCATCGACCCGGCGGCGCCGGTCGAAGACAAGCTGGCCGCCCTGGCACGGCTGCTGGGCAAGCCGGTCGAGGACCTTACCGTCTACGTGCTGGAAAAGCCCCGCCACCGCGATCTGGTCGCCCGTGTCCATGCCATGGGGGCGCGGGTGCTGCTGTATCCGGCCGGCGACGTGGCCGGCGCGCTGATGGCGGCCATCCCGGATTCCGGCGTCGACGCGCTGCTCGGCACCGGCGGCTGCCCCGAGGGCATGCTGTCGGCCGCCGCCATCCGCGCCATGGGCGGCGAGTTCATGGCCCGGCTTGATCCGCAATTGGCCACCGAGCGCCGCGCCGTGGACGAGGCGGGACTGGATACCGGCCGGTGGTGGCGGCTCGACGAGTTGGTCACCTCGGACGACGTGCTGTTCTGCGCCACCGGCATCACCTCGGGCCTGCTGCTGGAAGGCGTGGTCCGCAGCGGCGGCGTCGACAAGACCACCACCCTGATGGTCGGCGGCGAAGCCGGTCCCCGGCAGATGCTGTCCACCTGGCACCCCCGGCAAGGATGAGGGCAATGCCCCACAACCGCACCCTGCAACGCCCGGTCATTCTCGGCATCGTCGGCGATTCCGCCACCGGCAAGACCACCCTGGCGCGGGGCATCGCCACCATCCTGGGGCCGTCGCGGGTGCTGATCCTGGCCACCGACGATTATCACCGCTACGACCGGGCCGAGCGCCGGGCCAATGGGGTAACCGCACTGTCGCCGGCCGCCAACCACCTGGGCATCCTGGAGCAGCATCTGCGCCTGCTGCGCGACGGCCAGCCCATCCTGAAGCCGTCCTACGACCATCGCCGCGGCACCCTGGGCCGGCCCAACCGCATCGAGCCCTGCGACTACATCATCGTCGAGGGCCTGCTGGGCTACCACAGCCGGACCCTGCGCGATTGCTACGACGTCAAGGTGTTCCTGGACCCCGACGAGGTGACGCGCATCCGGTGGAAGCTGGCCCGCGATTGCGCCGAGAGGGGCTATACCCCCGATGAGGTGATGCGGTCGGTGGAGAAGCGCGCGCATGACCGCAGCGAGTTCATCCAGCCGCAGCGGACCTTCGCCGACATGGTGGTGCGGTTCTTCCCGCCCGAGGGCGAGGCCGAGGTGGCGGGCAGCAGGCTCAATGTCCGCCACACGCTCCGCCCCACCCTGCCCCATCCCGACCTTGGCCCGGTGGTGGATGCCGGCGGGCGGTCGGGCTTCCGGCTGACCCTGGCGCGCGACGTCGATGGCAAGCCGGTGGACGTGCTGGACATCGCCGGCGATATCGACGGGCGCCGCGCCCGTTCGGTGGAAGACCTGCTGTGGAGCCTGATCCCCGAGGCCCATCACCTGCGCGACAAACTGGGGACGTACGTGGACGACAACAACGAGCCGGCCGTCAGCCATCCGCTCGCCCTGTCGCAACTGCTGGTCACCTATCACCTCGTCAAGGCCGCCCTCGGCCATACCGTCATCTAGAGAGGACCGACACCGATGAACGCTCCCGCCACCAAGGCCGTCGCCACCCATGCCGAGATGGCCAACGCCATCCGCTTCCTGGCGGCCGACGCCATCGAGAAGGCCAAGTCGGGCCATCCCGGCATGCCCATGGGCATGGCCGACGTTGCCACGGTGCTGTTCACCCGGTTCCTCAAGTTCGACGCCAAGGCCCCCCGCTGGGCCGACCGCGACCGCTTCATCCTGTCGGCCGGCCACGGCTCGATGCTGCTCTACGCGCTCGCCTACCTGACCGGCTACGACGACGTCGACATCGAGCAGATCAGGAATTTCCGCCAGTTGGGCTACCGCACCGCCGGCCATCCGGAATTCGGCCATGTCGCCGCCGCCGAAACCACCACCGGCCCGCTGGGCCAGGGCATCACCAACGCGGTGGGCTTCGCGCTGGGCGAGGCAATGATGGCGGCCCGCTACGGCGCTGCGACGGTGGACCACTACACCTATGTCATCGCCGGCGACGGCTGCCTGATGGAAGGCATCAGCCAGGAGGCCATCACCCTGGCCGGCCATCTTAAGCTGGCCAAGCTGATCGTGCTGTGGGACGACAACCACATCTGCATCGACGGCGACACCGCCCTGGCCACCTCCGACGACCAGTGCGCCCGCTTCGCCGCCGCCGGCTGGAACACCGCCAAGGTGGACGGCCACGACCCCGAGGCGGTGGCCGAAGCCATCGCCGCCGCGCGCAACAGCGACCGGCCGACCATGATCGCCTGCCGCACCGTCATCGGCAAGGGCGCCCCCACCAAGCAGGGCAGCGAAAAGACCCACGGCGCGCCGCTGGGCGCCGATGAACTGGCCGCCGCCCGCCAGCAGGCCGACTGGCCCTATGGCCCCTTCGAGGTGCCCGACCACGTCCTGGCCGCCTGGCGCGCCGCCGGCAACCGCGGCGCCACCGCGCGGGACGCCTGGGAGGGCCGGTTCGCCACCCTGGACGCCGCCCGCCAGGCCGAGTTCCTGCGCACCATCCAGGGCCGCCTGCCCGAGGGCTGGCGGAAGGCCGCCGCCGAGTACAAGGCGCGGATCGTCGCGGACAAGCCCAGCCTGGCCACCCGCAAGACCAGCCAGGACTGCCTGGAGGTGCTGACCGCCGCCATCCCCGAGATGATCGCCGGCTCCGCCGACCTCACCCATTCCAACCTGACCGACACCAAGGCCTGCAAGCCCTCCATCAAGCCCGGCGAGTTCGGCGGCCGCTACATTCATTACGGCATCCGCGAGCACGGCATGGCGGCGGTGATGAACGGCCTGGCGCTGCATGGCGGTTTCATCCCCTATGGCGGCACCTTCCTGATCTTCGCCAACTACCTGTGGCCGGCCCTGCGCATGAGCGCCCTGATGGGCCAACGGGTGCTCTACGTGCTGACCCACGATTCCATCGGCCTGGGCGAGGACGGCCCCACCCACCAGCCCATCGAGACGCTGGCCGCCCTGCGCGCCACGCCCAACGTCCTGGTGTTCCGTCCCTGCGACGGCGTCGAGACCATGGAGGCCTACGAGGCCGCCCTGGACAATGCCGACGGCCCCAGCGTTTTCGCCCTGTCGCGCCAGAACCTGGCGACGCTGCGCGCCGAGGCGTCGGAGAATCTGACCGCCAAGGGCGGTTATGTCCTGGCCCCGGCGGCGGGCGAGCGCAAGGTCACCCTGCTGGCCACCGGCTCGGAGGTGTCGCTGGCCCTCAAGGCCAAGGCGCTGCTGGAGGCCAAGGGCGTGGGCACCGCGGTGGTGTCGATGCCATGCTGGGAGTTGTTCGATCGCCAATCGCCGGAGTATCGTGCGGCGACCCTGGGTGAAGGCACCGTGCGGGTGGCCGTCGAGGCGCTCGGCACCTTCGGCTGGGAGCGCTATGTCGGCCTGGACGGCGCGGTGGTGGGCATGACCGGCTTCGGCGCCTCGGCGCCGGCCGACAAGCTCTATGCCCATTTCGGCATCACCGCCGAGGCGGTGGCCGAGGCTGCCCTCGCCCGCGTCTGAGCCGGCACCAACCTATTGGGAGAACTAAGAACATGGCCCTCGTTTCCCTGCGTCAGCTCCTGGACCATGCGGCCGAGCACGGCTACGGCCTGCCGGCGTTCAACGTCAACAACATGGAGCAGGTCAAGGCCATCATGGAGGCCGCCGCCGCCACCGATAGCCCGGTGATCCTCCAGGGCTCGGCCGGCGCGCGCAAATACGCCGGCGAGCCGTTCCTGCGGCATCTCATCCTGGCGGCGCTCGAAGCCTATCCGCAGATCCCGGTCTGCATGCACCAGGACCACGGCACCTCGCCGGCTGTCTGCGTGCGCGCCATCCAGTCCGGCTTCTCCTCGGTGATGATGGACGGCTCGCTCCGGGAAGACGGCAAGACCCCGGCCGACTGGGAATACAACGTCGCCACCACCTCGGCGGTGGTCAGCTTCGCCCATGCCTGCGGCGTGTCGGTTGAGGGCGAGTTGGGCTGCCTGGGCTCGCTGGAGACCGGCCAGGCCGGCGAAGAGGACGGAATCGGCGCCGAGGGCACCCTCGACCACTCGCAGTTGCTCACCGACCCCAACGAGGCGGCCGAGTTCGTCAAGCAGACCAAGGTGGACGCCCTGGCCATCGCCATCGGCACCAGCCACGGCGCCTACAAGTTCACCAAGAAGCCGACCGGTGCGGTGCTGCGCATCGACCGGGTCAAGGAAATCCACGCCCGCATCCCCACCACCCATCTGGTGATGCACGGCTCGTCCTCGGTGCCGCAGGACTGGCTGGAGATCATCAACAATTACGGCGGCGACATGGGCCAGACCTACGGCGTGCCGGTGGACGAAATCGTCGAGGGCATCAAGCACGGCGTGCGCAAGGTCAATATCGACACCGATCTGCGCATGGCCTCGACCGGCGCCATCCGCCGCTTCCTCGCGGAACACCGCAAGGAATTCGACCCGCGCAAGTACCTGAAGGAAGCGCAGAACGGCATGGTCGGCATCTGCAAGGCCCGCTACGAGGCGTTCGGCGCCGCCGGCCAGGCCAGCAAGATCCGCGTCTCCTCGCTGGAGGAGATGTTCGGCCGCTACGCCAAGGGCGACCTGGATCCGAAGATCGTCTGATCCGCTTCCCGCCATGCCCGGGTCCGGCACCCGGGCATGGCGGTCCCGTCATCTCTCTTGCTCCGTATTGTTTCATTGGGGGAATCCGTCGATGACCGTCAAGATCGCGCCATCCATCCTGTCGGCCGACTTCGCCCGCCTGGGCGACGAGGTCAAGGCCATCGACGAGGCCGGCTGCGACTGGATCCATATCGACGTGATGGACGGGCATTTCGTGCCCAACCTGACCTTCGGCCCGCCGGTGATCAAGGCGATCCGCCCGTGGACCAAGAAGGTGTTCGACGTCCATCTGATGATCGACCCCGCCCAGCCCTACCTGGAAGACTACGCCAAGGCCGGTGCCGACATCATCGTCGTCCACGCCGAGGCCGACCGCCACATCGACCGCTCGCTGCAATTCATCCGCTCGCTGGGCAAGAAGGCCGGCCTGTCCCTCAACCCCGCCACCCCTGAATCGGTGGTGGAATATGTGCTGGACCGCCTGGACCTGATCCTGGTGATGAGCGTCAACCCCGGTTTCGGCGGCCAGAGCTTCATCGACAGCCAACTGGACAAGATCGCCCGCCTGCGGCGCATGATCGGCGACCGGCCCATCGACCTGGAGGTGGATGGCGGCGTCACCGCCGAGAACGCCCACAAGGTGGTGGCGGCCGGCGCCAACGTGCTGGTGGCCGGGTCGGCCGTGTTCAAGACCAAGGACTACGCCGGCAACATCGCCGCCCTGCGCGGTCACCGCGCCTGATTTCCCGCCGCCCTGGCGCCCTGCCCACTGCAATCAAAGTTTAACCGAACCGTCGCGGACCGGTAACGCGGTCCGGATAGACTGCCCCCACCCCCGATCGGAGATCCGGCGGCGCGGCCGGTTGACGCCCGCCCGCCGGATTTCTACGATCGCCGGTGGCAATCGCCATGGGGCGAAGCGGGCCGCCCGAGCCGAAACGCCCGGGCACAGACAGGGCAGACGATGAGCCAGCACACGGTCAAATCCTACGACGAGGAACTCGCCCATCTGACCAACATCATCGCCCGCATGGGCGGGATGGCCGAAGCCCAGTTCTCTTCGGCCCTGCAATCGCTGGCCAGGCGCGATTCCGAATTGGCCAGCCGGGTGGTGGCGGGCGACGCCCGCATCGACGAGCTGGAGCAGGAAGTCCAGCAATTCACCGTGCGCATGCTGGCGTTGCGCCAGCCGGTGGCCAGCGACCTGCGCCATGTGGTCGCCGCCCTGAAGATCTCCTCGGAAATCGAGCGGATCGGCGACTACGCCGCCAATGTCGCCAAGCGGGCCCTGGTGCTCAACCATCTGCCGGCGGTCAGCCCGGTCGGCGCCGTCCTCCACCTCGCCCATCTGGTGCAGGAGATCCTCAAGGATGTCCTGGACGCCTATATCGAGCGCGACGTGGAGAAGGCGGTGGCCGTGTGGAACCGGGACGAGGAGGTGGACGACATGTACACCGGCCTGTTCCGCGAACTGCTGACCTACATGATGGAAGATCCCCGGACCATCACCGCCTGCTCGCATCTGATGTTCATGGCCAAGAACATCGAACGCATCGGCGACCACGCCACCAACATTGCCGAAGTGCTCCATTTCGTGGTGGTCGGCACCACCATCAAGGGAGCGCGGCCCAAGGGCAACGCCGTCGCCACCGAATGACTACGCCAACCGGCGCCCATGTTGCGGGATATTCCAGGGGATCGATCCGATGAAGCCGCTTATCCTGATCGTCGAGGACGAGGCCGCCCTCGTGACCATGCTGCGGTACAACCTTGAGAAGGAAGGCTACCGCGTCTGCGATGCCGGCGACGGCGAAGAGGCGCTGACCATGGTGGCCGAACGCAAGCCCGATCTGGTGATCCTGGACTGGATGCTGCCCTCGCTGTCGGGCATCGAGGTCTGCCGCCAGCTGCGGCGCAAGCCCACCACCCGCGAACTGCCGGTGATCATGCTCACCGCCCGCGGCGAGGAGGGCGACAAGATCCGCGGCCTGAACACCGGCGCCGACGACTACATGACCAAGCCGTTCTCGCTGCCGGAACTGATGGCCCGCGTCCGCGCCCTGTTGCGCCGGGTGCAGCCGGCGCCGCAAAAGGGCGTGCTGACCTTCGGCGACCTGTCTCTGGACCAGGCGGCCCACCGGGTCACCCGCGGCGAGCGCCCGATCCATCTGGGCCCCACCGAATTCCGCCTGCTGCAATTCTTCCTACAGCATCCGGGCAACGTGTTCTCGCGCGAGGAATTGCTCAACGCCGTGTGGGGTCCCGACATCTATGTCGAGCCGCGCACCGTCGACGTCCATATCCGCCGCCTGCGCAAGGCGCTGAACGGCGAGAACGACACCGACATCATCCGCACCGTCCGCGCCGCCGGCTACGCCCTGGATTCCGGGCAACTGGCGTAAGCCGCACCGCTTCCCCGCGGGCGGCGGATCGGGACTGCCCCCGCCCGCCGCCCCGGCCGGTTCATCCGGGCCGAACAGGCCGGGCGCTCAGTCCAGCGGCCGGCC
>JAKAFA010000160.1 GCA_021818185.1 Pseudomonadota bacterium | reverse complement strand
CGTGGTCGACCCGGCCCGGGTCGAGGTGCTGCGCCATTCCATCCTGGCCAACCGCACCAAGCAGCATTCCGGCCTGTTGCAGCCGATCCAGGTGCGCCGGGCCGGCGAAGACGGGCGGTACCGTCTGACGGCCGGCGCCCACCGGCTGGCGGCGGTCGAGGCCATCGGCGATGCCGCCATCGACGCGGTGATCCGTGACGGCTCGGAGCTGCAAGCCCGGCTGGCCGAGATCGACGAAAACCTGTGCCGGCACGAGCTGACGGCGTTCGACCGCGCCTGCTTCCTGGCCGAGCGCAAGCGGCTGTGGGAGGAGATGTATCCCGATACGGCGCGCGGCCGGGCCGGGGCGCTGGCGCGGTGGTACGATGCAAACGAAAAAATTTCGTTTGCATCCGACGCGGCGGAAAAGGCCGGCCTGTCCATGCGCGCAGTCCAGATGGATATCAAGATCTGGACAGCCCTGTCGGCCGCGTCCCGCGCCCGCATCCCCGGGACCCCTCTCGCCGACCACCAGGGCCAGCTGAAGGCGCTGGCCAAGTGCGGCCCGGAGCTGCAGGCCAAGGTGCTTGACGCGCTGCTGCGCGGCGACAAGCCGGCCGCCAACGTCGCCGAGGCGGTGGCGGAGGTGGAGGGCCGGCGCAAGGTCGAGCCGGCCCCCGACGAACGCATGTACCAGACCCTGGTGTCCGCCTGGAACCGGGCGTCGGCCAAGGCCAGGGAGCGGTTCCTGTCGCAGCTGTACGAGGACGGGGCGCGGCAGGCGTTCCTCGACGGCGAGGAGGCGGCGTGATGGCGACGATTCTGCTCACCGACAACGCAGCCGCCGCTACCACCAAGCTGGAGCTGGCGATGGAGGTGGTTCGTCTGATCGAAGGCCGTCTGGGCGAGCGCGCTCTGAATGAGGGGGGAGACGTACTGCTTCTGGCTTTCCAGGCTCTCGTCCCCCCTGAATTCCGCTCAGCCTTCCTCAACTGGCTGCGCTAGGAGGCACAGATGGTCGAAGTAGTGCTTCACCAGCTGAGCGAGGGCATCGGTCCCCGCTGCCTTCGCCGCCACCTCGGCCTTGTGCTTCGCTCCCATAGTGGCGGCGGTCTTATCGTCCAAGGCCGCCACCGCGAGATCGGTAGCCAGGCGCAGCAGCTCAATCCTCTGGTCAGTGTTCATCAGGGTTCCCTCCTCGGTTGTGTGGCAACGCCGAGTGTAGGGGAAGCCGGGCCGGCCGTCACCGTCACCGCCATGGCGGGGGCGGCCGGCCGGCAATGTGGCAGGGGGGCGGTATGACGAAACGCTGCCCGCACACCCTCGACCTGCTGGCCTATGCGCCGCCGGTCGGCCGCGAGCTGGTGCCGGTGTTCGCCCCCGAGGTCACGCGGGCCGGGTCGCTCTATGCCCGGCTGACGCTGGGGATGAAGGCGGCGATCGAGGAATCCGGCAAGGACCGCGCCGTCATCGTCCAGGGCATGAGCGATTTCCTGGGCGAGCGGGTCACCGAGAACGGGCTCAACGCCGCTCTCAGCCAGGCCCGCACCGACCACGTCATCAACGTGCTGCGCTACACCGCCCTGGCGCGGGCCACGGCCGATTCCCGGCTGATCGGGCTGCTGGCCGAGCCCATCGACCATGTGGTGGTCCACCGGCGCCTGGTGCCGTGGATCGAGGTCGGCATGCTGGCCGAGGCCGGCGCCGAGGTCGAGCGCCGCAAGCGCCAAGCCCTCAAGGCGGCGCGGGCGGGAGGCCGGCCATGAAGGACGGCTGGCTGACGGCGGCCGAAATGGCCAAGACGCTCGATGTGTCGCCCCAGGGCTTCAACAAGAACGTTCGCACCTACGGGTGGCGCGCGCCGGAGAAGATGTGGCGCTCCGACAATCCGCTGGGGATCTGGCGCCCGGCCGAAGAAGGCGGCGGCTTCGAATACCACCTCTCGCTGCTGCCCTCGCGCGTCCAGGCCAAGCTGCTGGCCGCCGCGGCGCCGGCCGCCGAGCCCAGCCGCGACGACGCCAAGGCCGGCGCCGAGGTGGCCGAGATGTGGGCGTGGTTCGACCGCCAGCCCGACAAGGCGAAGGCGAAGGCCAAGGAGCGGCTGTCGGCGCTGGACATGGTGGAAGCGCTGCTGCGCAACGGCCAGAAGAAGGAAGTCGCCGTGCCGCTGGTGGCGGCGCAGGTGGGCGTGGCGGTCAGTTCGATCTGGGGCTGGTACGCCCGGGTGGCGGGCCGCGACCGCAAGGATTGGCTGCCGTTCCTGGCCGACCGCTATGCCGGGCGGACCAAGGAGGCGGAGTTCTCGTTCGAGGCCTGGGAAGCGTTCAAGGAAGACTACCTGCGCCTGGAACAGCCGACGCTGACCGCCTGCTACCGGCGGCTGGGCGAGCTGGCCGAACAGAACGGCTGGACCATCCCGGCCGAGAAGAGCGTGGCGCGCAAGGTGGAGCGGGAGATCGCCGCGCCCATCCTGGTGCTGCGCCGCGAGGGGCCGGACGCCCTGAAGCGGATGTACCCGCCGCAGGACCGCGACCGGTCCTGCTTCCACGCGCTGGAGGCCATCAACGGCGACGGCCACATCTGGGACGTGCGGGTGGAGTGGCCGGACGGCGAAGTGACCCGGCCGGTGATGGTGCCGTTCCAGGACCTGTATTCCAACAAGATCCTGGCGTGGCGGGTGGACAAGAGCGAGAACCGCGAGGTGATCCGCCTGGCGCTGGGCGACGTGGTCGAGCAATACGGCATTCCCGATTACGTGTGGTTCGACAACACGCGGGCCTTCGCCAACAAGCTGCTGACCGCCGGGGCCAAGCACCGCTTCCGCTTCAAGGTGCGGGACGAAGACCCCATCGGCATCTGCGAGCAGCTGGGCATGCAGGTGCGCTTCACGCTGCCCTATTCCGGCCAGTCCAAGCCGATCGAGCGGTCGTTCCGCGACTTCGCCACCGACCTGGCCAAGCATCCGGCCTTCGCCGGGGCCTATACCGGCAATTCGCCCACCACCAAGCCGGCCAATTACGGTGAGCGCGCCGTTCCGCTCGACACCTTCCTGGCGGTGGTGTCCAGCGAGATCGCCAAGTGGAACGCGCGGGCGGGACGGCGGACCAAGATCGCCCAGGGGCGCTCCTTCGACGACGTCTTCGCCGAATCCTACCGCAAGGCCTCCGACCAGGGGCTGATCCGCACGGCGACGCCCGAGCAGGCGCGCCTGTGGCTGCTGGCCGCCGAGGGGGTCACCACCAACCGCGACAGCGGCATGGTGAAGATCCTGGAAAACAGCTTCTGGGCGGAGTTCCTGCTGGAACACCGCGGCGAGAAGCTGATGGTGCGCTACGACCCGCAGAACCCGCTGGAAGGCCTGCACGTCTACAGCCTGGCCGGGGCCTATCTCGGCTTCGCCGAGGTGCGCGAGGCGAGCGGCTTCGCCAGCGCCGACGACGCCCGCCGCCATGCCCAGGCGCGCAAGGCGTGGATCAAGGCCATCAAGGCCCAGGCCAACGCCGAGCGGACGATGACCGCCGCCCAGCTGGCCGCCGACCTGCCCCTGGCCGAGCCGGCGCCGGTGCCCGAGACCGGCAACGTCACCCGCCTGGTGTTCGGCAACACCGCGCTGAAGCCGCAGCAGCTGCCCGATCAGGACGAGGTGATGTCGGCCTTCTCGGCCGCAATCCACCGTCTGCACCCCGTTTCCGAAATCTGACCCACAGGGGGAACCCGATGAACGCGATCACGCCTTCCGACGCACTCGACCACATCGCCATCCGCGCCGAGTGCAAGCGCCTGAAGGAGCAGGAGGGGCTGGACTACACCGCCCAGGCCAAGCAGTCCGGCGTGCCCTATGGCACCTTCACCAACTACGTGAACGACACCTACCAGGGCAACGTCGACAAGGTCGGCGCCAACCTCAAGCGGTGGCTCGACACCCGCGGCGAGCGCGCCGCGACCGCGGCGGTGTTGCCTCTCGGGCCCGGCTTCGTCGAGACGGCCACCGCCCGCAACGGCCTGGCCATGCTGGCCTTCGCCCAGGCCGCCCCCGACGTGGTGGTCCTGGCCGGCGGCGCCGGCATCGGCAAGACCGAGCTGGCCAAGCGCTACCGCGCCACCCACCCCAACGTCTGGCTGGCCACCATGCAGCCCTGCACGTCGGGCATCCACACGGCGCTGGCCGAGGTCGCCGAGGTGATGAGCGTCGAGGAGCGGTCGGCCAACCGGCTGTCCCGCGCCATCGGCCGGCGCGTCAAGGATACCGGCGCGCTGCTGATCGTGGACGAGGCGCAGCATCTGCAGACCGCGGCGCTGGACCAGATCCGCTCGCTGCACGACGCCTGGGGGATCGGCATCGCGCTGATCGGCAACGAGTCGGTCTATTCCCGGCTGGAGGGCGAAGGCCGCAAATCCAGCTTGGCCCAGCTGTATTCGCGGGTCGGCATGCGCCTGACCCAGGCCAAGCCGAAGCCCGAGGACATCGCCGCCCTGATCGCGGCCTGGGGCATCGGCGATCCGTCCACGGTCAAGACGCTGACCGCCATCGCCGGCAAGCCCGGCGCGCTGCGCGGGATGACCAAGGTGCTGCGCCTGGCCGCCATGCTGGGCGGCCACGATCCCGACGGCGGACCGGTGATCACCGAGGCCAATGTCCGCGGCGCCTGGCGCCAGCTGGGCAACCAGATGGTGGATTGAGGGGAACGACAATGGAGATCCGACTCGTTGACCGGCTCTTCCGCCAGATCAATGTGATCGACACCTGGCTGCAACCCAAAGAAATCGGTGTTGGCGGCCAAGCCGCCGGCGCCGCCGAGTGCCGCCCGGCGGCTTCGCCGCCAGATTTTACCGTTTGCGCGCCAGGCGCGGGGGCAGACGCGGCCAAGCTGCGCGTGCTGCGCGCCAACCTGGCCGCCATCGCCGCCGAGCTGGAGGACGTCGAGGGCGCGCAGCCCGATTCCTCCCTCTCGGCGGTGCTGGAGACGATGGCCGAGGCGTTCGGCCGCTTCGGCGCCGAGGGCGTGGTGTTCGAGCGCGAGGCGGTGATCGCCTGGATCGCCATGCTGACCGAGGCGGCGGCCGACGCCTGGGCGCTGGAAGTGACACTGCGCCGGCAGGCCGGCGTCACGCTGGCCGAGGACATGGCGGCGTTGCGCCTGGCCCGGGTGCTGAGCCGCCGGGGTGTCCAGGTCGGCATGCCGGAAGCCGCTTCGGCGCCCTCCGATGCGATTGGCGCGCGAAGCGCACCGGGAGAGGTCCGATGAACGCCGTCGCGCCCAAGCCGGCGCTCACCGTCGCCCTGATCCAGGAACAGGTGGCCGAGTACTACCGCGTCAAGGTGGCGGAGATCCGCTCGCACCGCCGGGCCCGCAAGGCCGCCCGGCCGCGCCAGGTGGCGATGTACCTGGCCGCCACCCTGCTGCCGGCGCGCTCCTTCCCCTGGCTGGGGCGGGCGTTCGGCCGCGACCGCACCACCGTCACCTACGCGGTCACCCGCGTCGCCCGCCTGATGGATCACGATTCCGACCTGGCGCGCGAGGTGGAGCGGCTGCGGCTGCGGCTGCTGGCCATGTCCACGCCGGATACGTTGCGCGAGCTGGCCGGCGCCGTGGCCGAGGACTTCGCCACGGCGCTGCGCCACGCCGTGATGGCCGAGGCCGAGGCCGATCCCGCCGGCTTCCTGCATCGGGCCGGCACGGTGTTCGCGGCCACGCGGGAGGAGGACCCGGCATGCGTCTGACCCGCCGCCCCACCATCCGCCGCGCCCGCCGGGGCGTGCGTTCGGCGCTCCACTGGCTGGCCGCGCCGCTGCGCCTGGTCGCCGCCTTCGCCCTGTTCGTTCTCAAAGCCCACTGAGAGGCCTAAAATGACCGCTGAGACCCATCCCATCCACTCCGCCGGCTCCGCTGGCAATCATTCGAATGGCACGCCAAGCGTGCCGGGCGCCATCGAGATCGGCGGCGTCCAGTACCTTCGCGACAGCCAGGGCGACCTGGTGGCCATGGGCAACATCAAGCCCATGGATCTGCTGATGGACCACATGGTCCGCAAGGTCGCCGGCTACGCCGAGGACCTGTCGGCCGAGCTGGCGCGCTTCGCCGCCCATACCGACGCCGACATCGCCGCCCTGGACGCGCTGATCGCCCAGGATTACGGCGTCGAGCCCAAGGAGACCAAGGGCAACCGCACCTTCGTCAGCTTCGACGGGTTGTTCATGGTCAAGGTCGCCGTGTCCGACCGCATCGTGCTGGGCCCCGAGCTTCAGGCGGCCAAGGCCGTGCTGGACGCCATGATCCTGGAGCGGGCCGAATCGGTCGATCCCTTCCTCCTCACCCTGGTCAAGCGGGCCTTCCGCGTCGATCAGGAAGGCAAGGTGGACGTGCGGGCCATCCTGGCGCTGCGCCGCATGGAGGTGGACGACCCGCGCTGGGCGCAGTTCTGCCGCGCCATCGACGACGCCGTCCGGGTGGTTGGCTCCAAGCGCTACATCCGCACCTATCGCCGCGACGATTCCCAGGGCGCGTGGCGGATGATCCCGCTGGACCTGGCCGCGGTCGAGCCCAGCCCCGAGGCGTTCGGACGCCGGTCGCTGCGGCGCCAGGTCGAGGAACTGACCGGCAAGATCGAGGAGGCCGCCCGGCTGCTGTCCCTGGCCCAGACCTACGCCGAGGACGGCGCCCTGGCCACCATGCTGGAGCGCATGGACAAGGCCCGCGAGCTGTTGGGCGACCGCCTGGGCGAAGCGGACGTCACCCACCCCGGCGCCGCCGGCGCCTTCGAAAGCAGCTACGTCAAGGTATGGCTGCGGACGGTGCCCGTGGAGGTGCTGACCGAAGCCCTGGGCGCCGGTCTCGCCGCCGCGGTGCTGGCGGCGGCCGCTCCGGCGGCGGCGTAGGGAGGGAGCGATGGAAGAGAGATCACTCAACGTCAAGATCTCCGACGCGGATGCCGACGGGATCTGCCTCGCCAAGGTCTACGAGGACGACGAACACATCGCCTCCTTCGAGACCACCCAGGCAGAAATGAAGGTCTTGGTCCTTCAGCTCGCTGGCTACGCGGTGCCAGCGGAAATGCTGGCAGTCGCCGAGGCAGAGGAACAGCGCCGCATCGCCCTCGATCGCTGCCTCCAGGAAGAGGTATCCACGCTGGCCAAGGTGACCATCTCCGTGCCGGTGGCAGACCTCTCCGCCGAATTTCGCCGGGAGTCGTGACGCCATGGCCGGCCGCCTGCTTGTCGCCGTCCTCGGCTTTGATGCCGCGCTGCGCGCCTACCAGGGGCGCGTGGGCAGCACCGAGGCGGGGCGCCGCCTGGCGGCGGCGGCGTTGCGCCAGGAGGCCGCCGCCTTCGACCCCAAGTCCGACCTCCGGCGCATCTTCGCCGCCGCCGAGGCCGCCGGCCTGTCCTGGCCCGACCTCGCCGACGCGCTGAACAGCTACCACGAGGGGGGCCTGAGATGATGATCTTATCGGTCGAGCCACTCTTTTTGGCCGAAGACCCACATGCATCGGCAATGGCCCTTGTCACATCCATCGAGCGGCAAGGTGGGGCGCCGGTTAAGGGCGAAGAATTTGCCGTCGATATCCTTCGCGCCGCGGCACGTGCCCCTGTCCTTGATTGCCGAGAACTGGGCGACAAAATGGGGATTGGAGATCGCGTATCTGGCTGCGCGCGTTTCGTCGCGCAGCCGGTACCACTGCGTCAAGGCGTTGTTGACCAGCAACTCGGCAGCTTTGACGTCGCCCAGACGCTTGCCTTCGACCGTCATAGCGGCTTGCCACATTTCTCCTGTGCCGGTGAATTTGCCCCGGACGCGGCGCGCAATCTCATCTCCGCCCTGATTCCAGTTCCCTTCGATAATTGGCGCAATCCAGGCGCCAGCGCTCGGATCAACGACGCCGGTACGCTCGACCGCCCAGGCCACACATTCCAGAACACTGATGTCGGCGCCGTCTTCGGTCAGCATGTCATCCGTCCCCCTCGATTGAATTGGACGAAAAAGGTGCATGCCCTAGCAGGGTCCGTCGAGTCGATCTTGACTTTTCCGATGAATTTGGCGCACCGTTCGCTCACGGGCCTCGAAAACCCGTTGAGAGTGAGCGGTGGCGCCACCCGTCAGTTCGGTGCTTCCCGCGTTGTCCAGGGTCCCCATGCGCATGTCCAAGCCGCAAGGCTAAAGGCGTGGGGGCACGACTCACTCCGTGTTTTCGAGCCCTGGACGCCAGCGGTGTGCCTCGAAAACACCCCCTTGCGTTCGCCGACCATGTCAAAGAGTGAGGACTCTATCCATGTCCATGTCGATGATTCCCGTCCCGTTCAGGGGCGACACCATCCTCTGCGTCGAGCAGGACGGCCGCCAGTTCGTGGCGGTCAAACCGATCTGCGAGAGCTTCGGCCTCGCGTGGCAGCCCCAACACCGCAAGCTGACCGAGGCGCAGGAGCGCTGGGGCGTCACCATTATGATGATCCCTTCGGCCGGTGGGCCGCAGGAGACGGTCTGCGTTCCCCGGCAGCGGATCTGGGGCTGGCTCAACAGCATTCATCCCGCGAAGGTCAAGCCGGAGGTCCGGGAGCGGCTGGTGGAATATCAGCGCCACTGCGACGAGGTGCTGGATGCCCACTTCATGGCCAGGGAAGCGGCGCTGCGCGAGGACTCGGCGGTGCTTCAGGCGTTGCGCCAATTCGTGCTGGCGGAAAAGCCGGTGTGGTCGAAGATCGACCGTTACGACAGCCTGGGCTACAACCCGGCACTGATCGCCGACCTGATCGGGCGCAGTGCCGAACAGACCACCCGTCTGGTGGCCATGCTGCGCCAGAACGGGGTGATGCCGAAGCGCCGCACCGACCGGGCCTACGACGAGCCGCTGCCGGCGGTGCAGGCCCTGCGCGCCGCCCGCAAGGAGGAGGCCGATCATGCGTGACGACCTGCTTCGGCGCGCCGCCGCGATTCTGGCCGAGGCTGAAGCCCTGGCCCGGACACCGGAGGGGGGGGTGGTGCCGTTCCCGCGCGAACGGATCGTGCGCATCCGGCGCCAATCGCAACCCGGTCACGGACGGTTGGGCGTCCTGGTCCCGGTCCGCGGCTGATCTTCCGGCGGGGGCCGCGACGGCCCCCGCCTGCCTGCGGAGCGGCGCATGACCGCCGTTCCCGCCGCCCGCCGCGCCCTGATCGCCGCCGTCCACACCGCGAAGAAGGCCCACGGCCTCGACGACGACCCCTCCCGCGACATGCTGGAGGCGCGCACCGGCCGGCGGTCGGCGGCCGAGTGTTCGGACGCCGAGCTGCGCCTGGTGCTCGACCACCTCAACGGTGCCAAATCGCCGTCGGCCCGCAAAGCCGCCGATTCGCCGACCGCCAAGAAGGCCCGCGAGCTGTGGCTGTCGCTGCA
>JAKAFA010000159.1 GCA_021818185.1 Pseudomonadota bacterium | reverse complement strand
ATCTGTGGGCACCGACCTGCCCTGGCCGGCCGAGTTGGTGCGGGTCGCCCGCGAGATGGCCGAAGAGATCCACGCCGAACTGGTGGCGCCGCCCCGGCTGCTGCCGCCCGGCCATAGCGACTTTTCCGCCGAGTTGGAGCCGGCCCGTCGCGGCGATGCCGACGTGCTGCTTGCCGCCCTGACCGGCCCGTCGCTGGCGGCCTTCCTGCGCCAGTACCACGCCGCCGGCATCGATCCTCTGGCCTGCCCGGTGGCCAGCCCCACCGTGACCGAGCGGGAAGTTGCCGCCGCCGGCCCGACCGTCGCCGCCGGTGCCATCGCCGCCGCTCCCTACTTCGCCGACTGGCAATCGCCGGCCAACCGGCTGTTCCTTCAGCGCCTGCGCCGCTTCACCCCCCGCCACTGCATTCCCAGCGCACCGGCCGAGGCCATCTGGACCCAGATCCACCTGTTCGCCGCCGCCCTCGACCGTCTGGGGTCAGCCGACGTCACCCCCCTGACGGTGCGCGAGGCGGCCCGCGACTGTCAGGTCTCCGCCCCCGAGGGGATCGTGCGCATCGACGGCGCCACCCTGCACAGCCTGTTGTGGCCAAAGATCGCCGTGGTCGAGCCCTCCGGCTGGTTCCGGGTGCTGGAACGCACCGTCGCCCCGGTGCCGCCCCTGCCCTTCTGGGCCTGGCCGGGCAAAAGCTGCTCGCCCGCCGGCCTGGTCATGCGCTGAAGTCCGTGCTGCCGGCCCTGCGCCAGTCCTGCGCCGCCAGCCCCACCGCGATCAGCCACAGGATCACTGCACCCGAGGGCAGATTGGCGACCATGGCCTGTTCGGTGACGCCGCAGAACAGGGTGTAGAGCAGGATGGTGTCGCGCACCGTCTGCGGCCGGCGGAAGAACGCCCGCAGTTGCGCCAGCAGGGTCCCGGCCAGCGGCAGCGCTCCCAGCAGGCCGACATAGAGCAGCGCCTGGAGGTAGGCGTCATGGGCATGGACGATCTTCCAGGGAGTGAAGCCCCGGAACACCTCGATCCCCGAGGCCAGGCCGTGGCCAATCAGCGGCGCGTCGCGGATGCGGTCCAGGGCGTAGGGCCAGATCACCAGCCGGCCGGACAGGGACAGCACCTCGTCGGCCGAGCCGGAGCGGGAAACCATTTCCAGCAGGTCGCGGGGCAACAGGTCTGCAAAGCCGGAAACCGATTCCCCGAGCAGCACCAGGCCGGCGCAGGCGATCAGCACCGGGACCATCAGTAGCGGCCCGCCCTTGCGGCAGGCCCAGACCCCGCCGGCCGCCGCCAGCAGGGCCACCACCGGAATGCGCGAGCGGGTGAGCACCGCGGCGGCCAGGCCGGCCATCGCCAGCAAGGCGAGCAGCAGCCGGGTGCCGAAGCCGCGGGCGCGGACCCGCAGCGCCAGGCAGGCGAAGGTGAACAGCGCCGCCACCTCGGCCATGGCGATGGGGTGGTCGGTCAAACCGCGCAGGCGGTCGGGCTCGCCGGTGCTGTTCCGGCCGACCGCCGCCAGCCCCTCGGCGAAGGGCGCGACGGCCAGGGACGGCAGCACCACCGCCCCCAGCCCCAGGGCCATCGCCAGCAGCAACCCGCCTTCACCCAGCACCTGGGCGGCGGCCAGGGCGAAAAGGAACAGCCCGAAATAGGCGAAGGCAGCCTGCGCCGAATAGGCCGGCACCGGCGACCACAGCACCGAAACGGCCAGCACCGCCAGATAGGCCAGGGCCAGCCAGCCGGGAGGCGCGGCCAACAGGCGCCAGGCGGTGCGCAGCCGCAGCAGGCCGGCGGCGCCACAGCCCAGCCAGACCGCGGCCTTCAGCAACACCTGCCAGTCCCAGGACTTGTCGGCCCAGTCGCGGCTGCGAAAGCTGGTGTCGGTGACGAACAGCAGCACGGCCAGGGCCAGCACCCAGGCCCAGCGCTCGCCCGCCCGCAGCGCCAGGGACACCGGCAGGGCGGCGGCGGCGGCCGCAACCAGCAGCGGCAATATCTGCACCCACCACGGTGCCATGGGCACCACCGCCGGCCCGGCCAGGGCCAGCATGAAGGCGATGGCCGCCACCGCCACCACCGCCACCCAGGGCGACCCGTCCGGCCCGGCCCCCACCATCATGCCACCGCCTTGTCCGCGACCAGATAGCGGGCCATCACCCCCAACCGGTAATACCGCACCCGGAACAACATGCGGATGGCGCGCCAGCGCTGGCTGGGAGAACGCAACTGCTCCGAGGCCAGCAATTGGAGGCACTTCCACACGGGAGGCGTCGCCATGCCACAGGTATAGAGCAGCCAGCGCAACCGGAACGATCGCCGCTCACCCATGTAGTTGCGCAAATGCCAGGTGGTGCGCGCCGCCTTGCCCTTCAGCTCGCCCCAGCTGCGCCGGGCGGGATGGCCCACCACCACCTCGGGAGCGAAGGCGAGCCGCAATCCCAGGGCATGGGCACGGCGGCCCCAGTCGAAATCCTCGGGCTGGCTGCCGTCGCGGAACGGCCCGACCTTGTCGAACACCTCCCGCGGCATGACCAGATTGGCGCCGGCCGCAAAATGCTTGCGCTCCACGTAGCGCCGTTGTTCGAACCCGAACACCGTGTCGTAGAGTTCGGCATCGGTGGGATGGTCGGAATCAGCACAAAATACCCGGATATCGCCGGCGACGATATCGGCCTCGCGGCCCACCAGGCGGCGCACCGCGTTAAGCAGCCAGTCGGGATCGGGCCGGCAATCGGAATCGGTGAAAGCCAGGATGTCGCCACCGGTCAGCCGCGCCCCGCGATTGCGGGCCGAACCACAGCCGCGCTCGCCCTCGAATGCCGCCGCCGCCCGCGGAAACCGGGCCACCAGCGCGTCGACGGGGGCCGCCGAGCCGTTGTCGACCACCAGGATGCGGTAGCTGTCGGCCGGGTAGCTCTGGCCGTGCAGCAGCTCCAGGCAGACGGCCAGCCGCTGGTGGTCGTCGAGATGGGGGATCACCACGTCGACAAAGGGCAAGCGCATGGCTCATGCCCGCCCGTTCAACGCGCTGTAGGCGGCCAGCAGGCGCGGCACCTGCGCCTCCCACGCCAGCTCGCCCGCCATGCGCGCCCGCCCCGTCTCGCCCAGGCGTCGGCGCAGCGCCGAATCGTCGGCCAGCGCCAGCAGCTTCTCGCCCAGGTCCACGGCGTCGTTGTCGCGGGCGTAAAGCGCCGCGTCGCCGGCCGAGCGGCGGCCCTCCGCCAGGTCGAACATCACCACCGGCTTGCCCAACGCCATGTATTCCAGGATCTTGTTCATGGTGCACGAATGGTTGAACGGATTGACCGGATCCGGCGCGACGCAGGCATCGGCGGCGGCCAGCATAGGGAGCAGCAAGCCGTCGTCGGCCCAGCCGGTGAAATCCACCTGCCCGGCCACCTCCAGGCGGGCGGCCATCGCCTCCAGCGCCGGGCGCTGGGGGCCGTCGCCCATCAGCACGGCACGCACATCGCGCCGGCCGCGCTCCACCACGATATGGCGCATGGCGCCCAACAGGTATTCCACGCCGTCCTGGCTGTTCATCACCCCGACATAGGCCACCAGGAAGCCCGCCCCGCGGCGCAGACCCGGGTCGGGAGCCGGTATGGCGGCCAGCCGGCGGAGATCGGGAGCGCTGCGCACCACGAACACCCGCGACGGGTCCATGCCGCCCCGGTCCACCGCCACCCGCCGCAGGCTTTCGTTGGTGGCGATGGCAACGTCGGCGGTGCGGAAGGTCAGGCGCTCGAGCAGCAGCAGGGCGCGGTGCACCGGCCCGGTGCGGGAGAACTTCGCCTGGTAGAGCTCGGGCGACAGGTCGTGATGGTCGAAGAGGAACCGCTTGCCCAGCAGCTTGAATGCCAGCCCCACCAGGAAGATGGTCTCGGGCGGATTGCAGGCGTGGATGACGTCGAAGCCCCGCACCCGCAGCACCCGCCAGGCCAGGGCCAGTTGCCAGGCCAGGGCGACGGCGTATTCCCGCGCATAGCCGAACAGGCCGCGGCCCTCGGCCGGCAACGGGTGGCGCCAGATCGCGATGCCGTCGATCACCGAATGGCCGCGCGGATAGCCGGCAATGGCCGGGCAGATGACCGACACCTGCCAGCCGGCGTCGCGCAGGGCACAGGCCTCCTGCCACACCCGGCGGTCGCGCGGCACTGGCAGGTTCTCGACGATGATCAGGACGTTGCCCATCGTCATTCGCCGTAATATTCGGAATTGCGGAAGCAGAAATCGACGTAGTCGCCGTATTGCCGCTGGCGGTCGAGGTCGATCTTGCTCAGCACCACCCCGGCCACCGGCACGTCAAAGCCGCGCAAATGCTCGATTCCCGCCTCGACGGCGCGGCGGGGAGTGCGGTCCCATTCGACGACGTACAGCGCCATGCCGCAATTGTCGGCCAGCAGGGCGGCGTCGAAGGCCACCATCACCGGGGGCGTATCCACCAGCACCATGTCGTAGGCGGCCAGCCAGGTAGCGAACAGGCCGCGCAGCCGCGGATCGCCCAACAGGCGCTGGGGATCGCGGGTGCGCGCGCCCGCGGCAACGAAATCCAGGCCCGTGCGGGGATCGTGGCGCACCGCCTCGTCGGGCGAGGCGTGCTGACCGAGCAGGTCGGCCAGGCCGGGAATGCGATAGGCGTCGAGTTGGCGCGCCACCCCCGGCCGACGCAAATCGGCATCGACCAGCAGCGTCCTGCGGCCGGCCAGGGCCAGACTGCGCCCCAGGCTGACGGCAAAGGCGGTCTTGCCCTCGCCGGGCAGGGACGAGGTGACCATTACCGCGCCGCCGCCGCCCGCTCCCACCCCGCCGCGGGCGTTGAGCAGCGCCAGTTGCGCCGAGCGCACCGCCTCGGCATAGGCGGATTCCGGCTTGTCCACCAGATGATCGCCAGGCAGCGCGCGGCGCGGCAGGCGGGGAATGATGCCGAAGGTGGGCAGGTCCAGCACCTCGCGCACTTGGCGGGTGGACTGGAAGCCGCTGCGGAAACGTTCCAGGAAGAAGGCCAGCGACACCGAAAGCCCCAGCGAGCCGGTGAAGGCCACCCCCAGGAACAGCCAGGGCTTGGGAAAGGACGGCCGGGCCGGGGCGGCGGCGCGCGAGGCGATGTGGGCGTCCGGCTCGTCCAGTTCGGCGCGGTTGGTCAATTCGGCCAGCCGGGCCAGGAAGCTGTCCAGCATGGTGTTCTTGGCCTGGATCAGCTTCTGGCGCTGCTCCAGCTCGCTCATCGCCGCATCCGATGCCGCCGAACCGTTGGTGATGTCGTCGATCCGGGCCTTCAGCACGTCTTCCCGCGCCCTGGCCTGGGCGGCGCGATTGGCCAGCAGGCCGACCTGACCGGCAATCTGGCGGTCCATCTCGTGCTGCAAGGTGGCCAATTGCCCCTTTAACGCCTGCACCGCCGGGCTGTTGTCCTTGTAGCCGACCGACAGCTCGGCGATCTTGCCCAGGACCTTGGCCTCCTCCTTGCGCACTTCCTGGAAGTAGGGGGAGTCCTCGACGATGGTCAGGGCGGCCATGGCGTCGGGGCCGGCCTTCCGCGCCTGGCGGGCCTGGGCCAGTTCGGCCTCGGCGTCGGCGCGGTCGCGCTGGACCCGCGCCAGTTCGGTCTCGATGGCCACCAGTTGCTGCGACGCCACCACCCCCTGGTCGCGGGTATCGGCCGGGGCCAGGTGGTTGCGATGGCGGAAGGCCACCAGATCGTCGGTCTCGCGGTCCAGGTCGCGGCGCAACTCGGCGATCTGCTGGTTGATCCAGCCGGTGGCGACACGGATGTCGGCCAGCTTGGACTGGCGCTGGTCGCGGATGTAAAGGTCGGCAAACGTGTTGGCGATCAAGGCCGCCTTTTCCGGTTCCTCGGCCTCGAAACCCAGGCGGATGGCATAAGAATCGGCGCTGCTTTTCACCGCCAGGCGCTTGCGCACCGCCTCGACGGTGGCGGTGTGGTCGTCGACCGCCCCGCCCGTCCCCAGGGCATCGACCACGTCCTGCCAGGCGGCGACCACGACGGCGGGCAGCAGCGACGGCTTGAGGCGGGTGTTGAATTCCGGGTCCCGCTCCAACTTCAGCGCATCCACCACCTGCCCAGCCAGCCGGCGCGAGCGCAGGATGTCCATTTCGGTTTCCACCAGCACGGTGGTCAGCGGCGGCGCCACCACCGACGGCTTGGTGGTCACCACCTGGGCGGTCGGCGCCGTGCGGGTGTTGAGCGCGACCAGCACCTCGCCGGTATAACGGGGGGGAATCACCGCCAACAGCAGGGCGGCCAGCCCGGTGGCGGCGGCCACCGCCGCGCCGATCATCCCCCGGCGCTGCCACAGGATGGAAACGGCTTCGACGGAGCCGCGGGAGTCCGAGTCGTCGGCCGGCATGATCGGGATCTCCAGCTTGGGGTCCGAACAGTCCGCCAGGCGTTGGATCGGACCAACGCGCCCTTTATGGCGAAGCTCATATCGGCATCCCTGCCGCCGGACTGCAACTTCGCCAAACGAGTCCTTGGGGTCCGGCCGGATTACTCCGCGGCATCCGGCGCCCGACCCGTCCGGCGAGCGCCCGACCACCGGCGCAGCAGACGCCGCGCCCAGCGGATCAGACGGGCCCGCCGGCCGGTCGGCCACCCGCCGGCCCCGCCCGGCGGCTTGACCGGATGCCATAGCAACCCCGGTTCGCGACCGCGGGTGGTCCGCGCCGGGCGGAAGACAAAGCTGCCGGGCGACAGGTCGGCGGCGGCGGGGGTATTGGTATAGAAGCGGTTGCGGTTGCCGGGAGCGACGAAGACGCCATCGCCGCCCAGATCCTCCAGCACCAGACCGGCGGCCGACAGGATGGTGGGCACCGTCGCCTCGTAATGGCCGCTCCAGCCGGCGCGATAGGCGGATTCCAGCACCGCAAGGGCGGCCGGCGACAGCCGGTAGCACGGCAGGAAGGCGCTGAGCAGCAGATGGCGGGCGGTCCGCCCCTTCGGCGCGCGCACGCCGCGCCAGTTCTCCCAGTCGGGGCGGGCGGCGTAACGCTGGAGGGTGGTGGCCAACAGGTCGGCCCCGCTGGCGGCGAACGCATCGAACAACTCGCCCCAACGCCCGCCGTAATCGACATCGTATTCCACCACCCACAGCCGGCCCGCCGGGGGATGGGCGCGGGCATAGAGCAGCACGAAGCAGTCGATGTCGCGGCCGGAAGGCTGGAGCCCCTTGCGGGGATAGCCCAGCCGGCGAAGATCCCCAAGGTCGAAGGAAAAAACCGGCAGATCCGGCGGCAGCCGGCGGTCGGGCACCGGGTCGTCACCACGGTTATAGAGGATCACCACCGCCCGCCCCGCCTCGGCCGCCAGCCGGCGATAGCGATCCCGGATGTATTCGTCCAGCCGATGGGTCAGCAGCAGCACGGTCTCGCCCATGCCGGGGCAAGTCGGCTCGCCGCGCGGCAGGGGAAAGGGCTGCGGGCGGGGATGGGCGGAAGGAGTGGCGCGCCACGCCGACGGTTACTCCGGGGCGGGCGGCGGTTGGAGCGGCCTCCTGGGCTTTGTCCCCAATGAGAAACAGTCTGTTCCGAACGTCGTGCATTGTCGCCGCCGTCCGCCCCGGCTAACCTTTCGAAAGGTTCCAAGACCACCACCAACGAGTGAGACCCATGAAGCGCAGCACCGCCCTCCTGTTCGCCGTGGCCCTTGCCGCCACCCCCGCCCTGGCCGCCGGGCCGACCACCGACCTGGCGAAGGTCGAGGGCGGGCATTTCGTCGTGGACAAGAACCACGCCAAGATCATCTTCTCGACCACCCATTTCGGCTTTTCCACCTATTACGGCCTGTTCACCGATTTCGACGCCAAGCTGGACTTCGATCCCAAGATGCCGACCGCCAGCAAGCTGGCGGTGACGGTGCGCATGAACGGCATCGACACCACCAATCCCAAGCTCGACAACCACCTGAAGTCGGCCGAGTTCTTCGACGTCGCCCACTACCCCACCGCCACCTTCAAGTCGACCAAGATCGAGGTCACCGGCCCGACCACTGGACGCATCACCGGCGAGTTGACCCTGCACGGCGTCACCAAGCCGGTGGTTCTGGACACCACCTTCAACGGCGGCGGCATCAACCCGATGACCAAGGCCTATGTGGTGGGCTTCAACGCCACCGGCGTGGTCAAGCGCTCGGAATTCGGCATCTCCACCTACGTCCCGGTGGTCGGCGACGACGTGAAGCTGACCATCAGCGGCGAATTCGACCGGGTGCCGTGATGGCCGCGCCGCTGCGCTATGGCCGGGTCGCCATCGGCCTGCACTGGCTGAGCGCGGCGGCAGTATTCGCCCTGCTGGGCCTGGGCTGGTGGATGACCGCCCTGCCCAACGGGGCGACCCTGAAATTCGTGTTGTTCCAGTGGCACAAATCGGTGGGCGTGACCGTCCTGCTGCTCAGCCTGATGCGGCTGGCCTGGCGGCTCGCCCACCGGCCGCCCCCTCTGCCCGCCGCCATGCCGGATTGGGAGCGCCGGGCGGCTTTGCTTGGCCACGCAAGCCTTTACGGCCTGCTGTTCATCCTGCCGCTGACCGGGTGGGCGGTGGTGTCAACCGCGGCTTACAACATCCCGACCCTGCTCTACGGCGTAGTGCCCTGGCCCCATCTGCCGGTGCTGCCCACCCTGGCCGCCAAGGCGAAGGTCAATGCGGTCGCGGTGATGGCCCACAAGGCCGAAGTCTGGGCCCTGGTCGGCCTGCTGGCGGTCCATGTCGGCGCCGCGTTGCGCCACCACTGGGTCGGGCACGACGACGTCCTGACCCGCATGCTGCCGCGTTGGAGATCCCCCCGATGACCCGCCTCGCCCTGTTGACCCTGCCCCTGCTGCTTGCCGCCACCCCGCCCGCCCAGGCGGCGCCGTGGGTGGTGGATACCGCCCACAGCCGGCTGGGCTTCGCCGGCAGCCAGGGCGGCACGCCTTTTTCCGGCACCTTCAAACGCTGGGATGCCAAGATCGATTTCGACCCGGCCAACCCCGCGGCCGGCCATGTCCTGGTGACCATCGACATGGCCAGCGCCTCCACCGGCGATGCCGACAAGGACGGCGCCCTGCCCCAGTCCGACTGGTTCGACGTGAAGGACTTTCCCCGGGCGGTGTTCGAAGCCACCACCTTCCGCGCCAAGGGCGGCAATGCCTACGAGGCGGTCGGCACCCTGACTATCCGCGGCATCAAAAAAGACGTGGTCCTGCCCTTCACCCTGGACACCACCGGCCCGGACGCCCACGCCAAGGGCCGCCTGAGCCTGGTCCGTACCGAGTACGGCATCGGCGCGGGCGCCTGGAGCCGCCCCGACGTGGTGGCGCTGGACGTGGCGGTGACGGTGGACATCGCGGCGGCGAAGGCGAAGTAGGCCAAGGCCGGAACGAGGGCGGGGATGCCGCCGCCCCCCCGCTCCCGCGTCCGCCGTCGCCGCT
>JAKAFA010000158.1 GCA_021818185.1 Pseudomonadota bacterium | reverse complement strand
CAGGGCAAGAAGAACGCCCCCTGCATCATCTTCATCGACGAGATCGACGCGGTCGGCCGCCATCGCGGCGCCGGCCTGGGCGGCGGCAACGACGAGCGCGAGCAGACGCTGAACCAGTTGCTGGTCGAGATGGACGGCTTCGAATCCAACGAGGGCGTCATCCTGATCGCCGCCACCAACCGCCCCGACGTGCTGGATCCGGCGCTATTGCGTCCCGGCCGCTTCGACCGCCAGGTGGTGGTGCCCAACCCCGACATCCTGGGCCGCGAGAAGATCCTCAAGGTCCATATGCGCAAGGTGCCGCTGGCCCCCGACGTCGAACCCAAGATCATCGCCCGCGGCACCCCCGGCTTCTCGGGCGCCGACCTGTCCAACCTGGTCAACGAGGCCGCCCTGCTGGCCGCGCGGGCCGGCAAGCGGGTGGTGACCATGGCCGAGTTCGAGGCGGCCAAGGACAAGGTGATGATGGGGGCCGAGCGGCGGTCGATGGTGATGAGCGAGGACGAGAAGCGCCTGACCGCCTATCACGAGGCCGGCCACGCCCTGGTCATGCTGCATGTTCCCGGCCACGAGCCGCTGCACAAGGTCACCATCATCCCGCGCGGCCGCGCCCTGGGCGTGACCATGTCGCTGCCGGAACGCGACCGCTATTCCCTGTCGCTGCGCCAGATCAAGTCGATGATCGCCTCGCTATTCGGCGGACGCGTCGCCGAGGAGATGATCTTCGGCCGCGACGCGGTGACCACCGGCGCCTCCAACGACATCCAGCGGGCCACCGAGCTGTCGCGCAAGATGGTCACCGAATACGGCTTCTCCGAGAAGCTGGGGCCGTTGCGCTACAACGACAACCAGGAGGAAATCTTCCTCGGCCACTCGGTCACCCAGCACAAGAACGTGTCGGATTCGACCACCAAGCTGATCGATGACGAGGTCCGCCGCTTCGTCGACGAAGGCGAGGCCACGGCGCGGCGCATCCTGACCGATCACATCGATCAACTGGAGACCATCGCCAAGGGTCTGCTGGAATACGAAACGCTGTCGCGCGAGGAGATCGACGCCCTGCTGCGCGGCGAGCCGGTGGTGCGCAACGGCAACTCGTTCGAGCCGCCGCGGCCCAAGGAGCCGCCGCCACGCCGTACCTCGGTGCCCAGCTCGGGGGTGCCCGGTTCGGGCGGCACCATCGCGCCCGATCCGGAGCCGCAGCCTGGCAGCTGACCCGGCGCCGTCCATCCCACCCCGTCCGGGCCCGGCCCGGACGGGTTTTCCCATCCGAGGCCACGCCGTCTCCATGACCACGTCCCCCTTCCGCCGCAGCCCCGGCCTGCCCCGTGGGCTGTTCGGACGCTCCGCCGACCCGGCCGGGCGGCTGTACCTGCTGCCCGCCGGCATCGTCGCCGGCGAGGCCGCCGATGCCGCAGTGATCGCCGGTACCGGCTGGCCGCTGGGCGGCGGCCCCCTCGCCTTCACCGCCGCCGCCCTGGTGTGGCGCGATGACGGACAGGCGTGGATCGCCACCGTGCCCTTCGCCGAACTGGCGGCCTGGACCGACGGCGAGGACCCGGACCTGGGCCGGCATGTCGGCCGTCTGGTCCAGCGCATCGGCGCGCCGCGCCCGCCTTGGGCCGGTCTCGCCGTGGACCGCCCGCTGGTCATGGGCATCGTCAATGCCACGCCCGACAGCTTCTCCGACGGGGGCGAATTCCTGGCTCCGGACGCGGCGGTGGCCCATGGCCTGGCCCTGGCGGCAGCCGGTGCCGACATCATCGATGTCGGCGGCGAATCCACCCGCCCCGGCGCGGCGCCGGTCTCCGAGGACGAGGAACTGCGCCGGGTGCTGCCAGTCGTCGGCGCCCTGGCCGAGCGGGGGCTGGTGGTGTCCATCGACACCCGCCATGCCCGGGTGATGGAGGCGGCCACCGCGGCGGGCGCGCGGATCATCAACGACATCGCCGGCCTGGCCGGGCCGGGCGCCCTGGCGGCGGCGGCGCGGTCCGGCGCCGCCCTCTGCGTCATGCACATGCAGGGCGAGCCCGGCACCATGCTGGATGCCCCGCGCTATGACTGCGCCCCCCTCGACGTCTACGACGTCCTGGCCGAGCGGATCGAGGCCGGCCGGGCTGCCGGCATCGGCCCCGAGCGGATCGCCATCGATCCCGGCATCGGCTTCGGCAAGACCACCGAGCACAACGCCCAGGTGCTGGCCGCCCTCGGCCTGTATCACGGCCTCGGTTGCCCGCTGCTGCTGGGGGTCAGCCGCAAGCGCTTCATCGCCGCCCTGTCGGCCGGCGAGCCGCCCCGCGACCGGCTGCCCGGCAGCCTGGCCGCCGCCCTGGCCGGACTGGACGCCGGCGTGCAGATCCTGCGCGTCCACGACGTCGCCGCTACCGTCCAGGCGGTCAGGGTCTGGCAATCCATCCGGCAGGCAGGGTGATTAATACCAAAGGCCTAACCTGGACCAAAGCTCAGAGTCCCCACCCTTTAATTGATAGGATTTCCTCCCTGTGCTACCGGGGTGGGGAACTTTTCGGAGGGTTGGGAGATGGCGCGCAAGACCGAGGCAAGCCAACCGGTACGAGCCAACCGGGTAACCGCCGTCGATCGCCATGTGGGGGCGCGGATCCGTGAGCGGCGCATCATGCTCGGCCTGTCGCAGCAGCAATTGGCCGACCTGATCGGCGTGACCTATCAGCAGGCTCACAAATACGAGCGCGGCATCAACCGCCTGTCGGCCGGGAGGGCCTACGAGATCGCCCAAGTGCTGGGCGTGCCGGTCGGTTATTTCTTCGACGGGCTGGACGACCTGTCGGGAGAGGTGCGGGAACTCAGCCCGCGCCAGCGCATGTGCCTGGAACTGGCTCGCAATTTCGCCGCCATCGCCGACGAACGCCGGCAGGAGGCCCTATGCCACCTGGCCCGGGTCCTGGCCGAGGGCAAGGACTGAGCGGCGGACTGCCTACGGCCGCCGGCCGGGGTGCAATGCCCTTCCCTTCCGAGGGGGAGTCGCGCTAATCAATCCCCTTTCCGATCAAGGAAGGCAGGGCATGGGGATGAGTCGCAAGCTGTTCGGCACCGATGGGATCCGGGGCACCGCCAATCTGGACCCGATGACCGCCGAGGTGGCGCTGAAGCTGGGCATGGCGGCCGGCCGCCATTTCACCCGCGGCGACCATCGCCATATGGTGGTAATCGGCAAGGATACCCGGCTGTCGGGCTACCTGCTGGAACCCGCCCTGACCGCCGGCTTCATCTCGGTGGGCATGGACGTGGTGCTGCTGGGCCCGCTGCCCACCCCGGCGGTGGCGATGCTGACCCGTTCCTTGCGCGCCGATCTGGGGGTGATGATCTCGGCCTCGCACAACCCCTACCAGGACAACGGCATCAAGCTGTTCGGGCCCGATGGCTTCAAGCTGTCGGACGAGGACGAAATGGACATCGAAGCCCGCATGTTCGGCAACCTGGAGAGCGCCCGCGTCGGCTCTGACCACCTGGGCAAGGCCAAGCGCCTGGACGACGCGGTCGGCCGCTACATCGAATACGCCAAGAACACCTTTCCCCGCCGCCTGCGCCTCGACGGCCTAAAGATCGTCATCGACTGCGCCAACGGCGCCGCCTACAAAGTCGCCCCCACGGTGCTGTGGGAACTGGGCGCCGAGGTGGTGCCGGTGGGGATTACCCCCGACGGTTTCAACATCAACCGCGAATGCGGCTCGCTTTCCACCCGCACGATGGCCGAACAGGTGGTGGCCCACGGCGCCCATCTGGGCATCGCCCTGGACGGCGATGCCGACCGTCTGGTTCTGTGCGACGAGCACGGCGCGGTGATCGACGGCGACCAGGTAATGGCGCTGATCGGCGTGTCCCTGGCCCGCACCGGCCGCCTGACCGGCGGCGGCGTGGTCGCCACCGTCATGTCCAACATGGGACTGGAAAAATTCCTGGCCGGCCAGGGCCTCGCGCTGCACCGCACGGCGGTGGGCGACCGCTATGTTCTGGAACGGATGCGCCGCGACGGCTTCAATGTCGGCGGCGAGCAATCGGGCCACATCATCCTCACCGACCACTCCACCACCGGCGACGGGCTGGTGGCGGCCTTGCAGGTGCTGGCCGCCCTGGTGGAAGCCGGCCGGCCGGCCAGCGAAGTGCTGCGGCTGTTCGCCCCGTTCCCGCAGAAGCTGACCAATGTGCGGGTACCGGCCGCCCGCAACGGCACGGTGCTGGAAGCCGCCCCGGTGCAGGCCGCCATCGCCGCCGGCGAAGCCCGCCTGAACGGCGCCGGACGGGTGCTGATCCGCAAATCTGGCACCGAGCCGCTGATCCGGGTGATGGCCGAGGGCGAAGACGAATCGCTGGTCGCCGCCGTGGTCGACGAGATCGCCGCCGCCATCCGCGGCGCCGCGGCGTAAACTCGGGCCGGCATGGGCCGGGGAGAATGGGCATGACGGGCCGCGTCCTGATCGTTGCAGGATCGGATTCGGGCGGTGGGGCCGGCATCCAGGCGGATGTCAAGACCGTCACCGCCCTGGCTGGCTTCGCGGCCACCGCCATTACCGCGCTCACCGCCCAGAACACCTTGGGGGTGGCGGCCATCCATCCCGTGCCCGCCGAATTCGTCGCGCGCCAGATGGAGGCGGTGCTGACCGATATCGGCGCCGATTGCGTCAAAACCGGCATGCTGGGCGAAGTCCCGGTGGTCGAGGCGGTGGCCGATACCCTGGAGCGCTTCGCCCCCGCCGTCCCGCTGGTAGTCGATCCGGTGATGATCGCCAAGGGCGGCGCCGCCCTGCTGGCCGATGGCGCGACCGGCCGGTTGGTCGCCCGCCTGGCCCGCCGCGCCACCTTGCTGACGCCCAACCTGCCGGAGGCGGAAACCCTGCTGGGCCGCGCCATCCCCGACCGCGCCGCCATGGAGCGGGCGGCCCGCGATCTGCTGGACCTGGGCCCCCGCGCCGTGCTGCTGAAGGGCGGGCATCTGCCGGAGGGCGAGGAACTGGTGGACCTGCTGGCCACCGCCACCGGCACCGTGGCCTTTGCCGGCTCCCGGCTGGCCAGCCGCTCGACCCACGGCACCGGCTGCACCCTGGCCTCGGCCATCGCCTGCGGCCTCGCCCAGGGCATGGACTTGGAGCCGGCGGTGGCCCGGGCCCGCGCCTATGTCCGCCGGGCCATCGAAACCGCGCCCGGACTGGGCGGCGGCCACGGTCCGCTCAACCACGCCCATACGATACCCGCCCCTACGTCGCCCGTCCTGACCGCCCCCCCGCCCTCTGGCGTGGCGCCGGCCTGATCCCATATGCCCTGCCGACAAGACCATTGGGAGTGGGGGAACGGGTGATGACCGCTGCGCCGCAGATGTGGCTGACCTTGGGGCTGCTGGTGGCGGCCATGGTGCTGTACACCACCGAGTGGCTGCCCATCGAGGTGGTCTCGGCCGGGTTGCTGGCGGTCATGCTGCTGGCGTTCCACGCCCTGCCGGTTCCCGGGCCGCAGGGCGGCAACCTGCTGTCGCCCGACCAGTTGTTGTCCGGCTTCGGCAATCCCGCCCTGATCACCGTGATGGCGCTGCTGGTAGTGGCCGAGGCACTGACCCGCACCGGGGCGCTGGACCGCCTGACCGAGCGCATCGCCCGCTTCAAGCTGCCGGCCTATCCCACCATCGTCCTCTGCCTGCTGGCGGTGATCGCCCATGGCGCGCTGATCTCCGACACCTCGGTGGTGGTGATGTTCCTGCCGGTGATGCAGGCCCTGGCCACGCGGATGGGGATTTCCCCCAGCCGGGTGATGCTGCCGCTGTCGTTCTCGTCGGTGCTGGGGGGCATGCTGACCCTGATCGGCTCGTCCACCAACCTGATGGTGGCCAGCGCCCTGATCGCCGTCGGCCAGCCGCCCCTGGGCTTCTTCGAGCAGACGCCCATGGCCCTGCCGCTGGTGGCGGTGGGGGCGCTTTACATCCTGGTGGTGGTCCCCCGGCTGATTCCGCAGCGGGCCGAATCCGGGCGCGGCGGCGGCGGCAAGCAGTTCATCTCGCAGTTGAAGGTGCCCGACGGCTCTCCCCTGGTCGGTGAGGTGGCGGTGGCAGGAATTTTCCGCGCCCTGCCTGGCATTACCGTCCACCTGCTGCTACGCGGCGGCACCCGCCCGTCCTACGCCCCCTATGACGATGGCCCGCTGGCGCCGGGCGACGTGCTGATCGTCGCCGGCCCGCGCAAGGCCCTGGCCGATGCCGCCGCCCACTTCCCGGGCGCCCTGGCCGCCCCGGCGGAGGAGGCCGAGGGCGGCGACCGCGCCCGCCCGGTCCGCGATCCCTCGGACGAGGAACTGGTGATGATCGAGGCGATGGTGCCGCCCGCCTCGCGCGTCATCGGGTCGACCGTGGTCCAGGCCGGATTGCAGCGCGACGGCGGCCTGCGGGTGGCCGGCATCGAGCGGCGCGCGCGGATGATGCGCCGCCCGATGAACGAAATCCTGCTTCAGGCCGGCGACATCCTGCTGATGCTGGGCCGCTGGGGCGATATCGACGCCCTGCGCGAGGAGCACGAGGTGGTGGTCATCGCGGGCTCGGTCGGCCATGTCCCCAAGGTCCACCACACCGGATTCATCACCGTGGTCTTCCTGGCCGCGGTCGGCCTGTCGGCGGGTGGTGTGCTGCCCATCTCGGTCGCCGCCTTCGCCGCGGCCGCCCTGTTGGTGGCCGGCCGCGCCCTAACCCCGCGCCAGGCGATCCGCGCCATCAATCATCGGGTGGTGCTATTGGTCGGATCGGCGCTGGCCCTGTCGCATGCCCTGCAGGCCACCGGCGCCGCCGGCTTCATCGCCCAGGAGATGCTCCGGGCGCTGGGCACCGCCGCGCCGCTCCCGGCGCTGGCCGCCTATTTCGGGCTGGTGGCAGCCTTCACCAACGTGCTGTCGCACAACGCCTGCGCCCTGCTGTTCACCCCGGTCGGCGTCGGCATCGCCCAGAAGCTGGGCCTGGACCCCCACATCTTCGCCATTGCCACCGTGCTCGCCGCCAATTGCTCGTTCGCCACCCCCATCGGCCATCAGGTCAATCTGCTGGTCATGGGCCCCGGCCATTACCGCTTCGCCGATTACCTGCGCGCCGGCCTGCCGCTGGTACTGCTGCTCTGGGCGGTGTTCATCGTCGCCGCCAAGGTCATGTGGGGACTATAGCCCCGCCGCGGCCTCGATGCGGTCCAGCATCCACCGGCTGAAATCCCCGTCCACCCCGGTGCGGCGGGAAGCACGCCAATCTTCGAGCAGCCGGCGCAGGGCGCCAGGGGTGAAGCGGGTGGCCAGCGCCCGGGCATGCCGGCGATTGCGCTCCGTCAGCATTTCGCGACAGCCGGCAGCGGCGACCTCGGCCGCACTCTGGCTCAGGCCATGGCAATCTTCCAGGTCCGGCCGGCCGGCCGCCAGGCGGGCGATGCACCGCCACAGGGAGAGGTTATAGGACAGCGCCGCCTGCCGCGCCTCGGGCTCGCCAGGCCCGGCCAGGAGGAGGATGCCGATTTCCAGAGCCACCGTCAGCTCGATGGACAAGCCATCGTGGGCCGACATCACCGCCGTCATCTTGTGCCTCTTCTGTGCGTTTTTGATCCGGCGGCTTTTAGCATTGTTCTAAATAACGAGGAATAATCAGAACGGATTAGATCCACGGCGCATTTGGTTGAAATTTGCCGGACGATCTTATACTTCCGCAGCCGCGCCGGGCGCTGCGAAGGCCGGGCTTTGGCGCGCCAATGGCCGGTTGACGGCATCTGCCCCCCTCCCTACACTCCGGGCGGGCCACGGCCCCCCAGCGGGCCGCGTCCCTTCTGCACGGGAGGGTTGATTTTCATGACCGAAGTTCCGCGGCCATCCGTCCGGCCCGCCAATCCCAATTTTTCCTCGGGCCCGTGCGCCAAGCGCCCCGGCTGGACGGTGGATGCGCTGAAGGGTACGCCGGCCGGGCGGTCGCACCGCGCCAAGATCGGCAAGGCCAAGCTGGAGGAGGTGATCGACCGCACCCGCGCCGTGCTGGGCATTCCGGCCGACTGGCGCATCGGCATCGTCCCCGCCTCGGATACCGGCGCGGTGGAAATGGCCCTGTGGTCGCTCCTGGGGGCGCGCGGAATCGACGCGGTGGCCTGGGAGAGCTTCGGCGAAGGCTGGATCACCGACATCACCACGCAGCTCAAGCTGCCCGACGTGCGGACCTTTACCGCGCCCTATGGCGAACTGCCCGACCTGTCGCAGATCGATGCCGACCGCGACGTGGTGTTCACCTGGAACGGCACCACCGCGGGCGTGCGGGTGCCCGACGGCGACTGGATCAAGGCCGGCCGGCGGGGTCTGACCATCTGCGACGCCACCTCGGCGGTGTTCGCCATGGCCATGCCCTGGGACAAGCTGGACGTGGTCACCTGGTCCTGGCAGAAGGTGCTGGGCGGCGAGGGGGCACACGGCATGCTGGTGCTGTCGCCGCGCGCCGTCGAGCGGCTGGAGAGCTACACGCCGCCCTGGCCGCTGCCCAAGATCTTCCGCATGACCAAGGGGGGAAAGCTGATCGAGGGGATCTTCCAGGGCGAAACCATCAACACGCCGTCGATGATCGCCGTCGAAGACCAGATCGACGCCCTGCGCTGGGCCGAATCGGTGGGGGGGCTGGAGGCGCTGATCCGCCGGTCCGAAGCCAATCTGGCCGCCATGTCCCGTTGGGTCGAGGCCTCGGACTGGGCGTCGTTCCTGGCGCGGGACCCCAAGGTGCGGTCGTGCACCTCGATCTGCCTGGTGATCAAGGCCCCCTTCTTCGCCCGCCTGTCGCCCGACGATCAGGCGGCGGCGGCCAAGAAGATCGCCAGCCTGCTGGACAAGGAAGGAATCGCCTACGACATCGGCTCGTATCGCGACGCGCCGGCCGGACTGCGCGTCTGGGCCGGTGCCACCGTCGAGACGGCCGATATCGAGAGGCTGTTGCCCTGGCTGGACTGGGCCTTCGCCCGGGTCAGGGCGGAATTTGAAGCCAAGGCCCGATAGCCGGGCCGAGCCGCGGGGCGCCGCCGGAGCGATCCCGCGGCGCCCTTTTTCCCTTGAGGGACGCCCATGCCAAAGGTTCTGATCAGCGACAAGTTGAGCCCCGCCGCCATCCAGATCTTCCGCGACCGCGGGCTTGAGACGGATGTCAAGGTCGGCCTCACCCCCGACGAGCTCAAGGCGGTCATCGGCGCCTATGACGGCCTGGCGATCCGCTCCAACACCAAGGTCACCGCCGACCTTCTGGCCGCCGCCCCCAACCTGAAGGTGGTCGGCCGCGCCGGGATCGGCCTCGACAACGTCGACGTCGCCGCCGCCACCGCTCGCGGCGTGGTGGTGATGAACACGCCCTTCGGCAATTCCATCACTACCGCCGAACACGCCATCGCCCTGATGTTCGCGCTGGCCCGCAACATCCCCCAGGCCAACGCCTCGACCCATGCCGGCAAG
>JAKAFA010000157.1 GCA_021818185.1 Pseudomonadota bacterium | reverse complement strand
ATCTCTCTGGCCGCCTACCTGGGGTCCATCGCGCAGGGGCAGAAGGTCGAGATCGGCGGTGCTCCCAAATAGCGCCTACGCGGCCGGAACCAAGCGGATCAGGGTGATCTCGGAGGCCACCCCCAGCCGCTTGGGCGGGCCCCAATACCCCGTTCCGCGATTGATGTAGACCCACATTCCGTCGAGGCGATGCAGCCCGGCGGTGAACGGCTGCTGCAGGCGGACGAAATGGTTCCAGGGCCAGAACTGGCCGCCATGGGTGTGACCGGAGAGTTGGAGGTCGAACCCTGCCCCGACCGCCGCAAACGCCGAGCGCGGCTGGTGGGCGAGCAGGATCTTGACCACGCCGTCCTCCGGCGCGCCGGCCAGGGCGGCGCGGGGATCGCTGGGCGGGCCCGCGGCGCTGTAATCGGGAACGCCGGCCACCACCAGGCGGGCGCCGCCATGGTCGACGACCACATGCTCGTTGCACAGGACACGCAAGCCCAGGCGCCGCAGATAGGCCACCCAATCGCCGACGCCGGAATAGTATTCATGGTTGCCGGTGACGAAATAGGTGCCGTGCGGCGCCGACAACGCGCCGATCGGGGCGACATGCGGCCCCAGGTCGGCAACCCGGCCGTCCACCAGGTCACCGGTGACGGCGACGAGGTCGGGGGCAAGGGCGTTGACCGCCCGCACCACCGCCTCGACATAGGGGCGCTTGATGGTCGGTCCGACATGGATGTCGCTGATCTGGGCGATGCGGAAGCCGTGCAGCGCCGGGGGCAGGCCGGCCAGCGGCACGTCGACCCGCACCACCGGCGGAAGGCGGCGGGCGGCGACCAGGCCGATGGCCGTGGCCAGCGCGGCCAGGAGCGGAACCGCCGGGGCCGACACGAAGGCCAGCCGCGACAGCAGGTCCGCGGCGGCAAAGAGACCGGCCACCCCCAGGGCGGCGTCGCGCAGGACGGTCAGGACCAGCAGCGACGAGAAAAAGCCCATCAGCAGGGCGCCGCCCCAGCCGACCAGATCGGCCAGCACGGCTCCCGCCGCATAGCGCGCCATCATGCCGGCGGGGATCGCCAGCCAGGACAGGAACAGGAACAGGGCGGCCGCCCCACGGCCGCCGGGGAATTGGGGTATCAGACGCAGGCCGATATAGGCGTGGAGCAGGCCGAGCACGCCGGTGAGCACCAGAAAAGGGCGCAGGGCTTTCATCGAAAATCCACGATCCTCTCCGGTTGGCGGCGCCTCCCTCATCTGGGGGGGGATCGGCTTCCGTCAACCGCCGGCCGGCCGGCGCGCCTATACAAAAGTAGCTCCCGAAGGCCCACCGATTGGGCTATGTTCGGAGGTGAGGCCGAGTGCGCCGACGTTGAGAGCAAGCGAGCGGCTTCCCCATGAAGGCATTTTCCCTACGTTCCGCAGCCTTGCTGGCCCTTGGCGGCGGCTTGACCGCTGCCGGCCCCGCCCTGGCCGGCCCGCCCTTCGTGACCGACGACCCCGAACCGGTGGAGTATCACGGATTCGAGATCAACAGCGCCTATCAGGAAACCGACGCCCGCCAGATTCGCAACGGCACCGGCCCCCTGTTCGACATCAATTACGGCGTGCTTCCCGACGTCCAGGCCCATGTCGGCGTGGCCATGAGCTTCTACCAAGGACCCGGCCAACACCTAGCCTATGGCTACGCCGACACTGAGGTCGGCGTCAAATACCGCTTCGTCGAAGAGGACGCGCACGGCTGGCGGCCGCAAATCGCCCTCTACCCCAATCTGGAAATCCCCACCGGCAACGCCGCCCTGGGCCTCGGCGCCGGCTATACCCGCGCCTTCCTGCCGCTGTGGGTGCAGAAATCCTTCGGGGACTGGACCGCCTATGGCGGCGGCGGCTATTGGCTCAATCGGCACGACGACAACCGCAATTACTGGTTCAGCGGCGTCGTCGTGCAGCGCAAAATCACCGAAAGGCTGAGCCTGGGGCCGGAACTGTTCCACCTGACCGCCAATACGGTGGGAGGCGCCTCCAGCGCGGCCATCGTCGACACCAACGGCAAGGCCGCCACCGGCTTCAATTTCGGCGGGTCCTACCAGATCAGCGAGGGCAGCGCCCTGCTGTTCTCCGCCGGCCGCGGCCTACAGGACGTCGCCGCCACCAACACCTTTTCCACCTATCTGGCCTATCAGCTGACCTTCTGATCCGTCCGCGCCGCGGCCGGGGTGGCGGCGGTACGGTCGGCCCGCCACCCCAGCGAGCGCGCCGCGGCATCGATCTGCCCGGCCGCTTGGCGCAGACTGGCGACCAGATGGCGGTTGGAGCCGTGCCAGACCGAATGGGCACACTACCAGCGCCGTCGCAAAGATGTTCCGCCCCTTCGCGCGTTCCCGGGCGGCAAGTTCATTCTCATCGTGAATAATTTAAATTCAATCAATTCATTATCACCATAACCCAAGCCGCGCTAGACTCCCGGGATCGAAAGGGCCTTGCCATGACGTTCCGTAAAACGCTCCTCGGCGGGCGGCGCACCATCCGCTCCAGCCGAATTCTCCAGATCGGCCTGGTCCTCGCCTTCTGGCTGGCGGGCGAAGCGCTGGCCCGCGGCACCGGCCTGCCGGTTCCCGGCGGCATCCTGGGCTTGGCCCTGGTGCTGACTCTTCTGGCCAGCGGGCGACTCAGCCATCTCAGCCTGCGGCGCGGCGCCAACTGGTTCCTGGCGGAAATGCTGCTGTTTTTCATTCCCGCCGTGCTGGCGGTTCTCGACCACCGGGAATTTCTGGGCCTGCTGGGGGTGAAGGTGCTGGCGGTCATCCTGGTCGGCACCGTGCTGGTCATGAGCGTGACGGCGCTGGTGGTCGAATTCAGCATCCGCCTGTGCGGCGGCTTGAAGGTGGACTCCCATGAACTGGAATAGCGTGATCGTCCAGGCGGTCTTCTGGTCGGCCGCCACCATTCTGTTCTACCTGGCGGGCAAGCGTCTGCACCGGCGCCGGCCGGGGTGGTGGACCTCGCCGCTGATGGCGACGCCGCTGTTGCTGATCGGCCTGGCCCTGGCCCTGCACGAAACCTATGGCGCCTATATCCGCCAGACCCATTGGCTGGTGGCCCTGCTGGGGCCGGCCACGGTCGCCTTCGCCGTCCCCATCTGGGAGCAGCGGGCACTGATCCGCCGCCACTGGCCAGTGCTGACGGCCGGAATGCTGGCCGGCAGCGGCACGGCGATGGCCTCCGCCTGGGGCCTCGCCCGGCTGCTCGGCCTAAGCGGCACCCTGCAACTCAGCCTGCTGCCGCGCTCCATCAGCACACCCTTCGCCATGACGGTGTCGGGAGAGATCGGCGGTGTTCCCGACCTGACCGCCGTCTTCGTGATCGTCACCGGCATCTGCGGCGCGGCGTTAGGCGAGGCGATCCTGAAAATTCTGCCGCTCCGCTCGGCCATGGCGCGCGGCGCACTGTTCGGCATGGGCGCCCACGGCGCCGGCGTGGCCAAGGCCCACGGCATCGGCAGCGAGGAGGGTGCGATCGCCGGCCTGGTGATGGTCCTGGTCGGGCTGGTCAACGTGCTGGCCGCCCCGTTGCTGGCCCGGCTGCTCTAAGCCCGGCCGGCGCCGCCCCGCACCCCGCCCGACCGCCAGGCGTAGCGGACCAGCGGCGCCAGCGCCGCGAAGGCCAGCCACGGCAGCGCCGCCGGCAGCAGCACCACCCGCAACAGGAAAACCACGGCCGACCCGTCCATCCGCGGGTCGGTGATGATGGCCGCCATGTACGGCCCGACCGCCAATACCCACAGGACGCTTAGTCCCGCCAAGATCCACCGCACCATGTCCGTACCCCGCGTCCCAAGGCGGCGCCACCTTAGGCTTGCCGGGACGGCGGTTCCAGGCGGACAGGGGTCGAGGTTCCCCGGCCGAAAGTCATCCGCCGTTCGGCGATGCGGAGACTACCGGCGCTGGCCGGATACCGGCAGTTCGATGTTGACCTCCAGCACCGACAGATGCTGCTCGCGGTCCAGGCTGACCTGGACGCGCTCATCGTCGACCTCGACATAGCGGCGGATGACGTCGAGGATCTCCCGCTGCAATTGCGGCAGGAAATCGGTGCCCTGCAACCCAGCCCGCTCGTGGGCGAGCAGGATTTGCAGCCGCTCGCGGGCGGCTTCGGCCGACTTCTTCGGTGCCCGGCCGAAGAAATTCAGAATGCTCATGCACTCCTCCGCAGCAGGCGGTCGAACAGCCCGCGCTTGGCCGCCTTGGGCACCACCACCGGCGTGTTCTCGCCCACCAGCCGGCCGACCGCCTCGGCATAGGCGCGGCCGGCCTGGGATTTCTCGTCCAGGATCACCGGCGTGCCGATATTGGAGGCCTGCAACACCGACGGACACTCGGGGATGATGCCGATCAGCGGAATGGCCAGGATCTCCTGCACGTCCTCGACCTTCAGCATCTCGCCCTTCTCCACCCGCTCGCAATCGTAGCGGGTGAGCAGCAGATGCTGGGGCATGGTCTCGCCCAGTTCGGCGCGGCGCGACTTGCTGGTCAACAGGCCGATCATCCGGTCGGCGTCGCGCACCGACGAGACTTCGGGGTTGGACACCACGATCGCCTCGTCGGCATAGTACATGGCCAGATAGGCGCCGCGCTCGATACCGGCCGGGCTGTCGCAGACGATGTAGTCGAAATCCGCCTTCAGGGATTCGATCACCCGCTCCACCCCGTCCTGCGACAGGGCGTCCTTGTCGCGGGTCTGCGAGGTCGGCAGCACGTACAGGTTCTCGACCCGCTTGTCCTTGATCAAGGCCTGGTTCAGCTTGGCATCGCCATTGATCACGTTGATGAGGTCGTAGACCACCCGCCGCTCGCAGCCCATGATCAGGTCGAGGTTGCGCAGGCCGACGTCGAAGTCGATCACCACCGTCTTGCCGCCACGCAGGGCCAGGCCGGTAGAAAGAGCCGCTGCCGTGGTGGTCTTGCCGACGCCACCCTTCCCCGACGTGACAACGATGACCTTAGCCAACAGGGTTCTCCCGATCTGGAGTTAAAGGGGACGCTGGACCAGCCGGTCGCCGTCCAGAAAGATCTGTGCCGGCTTGCCGATCAGCCCGCTGTCCAATTGTTCGTTCACCATATACACGCCGGTCACCGAAACCAACTCGGCTTCCATGGCGCGGCAGAAAATACGCGCCGACTTGTCGCCGCTCATGCCGGCCAGCGCCCGGCCGCGCAGCGGGCCATAGACGTGAATGTGCCCGTCGGCCAGCAACTCGGCGCCGTGGCTGACCGGCCCCAACACGATCAGGTCGCCCTTGTGGGCATAGATCTGGCGGCCCGACCGCACCGGCTCGGCGACGATACGGGTACCGCTGGCCACCCGCGCCGCCGGGGTTCCGGCAACCGACTGGGCGGCCTGGGCGGCGGCGGCGCGTCCGGCGGGAAAGGCCGGCAGATGGGCCGCATTGGCGGCCCGCTCCCACGCCGCATTGGCACGCTGCACCCCCACGGGCGTAATGCCCAGTTCGCGCAGGCTGGCGCAAAAAGCCACCAGATCGCAGGGCGGCTTGGCGCCGGTCGCCGACAGGTCCAGCACGATCGGCGCATTGCGGTAAAATCCCGGGGCCAGTGACAGCATGGTCGCCAGGCGCGGGAAAAATTCCGGTGCCGCGGGATCGACGAGCTTCAGCGTCAGAAGGGTCAGCGACGTGGCGCGCAACTGGAACGGCGCCCCCTCTTCGGTCAGGCTGCTCACATGTTCCGGCGGCCGTTCTTCGGTGCCCATGGCCAATCCTTGCTGCTGGGTGCGGCAAGATGCCGCAAGGTTTGCGGGCGGGTCAACGATGATATCTGGATTCGGATTCCCCAGACAGCCGCATGACTTCTCGACGGCCGACGGGGCTTCCGTTCGGCCAGTTTGGGCTGTATCCCGATCGGACCGGGTGATAGGCTGCCGCTGCCGGAAACTTGTCCCGACAGAAGATCCAGCCGGCCGGACTGAGAACAGGGAGGAGAACAGCCATGAAAATGCTGCGGTTCATCGCCGGAGCGGCCGCCTTGGCCGTTGTCTGCGTGCAATTCTCCGCAAAGGCGGCTGCCGCCGACAAGACCTTGACCATCGGCTTCACGGCCTCCGAAACCGGGGCGCTCAACGTTGACTCCATGAACCAGCTCCACGGCTTCGAACTGTGGCGCGACCAGGTCAACGCCGCCGGCGGCATCAAGGCGGGCGGGCAGCATTACAAGGTCAAGCTGGTCTATTACGACGACCAGTCCAAGGCCGCCCGCGTGCAGCAGCTCTACAGCCGCCTGATCGTGCAGGATGGCGCCGACTTCCTTTTCAGCCCCTATTCCTCCGGCCTGACCGCCACCGCCGCCATCATTTCCGAACAATACGGCAAGGTCATGCTGACCACCGGAGCGGCCGAGGACAAGACCTACACCCTGGGCAACAAGGGGCTGTTCCAGATCTATACGCCGGCGACCCACTACCTGAGCGCCGCCATGCGGCTCATCAAGGAAAAGGATCCCAAGGCACGGATCGCCATCGCCTATTCCGATGACGGCTTCTCGAAGGCGGTGGCCACCGCCGCCAGCGCCGAAGCGAAGGCGCTGGGCGAGACCGTGGCGTTCGATGAGGCGTACGCGCCGAACACCACCGATTTCGGCCCCATCATCAACAAGATCATCGCCGCCAAGGGCGACGTCGTGGTGGGCGGCGGCCATTACGCCGACGGTGCCACATTGGCCCGCCAAATCTTCGACCAGAAGGTGCCGCTGCGGTTCATCAGCCTGCTGGTGGCCCCGGACAGCGACAAGTTCGCCACCCTGGGCGCGGCGGCAGAGGGCGTCACGGTGCCGTCGCAATGGGAACCCTCGGCGGCCTACAAGCCCGATTTCGGCCCCACCGGTGCCGCCTTCGCCGCCGCGTACAAGGCCAAGTTCGGCTCCGACGCCCCCTACCATGCGGCCGGCGGCTATGCGGCGGGACTGCTGCTGCAACATGCCATCGAGACGGCGGGTTCGACGGACTCGGCCAAGGTGACGGCGGCGCTGAACGCCACCGACGCCACCATCTTTTTCGGCCACCTGAAGTTCGCCACCGATGCCGGCCATCACGGCTTGCAGGTCGGCCACGACATGGTCCTGGCCCAATGGCAGAAAAAGGGCGGCAGCCTGGTCAAGGAAGTGATCTGGCCGAAGGACGCCCAGACCTCCCCCGTGCTCTATCCGATCCGCTGACGCCGTGGCCGGAGTCATCGCCTCGATGATCGACGGCCTCCTGCTGGGGGCCGTCTACGGGCTTGCCGCCATCGGTCTGACCCTCATCTGGGGCGTCATGAACGTCATCAACCTGACCCACGGCGCCATGGTGGCGCTGGGGATGTTCGGGGTCTACCTGCTGGTCGGCCACGCCGGCCTGCCGGTCTACGCCACCCTGCCGCCGGTGGCGGTGGGCGGGTTCCTGGTCGGCGTCGCGGTCTACTGGGTGGCGGTGCACCGGGTCATCAACCGCCCCCACCTGATGAGCCTGCTGGCGACCTTCGCCGTCAACATGATGCTGATCGGGGCCGGCACGGCGCTGTGGAGCACCAGCCCCTACAACGTCGACCTTTCCCTGCCCGGCATCACCTGGCGCGGCTACACCTTCACCGGCGGCCATATCGTGGCGGCGGCAGTGGCGGTGCTGGTGGCCGGCGTGCTCTACCTCTTCATGCGCCACACCATGCTGGGCAAGGCCATCCGCGCCGTGGCCAGCAACCGCCAGGCGGCCGAACTGATGGGCATCCCGTCGAACCGGGTCCTGGCGATCGCCTTCGGGCTGGGCATCGGCCTGGCGATGACCGCCGGCGGGCTGGTCGCCACCCTGTTTCCCTTCACCATCCTGTCGGGCGGGGAATACCAGCTCAAAAGCTTCGTGGTCACGGTGCTGGGCGGCCTCGGCAACCCGGCCGGCGCCTTGCTGGGCGGGCTTCTGCTCGGCCTGGTCGAGGGCGGCACCACCCCGTACATGGCGGTGAGTTGGACCCCGGTCATCGAGTTCGGCCTGTTCGTCGCCGTGCTGGTCGCCTTTCCCCAAGGTCTGTTCGGCAAGAGGACGGGGCGATGAGGCGCGAAGACAGCAAGACCGGGATGCTGCGCCGTCCCATGCCGTGGCTGATCGCCGCCGTGGTGGCCGCCTTCGCGCTGCTGCCGGCCGCCACCGGCGACGTCGGCCTGCGCGAAACCCTGTTCCTGGCGGCGTTGGCCATCGTGCTGGCCAGCAACCTCAACCTGATGATCGGCTATACCGGGTACGTCAACTTCGGCAACGTGATCTTCTTCGGGCTGGGAGGATATTTCGGCGTGTGGCTGGCCACCGGCCACGGCTGGTCGCTCTACCCCGCCGCCCTCGCCGCCGGCCTGCTGGTCAGCGCCGTCGCCCTGCTGTTCGGGGCCGGCATCCTGCGGCTGCGTGGCGCCTATTTCGCGCTGGCCACCATCGGGGTCAACGAGGCGGTCAGCGCCGTCGTCACCAATATGGACGCCTGGGGCGGCTCGACCGGGATGTACATCCCCCTCGACGCCTACCAGCCGCTGGGCGGACCGCGCCAAGCCCTGTGGATCGTCTATTTCCTGATGATCGCGGTGATGGCGGTCTCGCTTCTGCTCAGTTGGGGCATCCGCCGCTCGCGCTTCGGCCTCGGCCTGTTCGCCATCCGCGAGGACGAGGACGCCGCCCTGGTGATGGGCGTCAATCCGGCCCGGTTCAAGGCGGTGATCTACAGCACCTCGGCATTCCTGCCGGCGGTGGCCGGCGCCTTGTTCTTCTTCAAGAACGGCGTCATCCAGCCCGACCAGGCCTTCGACCTGACGTTCTCCACCGAGGCCATCGTCATGCTGATGCTGGGCGGCCAGGGCACGGTGACCGGGGCGGCCCTGGGCGCCTTCATTTACGAATACTTCCGCGGCTACCTGCTGACCTCGCCGCTGTTCTCCAACTTCCAGCTCATGGTGGCGGGCGCGCTGTTGCTGGTGATCGTCCTGTTCGTGCCGGGCGGCCTGGTCGGCTGGATGATCGACCGCTGGCCGCGGCTCAGGGGGGCCATCGAATGACGGCGTTGCTGGAGGTCAGCGGCCTGACCCGGTCTTTCGGCGGCCTGGTCGCGGTCAACGAGGTGGATTTCTCGGTCGGCGAAGGCGAGATCCTCGGCCTGATCGGCCCCAACGGCGCCGGCAAGTCGACGATCTTCAACCTGATCAACGGCGTGCTGGTTCCGAGCGGCGGACGCATCGTGTTCGCCGGCATCGACATCACCGGCTGGTCGCCGCATCGGGTGGTTCGCCAGGGCCTGGCGCGCACCCACCAGATCGTGCGGCCGCTCAACGACATGACGGTGCTGGAGAACTGCACGGTCAGCGCCTGTTTCGGCCGCGACCGGCTGGGCCTGGCGGCGGCGCGGCGCAAGGCCGCCGAGATCGTCGAGTTCGTGGGATTGTCCGACCGCGCCGAGGTGCTGGCG
>JAKAFA010000156.1 GCA_021818185.1 Pseudomonadota bacterium | reverse complement strand
GTCGAAGGATTGGGCGACGGCGCTGCGATTGCATTCGAGCTATCCGGACGAGGGGCTCGGGCGCAGTATCCTCTATTTCGTGCGGCGCCTTCCCTTGGGGCTGGCGCTGATGTATGGCGCTGGCCTGCTCTCGGCGCTGCTCGGCATCGGAAGCGGGGTCCTCAAGATTCCCGCCATGGATACGGCCTTGCGGCTGCCGATCAAGGTTTCCTCGGCAACCTCCAATTTCATGATCGGGGTGACAGCCGCGGCCAGCGGGGTCGCCTACCTCGCCCTTGGCGATATCAAGCCGCTGATTGCCGGGCCGGTCGCGCTCGGCTCGGTGGTCGGCGCGTCGCTGGGGGCGCGGGTGCTGATGGCGGTGTCGGGGGAAAAGCTCCGGCTGTTCTTCGTCGCGGTGCTGGTTGCCCTGGCCGGCCAGATGCTGCTGTCGGCCTTCGGCATTCATTGGGGAGGGCATGCCGCATGAGTGTTCATCTCGCCCGTCACCCCGAACTGGAACAAACCCTGGCCAAGCTGCTCGATCGCGGCACCTGGATCGGCTCGGCGGTTGTCGCCGTGGGGCTGGGACTGATGCTGGCCGGCCAATCGGGCGAACCGGTGGTCTTCGGCGGCATCGCCATTTTCATCCTCTTGCCGGTCCTGCGCCTCCTGGTGATGCTGGCCGCGTTCCTGCGCGACCGGGACTATCTCTTCGGCGCGATCGCGGCGCTGGTCCTGGCGATCATCGCGCTTGGCGCCGCTCTCGGGGTGCATTTGGCCGGCCATACGCCCGGCTGAGCCGGGCCTACGCCCCCCGCGCCGCTTTGATGAAGGCGCGGATGCGGGCGGGGTCCTTGATCCCCGGTGCGCTTTCGACGCCCGAAGACACGTCCACCGCGCGGGCGCCGGTGATCCGCACCGCCTCAGCGACGTTGTCCGGGGTCAGGCCGCCGGCCAGCATCCACGGCAGGCCCCATTTCCGCCCCTGCAACAAGGTCCAGTCGAAGCTGACGGCGTTGCCGCCGGGCAGGGTGGCGCCCTTGGGCGGCTTGGCGTCGAACAACAGGCGGTCGGCCACCGCCAGGAAGGGATTGGCGGCCGCCAGGTCGGCGGCCTCGGAGACCGGGATCACCTTCATCACCGGCAGGCCGTATTCCAGCCGGACCTGTTCCAGGCGCTCGGGCGTCTCGCGGCCATGCACCTGCACCAGGTCGAGGCGGACCTGGGACAGCACCCGGTCGAGGGTGGAATCGTCGGGATCGACGAACAGCCCGACCTTGACCAGATCGGCGGGCAGGAATTCCACCAGTTCGGCGGCGCGCTCGGGGGTCACGCAACGCGGGCTGGGCGGAAAAAACACCAGGCCGACGTAATCGGCGCCGGCCTCGACGGCCGCCTCCATCGCCTCTTCGCTGGTGATGCCGCAGATCTTGATCTCGACCGGCTTCATCGTCCCTCCAACTCCTCGGCGATGCGCCGCGCCGCCGCGGCGGAATCGGGGGCGGCGGTGATCGGGCGGCCGATCACCAGAATGTCGGCGCCCTGGTCCAGGGCCTGGCGCGGGGTCATCACCCGCTTCTGGTCGCCGGTCTCGCTCCAGGCCGGGCGGATGCCCGGCACCACCAGGGTCATGGCGGTTCCCACCTGGACCCGCAAGGCCGCCACCTCGTGCGGCGAGCAGACCAGACCGTCAACGCCGGCCCTCTGCGCCAGATCGGCCATGCGCCTTACCTGGTCCAGCACCACCCCGGTGAACCCCACCGCCTGCATCGCGGCTTCGTCCAGGCTGGTCAGGATGGTTACCGCCAGCACCTTGGTGGGCGTCCGGCCCAGCCTGGCGGCCTCCTCCCGGCCGGCTTCCACCGCCGCCTTCATCATCTCCAGGCCGCCGCCGGCATGGATGGTGGTGTAGGCCGGCGCCAGCCGGGCGATGCCGCGCATGGCGCCGGCCACCGTATTGGGGATGTCGTGCAGCTTGAGGTCGAGGAACAGCCTGGCCCCGCCGTGGGCCACCGCCTCGATGCCGGCCGGCCCCTGGGCGGTGAAGAATTCCAGGCCGAGCTTGAGCCCACCGACCAGGCCGCCGAGGCGGGCCGCCATGGCGGCGGCGTGGCCGGTCTCGGTGGTGTCGAGGGCGACGAAAACGGGATTCGACATGGCTTTCTCGCGAAGGTCAGGCGCCCGGGGTGGGCGGGGGGAGCCGGTCGCGCGACCGCTCCAGGGCTTCGATCTGGCGGGCGAGGGACTCGGCGTGGCGGCGGTGGTGTCCGGCGCGGCGGCGTGCCCGCAAGGTCGACAGGCCGGCGACTGCCGCGCCCAGGACGACGCCGATGCCGAGCGCGCCGAGGACGGCCAGATAGGCGGGGATCTGCAGCGACCAGGGCAACGGCCACAGCTCCAGGCCGACCGGTTGCCGGTTGGCGACGGCGAAAGCCACCACCAGCAGGGCGACGGGGATGGCGATCAGCCAGCCCACCAGACGGGCGGCGCTCACTGGCCCTCGGTGTTCAGCCGCTCACGCAGCTGTTTGCCGGTCTTGAAGAACGGGATCGCCTTGCCTTCCACCGCCACGGCTTCGCCGGTGCGGGGGTTGCGGCCCTGGCGGGCGTCGCGCCGCTTTACCGAGAAGGCGCCGAACCCCCTCAGCTCGACCCGGTCGCCGCGGGCCAGGGCGGCGGCGATCTCGTCGAAGATCGTGGTGACGATGCGTTCGACGTCGCGCTGGTACAGATGGGGATTGCTTTCGGCGAGGCGGGCGATCAGCTCCGACTTGGTCATGGCGTCTTCAGTGCAGGGTTGTCTTGACCGCGCCAGCCTGCCGCAAGCCAGGGCGGGGGTCAAGGCAAGCCGTTGGCCCAAAAGCGGAAAGGCCCGCCTCCTTGCGGAGACGGGCCTTCCTCGGAGCGGGACGGCCTACTTCTCTTCGGCCGCCTTTTCCTCGCGGGCCTTCGAGAAGGCGGCGCCGAGGATATCGCCCAGCGACGCGCCGGAATCCGACGAACCGTATTCGGCCATCGCCTGCTTCTCCTCGTCGATCTCGCGGGCCTTGATGGACAGCGAAATCTTGCGCGAGGCCTTCTCCACCGCGGTGACCTTGGCGTCGATCTTCTCGCCGATGGCGAAGCGCTCGGGGCGCTGCTCGGAGCGTTCGCGCGACAGGTCCGACTTGCGGATGAAGCCGGAGATGCCGTCGACGGTCACTTCGATGCCGTTCTCGGTGACCTGGGTCACGGTGCAGGTGACCACGTCGCCCTTCTTCAGCGAGGCCATCGCCGACTGGAACGGATCGGAGCTGAGCTGCTTCATGCCCAGGCTGATGCGCTCCTTGTCGACGTCGACGTCCAGCACCTTGGCGCGGACCACGTCACCCTTCTTGAAGGTGCCGATGACCTGCTCGCCGGGCTTCTCCCAGTCGAGGTCGGACAGGTGGACCATGCCGTCGATGTCGCCCGGCAGGCCGACGAACAGACCGAATTCGGTGATGTTCTTGACCTCGCCCTCGACCTCGGAGCCGACCGGGAAGCGGTCCAGGAAGCTTTCCCACGGATTGGACATGGTCTGCTTCAGGCCCAGCGAAATGCGGCGCTTCTGCGGATCGACGTCCAGCACCATCACCTCGACCTCCTGGGAGGTGGAGACGATCTTGCCGGGATGGACGTTCTTCTTGGTCCAGCTCATCTCGGAAACGTGGACCAGGCCTTCGACGCCCGGCTCCAGCTCGACGAACGCACCGTAATCGGTGATGTTGGTCACGCGGCCGACGAACTTGGTGCCCACCGGGTACTTGGCTTCCACGCCCTCCCACGGATCGGCGTCCAGCTGCTTGATGCCCAGGCTGATGCGCTGGGTCTCCGGGTTGAAGCGGATGACCTGCACGCGCACGGTCTGACCGATATGCAGGGCCTCGGACGGGTGGTTGATGCGCTTCCAGGCGATGTCGGTGACGTGCAGCAGGCCGTCGACGCCGCCCAGGTCGACGAACGCACCGTAATCGGTGATGTTCTTGACCACGCCTTCGAGGATCTGGCCCTCCTTGAGGTTCTCGATCAGCTCGGAGCGCTGTTCGGCGCGGGTCTCTTCCAGCACGGCGCGGCGCGACACCACGATGTTGCCGCGCGAGCGGTCCATCTTGAGGATCTGGAAGGGCTGGGGCGTGCCGAGCAGCGGGGTGATGTCGCGGACCGGGCGGATGTCGACCTGGCTGCCCGGCAGGAACGCCACGGCGCCGGAAAGGTCGACGGTGAAACCGCCCTTGACGCGGCCGAAGATCACGCCGGTGACGCGCTGGGCGTCCTGGAAGCTCTTCTCCAGCAGGGTCCAGGCTTCCTCGCGCTTGGCCTTCTCGCGCGACAGCACCACTTCGCCGTTGCGGTCCTCATAGCGTTCGACGAACACCTCGACGGTGTCGTTCGCCTTGATTTCCGGAGCGCGGCCGGCGGTGGCGAATTCCTTCAGGGGAACACGGCCTTCCGACTTGAGGCCGACATCGATGACCGCGAAGTCGTTTTCGACGCGGACGATGATGCCCTTGATGACGGTCCCTTCAAAGGCGTTGCCCGCGCCCATGGTCTCGTCGAGCAATGCCGCGAAATCTTCGGTCGCGGCCATGGCGGCAGTATTGGACATTAAACAGGGTTCCTTTCGTGTCTGTCGTTTTCCGGCCAGCCGGTTGTCTCCGGCGGTCTTTGCTACCCTCTCTTGGAACGACCTTTGGCCCCGGCCCAAAGGGACGGAGCCTGGATCGCATCGATGCGCCGGATGGGCGCGGCCTTCGGCGGTCGCCGGACCCCGCGGGGGGCTCAGTCGGCCGGCTGCCGGGAACGAACGAACCCCAGCGCCGCGGCAAAGGCCTGGTCGGCGTCGAGGTCGGTGGTATCCAGCACGAAGGCGTCTTGTGCGGCGACGAGGGGGGCGACGGCGCGCATGCTGTCGCGCGCATCCCGTTCCCGCATCTCCGCCAGGACGGTCTCCTGTATAGCTTCCAGGCCGCGGCCAAGCAACTCCTTCACGCGGCGCTCAGCCCTTTTTTCCACCGACGCCGTGACGAACAGCTTGATGGGGGCGTCGGGGCAGACCACCGTGCCGATGTCGCGGCCGTCCAGCACCGCCCCGCGGCCGCCCGGCGGGGCATGGGCGAAGCCGCGCTGGAAATCCAGCAGGGCGGCGCGCACCGCCGGGATGGCCGCGACCTTCGAGGCCGCCTGGGCGGCATCGTCGCCCCTGAGGTCGTCGGCCGCCAGCTCGGCCGGAGTCAGGTGGCGGGCCGCCGCCGCCGCCATTGCGGGGTCGGCGGGATCGGCGCCGGTCCGCGCCACCGTCATGCCGACCGCGCGGTACAGCAGGCCGGTGTCGAGGTAATCGAAGCCCAGCGCCGCCGCCAGCCGGCGGGCCAGGGTGCCTTTGCCGGCCGCCGCCGGCCCGTCGATGGCGATGATCATCGCGCCGTGCCCGTTGCTGTCGCCCTCATTCCTTCCCCGCGCCGATATTCGCCCCCAGGCCGTTCATCAGTGCGGCGAATCCCGGGAAGCTGGTATCGATGGTGTGGCCGTCGTCGATGGCCACCGGCTGGGCGGTGGCCATGCCGAGGACCAGGAACGACATGCCGATGCGGTGGTCCAGGTTGACGGCGATGGTGGCGCCGCCGGCCGGCGGGGCGCCGGTGCCGTGGACCGTCAGGCTGTCCTTGTTCTCTTCCACCCTGACGCCGCAGGCCGCCAGGCCGTGCGCCATGGCCGCCAGGCGGTCGCTTTCCTTCACCCGCAATTCCGCCAGCCCCCGCATGCGGGTGGTGCCGCGGGCGAAGGCGGCGGCCACCGCCAGGATCGGGTATTCGTCGATCATCGACGGCGCCCGTTCGGGGGGCACGTCCACACCCTTCAGCTCGGAAAACCGCACCACCAGATCGGCCACCGGCTCGCCGGCCTCGACCCGGCTGTTCTCGAAGCGCAGATCGGCGCCCATCTCGCCCAGGGTCTGGTAGAGGCCGGTGCGCAGCGGGTTGATGCCGACCGCCGGCAGGCGCAGGTCGGAGCCCGGCACCACCAGGGCGGCCACCACCGGGAAGGCGGCCGAGGACGGGTCGGCCGGCACGCGCAGGTGCCGGCCGACCAACTCGGGATAGCCGGTCAGCGTCACCCGCCGGCCGCCCTCCGGCAGCGGATCCACGGTGACGGTGGCGCCGAAATTGCGCAGCATCAGTTCGGTATGGTCGCGGGTGGCCTCGCGCTCGATCACCGTGGTCTCGCCGGGCGTGTTCAGCCCGGCCAGCAGGATCGCCGATTTCACCTGCGCCGAGGCGACCGGCAGTTCATAGGTGATGGGCTGCGGCTCGGCCGTGCCGATCACCGCCGCCGGCAGGCGTCCGCCGCTGCGGGTGACGAAGCCGGCCCCCATGCGGCCGAGCGGTTCGGTGATCCGGCGCATGGGCCGCGAGCGCAGCGAGGCATCGCCAGTGAAAAAGGTGGTGAACGGATGGGTGGCGACCAGCCCCATCAGCAACCGGGCGCCGGTGCCGGAATTGCCCATGTCGAGCAGGCCGTCGGGCTCGGCCAAGCCGCCGACCCCGCGGCCGAACAGCCGCCAGCTGCCGTCGGCCCGCCGCTCGACCTCGGCGCCCAGGGCGCGCATCGCCTGGGCGGTGCACAGCACGTCGTCGCCCTCCAGCAGGCCCTCGACCACGCTTTCGCCGACCGCCAGGGCGCCGAACATCAGCGCACGGTGCGAGATGGACTTGTCGCCGGGAACCCGTGCCGTGCCTGCAAGGGCGTCGGCCCGGCTGGAAACCAGGGGTTTGGCCATTTTTTCTCCCAATTTGCGGCGGCCGCCGCGGCCGGACAACCGGGCTGGTCTAGCACAGCCCGGCCGTTCGGCATAGGCCGGCGGGCGATCCTTGGGCCGGGGGGCGGCTTTTTCGTTTTGACAGGTCGGCCCCGAACATGGCAAACCGCCCCCCAGCCGTTACCCGCGGCCCTCAGGCGCGGCCGGAGCGGGTCGGAAATGCGAGGAGGACGCAAACGTGGCTAAGCCGGAATGGGGCCAGAAGCGCACCTGCACCAGTTGCGGGTGCCGCTTCTACGACTTGGCCCGGACCCCGATCACCTGTCCGAAATGCGGCGCAACGGTCGAGGCGGATGTGCCGTTCAAGGTGCGCCGTGCCGCCAGCAGCGCCCCGCCCGAACCCAAGGTGGTCGCTCCGGTGGTGGATGACGAGGCCGCTGGCCTCGACACCGAGGACATGGCCGCCCTTGAGGACGAGGACGAAGCCGCCGAAAGTGAGGACGACGGCGGCGAGGACGACGAGAGCGGCCTGATCGAGGACGCCTCGGACCTGGGCGTCGACGACGACGACATGGCCGAGGTGATGGAGCATCTGGACGAGGAAATCGAGGACGAGGTTTGAGATTTCCTGCCGTGCCAGGGGGGAGTCACGGGACAGAAATTTTTCGCTTGCATCCCCCCGGCGGAACCCATATGTTCCGCCTCCACCGGCGGCGCCCCAAGGCCGCTAGTCAAAAGTTTCCGGGGCCATAGCTCAGTTGGGAGAGCGCTTGAATGGCATTCAAGAGGTCAGGGGTTCGACTCCCCTTGGCTCCACCAAAATAGCCCAAGTCGCTGATGCGGCGGGGACTTTCGGACAGGCCGGCGAGAAATCGCCGGCCTGTCGCGTTTGGTGCTCCCGACATGGGCGCAGTCTTGCGGATGCAAGTCCCGCCATAGGCTGGTCACGGCGAGTGGCGTGAAGCGTAACGGCGGGCGGGGCCGGACCGGCCCCCGGTTACGGGGCGCCTTCCGTCGCGGTCCGCCGCCGCACGTCGTCGCGGTCCCGCATCAGTTGCGAGAGAAACGCATCCGCGGTGGGGCCGAGGCGTTTGCTTTTCGCATGAACGGCGAACCAGGTGCGCCGCAACGGAAAGCCTTCCACCCTAAGGACGACCAGCCGGCCGCTCTCCAGTTCGAAGTCCAGGCTGGACAACGACAGGACCGATACGCCCAGCCCGGCGATCACCGCCCGCTTGATCGCCTCGGTCGAGCCCAGTTCCATGCTGGCCGTCACGCCAAGGCCATGCTCGGCCATGGTGCGCTCGACGGTGTTGCGGGTCCCCGACCCGGGTTCGCGCATCAGGAACGGCTCGCCGGCCAGGGTTTCCAGCGGCACGCTGCGGTGGCCGGCCAGGGGGTGTCCCGCCGGCGCCACCGCCACCAGCAGGTTGTCCCGGACCGCATGGGCCTGAAGATCCATTCCCTCCGGCACCTGACCCATGATGCAGAAATCGTCGCGCCGCTCGGCCAGGCGCTCCAGGATGGCGGCGCGGTTGGCGACGGTCAGCTGCGGCTGGACCTGGGGATGGCGGCGCAGGAATTCGGCCAGCACCTCGGGAATGAAATATTTGGCCGAGGTCACCACCGCCACCCGCAGCGGCCCGCCCACGGTGCCCTTCAGTTCGGCCACCGTGCCGGACAATTGGCGTAGCCGGCCCAGGATTTCGGTCGCCGCCGCCAGGGTTTCCTCGCCGGCCCGGGTCGGCACGATGCGCCGCCCCACCGTCTCGAACAGCGGCAGGCCCAGCGTTTCCTCCAGGCGGCGGACCTGGATGTAGACCGCCGGCTGGGTCAGGTGCAGTTCCTCGGCGGCCCGCGTGTAGCTGCGATGGCGCGCCACCGATTCGAAGATGCGGAACTGCCGCAGGGTCCATCGATCCATATACCACAGTATATTGAATACTAAAATACAATCAAGTTCTGCTTATGGCGTAGCCTGCCTAAGGTTTCCCCCGAACAGCGTCGGACGTCCGGCCGACCAACCATCTGGAGGGAACCTACATGGGCAAGACCTATCAAGCGGGCGTCAAGGAGTATCGCGAGGCCTACTGGGAGCCAGGCTATACGCCGAAGGAATCCGACGTGCTGGCGGTGTTCAAGATCGTGCCCCAGCCCGGCGTCCCGCGCGAGGAGGCCGCTGCCGCGGTCGCCGCCGAATCCTCCACCGCCACCTGGACCACGGTGTGGACCGATCTGCTGACCGACCTCCATTACTATAAGGGCCGCGCCTACGCGATCGAGGACGTGCCCGGCGACGACGAGGCGTTCTACGCCTTCATCGCCTATCCCATGGGCCTGTTCGAGGAAGGCTCGATCGTCAACATGTTCACCTCGCTGGTGGGCAACGTGTTCGGCTTCAAGGCGGTGCGCGCGCTACGGCTGGAGGACGTGCGCATGCCGCTGTGGTTCGTCACCACGTGCGACGGCCCGCCGCATGGCATCCAGGTGGAGCGCGACCTGCTCGACAAGTACGGCCGCCCGCTGCTGGGCTGTACCATCAAGCCGAAGCTGGGCCTGTCGGCCAAGAACTACGGCCGTGCGGTCTACGAATGCCTGCGCGGCGGCTTGGACTTCACCAAGGACGACGAGAACGTCAATTCGCAGCCGTTCATGCGCTGGCGCGACCGGTTCCTGTTCTGCCAGGAGGCCATCAACAAGGCCGAGGCGGAAACCGGCGAGCGCAAGGGCCACTACCTCAACGTCACCGCCCCCAACGTCGAGGAGATGTACAAGCGCGCC
>JAKAFA010000155.1 GCA_021818185.1 Pseudomonadota bacterium | reverse complement strand
CCCCTTCGGCTGATAGTGGACGGCAAGGCCATTGGTCCGGAACAGCAGTTCGGGCCTGCGCCGGCTGGGTTTCATCCAGCGCTTCAAGCGCGCCGACAGATGGTCGATGGCCAGTACCGACGCCAGCAGATCGAACATCTTGGATTCCGATGGCGAGCGGTATCCGAAATCGGCGCTCATCGCTTCGACCAGGCGATCCTGGTGGCGGCACAACTGCTCCCGCAGCGCCCGCAGCCTGGCGCGGCGCTCGGCGGCGGACGGATAGGGCTGGGCGGCGAAGGCCGCTTTCTGGGCCGCCAACACCCTGTGCAAGCGCCGGATCGCTTCGTCCCCGGCCGGGCCGGGGGGGCAATCGCCGTCCATCGCTGGCCCTCTCACCTGCCCGGGAAGTTGGGGGGGCGCTTCTCGAAAAAGTGGGCCAGCCCTTCCTTGAAATCCTCGGAATGCAGGCTGGCCGCCGCCTCGCGGTCGGCCAGCACGCAGGCCTGGGCGAGGCTCTGCATCATCCCCTGCCACACCTGCCGCTTGATTACGGCGACCGAGCGCGGCGACACCGACGCGGCCAGCGCCTTGGCATAGGCCAGCACCGTTTCGAGGAAAGCCTCCGCCGGCAGCAGACGGGCCAGGCCCAGCCGGTCGGCCTCCTCCGCCTCGACGGTGCGGCCGCTGAGCAACAGGTCCAGGGCGTTCATCGGCCCGATCAGCCGGGGCAGCATCCAGGCGCTGCCGAACTCGGCGATCAGACCGCGGTTGGCGAAGGCGGTGGTCAGCTTGGTGCCGGCGGCGATGAAGCGGAGGTCGCCGTATAGGCTGAAGCACAGGGCGACGCCGGCGACCGGCCCGTTGATGGCGGCGATCACCGGCTTGGGGATCTTGGCGACATAGGACAGCGGCTGGTCGAAATCGGCACCGGGGGAGTCGTCCTCGGCCACCTCGGGCAGCACCTCGCGCATCGTGCGGCCCTGGGCGAGCGCCTCGGACAGGAGGCCGAGATCCATGCCGGCCGAAAAGGCACGGTCGGCGCCGGTCACCACGATCGCCCGTACGGTGCTATCCCCGGCGGCCGCCAGCAGGGCCTGCTTAAGCTCGACCTGCATGGTCGGCGTCCAGGCGTTCAGCCGTTCCGGCCGGTTCAGGGTGATGAGGGCGACGCCGTCCCCGACGGCGTATTGAAGATCGCAATAGGCCATGGCTCGCGGTCTTTCCTGGGCTGGCAATGCGGGGGCTCTCCGCGCGGCCCGGCGGCTACGGCCGACAGGGCTTGGCACGAATAATTACGTTTACGTTATCAACGTACCGCATTGGTAACCGCTTGTCGACCGGGCGAGTCCGGGCCGGCGCGGATCGCCCTATCTGCGCCGGGTGATCAGCGAGGCGCGGTATTCCAGGATGCCGTCGTCATAGCCGATGTCGCAGATGGTCCAGGAACCGGTGCGGAACGGGTTTAGGTAATTGTCGATGTAATAGACGATGGTGGCGTCGCGCTCGCCCAGGGCGGCGACGAAACGCTCCATGGTCTGCGGCGAGAATGGGTTGTAAAGATAGAAAAGCGTGCCGCTGGACGGCAGGTTGTCCACCGCGTCGCCCTGGATGATGGTGACGTTGGGGTATTTGCGGTAGCGGCGGCGGGCACGGTCGGCCACGGCCTCGTTGCCCTCCAGGCCGATCATCGCATTGGTCAGGCCCAGGCTCAGCCAGAAATTGATCACCCGGCCCTCGCCGCAGCCCACGTCCACCAGCACGTCCTGGGGGGCGATGGGCACCGTGGCGAAGATCTTGCGCAGGATGTGGTAGTCGCTGTGGACCATCGTATGGCGATGGTCGTCGTTAGCATTGGTCTTGAGGTCGGTGAGGCACGGCTTGCCGCCGTAGCGGACGTCCAGCACACAGGCGCGGACCAACTCGGTCGCCACGCCCAGGGAATAGGTGGCGGTGTTGCGCCAGCCTTTGGCCCGCAGCCGGGTCCCGGCCCGCTTCAGGTAGTCGATGGCTTGCATCCGGTCGCCCTCCACCTGGGATTGGCCTGTCCCTAGATGGCGGTGGGGGCTGCTCGACGGCAGGAAGCAAGCGGGGCAGACGCGTCCGGGTTAGGACAGCGCCCTAATGGTGACCACCGTGCCCATGGCCGGCATGGGCATCGCCGTGGGCGGCTTGGCGGGGGGCGATGCACATCACGCAGGCATAGACGACGATGCTGGCGACCACCAGAATTCCGACCGCGGCCCAAACGCTCATGCTGCCCCTCCTCGGCTTGCATTGACGGGGCCGACCGTGTCATGCCGCGGCCGGCCTGTCAATCCGGTCGATGGGGTGGGGGGCTCTCAGCAACAGCGGCTGATGCGCCCCTTGCCGCCGCCATAGCGGCTGTCCTGCCGTTCGCGGAAAAACTCCTCGTAGCTCATCACCGGGCGGTCGGGGTGATGCGTCCGGCAATGTTCGACATAAGTGTCGTAATCCGGGATGCCGCACATCAGCCGGCCGGTCTGCCGCAGACGGGCCCAGAAGTGCCGCAGGGGAGGAAAGCCGCGCATGGGGTCAGGCATGGCTCACCTCTGCCGGGCCGCCGATTTCGTGGACGGTGGGCTTGTCGCTGGCCAGCGCCTTGCGGATCGCGGCCAGGCCGTAGCCCAGCATGGCGAGCACCAGGGCCACGAAGATGGCCGACAGGGCGGCATCGACCCAGGCATTGACCACCACCTGGCGCATCTGGTCCAGGGTCCTGGCCGGTCCCAGCAACTGGCCGGCATCCAGCGCCGCGCCGAACGTCCGCGCCTTGGCGATGAAGCCGATGGCCGGAACCGGGCTGACCAGCTTGTCCAGGCCGGCGGCGGTGGTGCAGATCAGCAGCCAGACGGTCGGCACGATGGTCACCCAGGCGTAGCGCTGACGCTTCATCTTGAACAGCACCACGGTGCACAGGATCAGGGCGATGCCGGCCAGCATCTGGTTCGCGATGCCGAACAGCGGCCACAGGGTGTTGATGCCGCCGAACGGATCGATCACGCCGGTGTAGAGGATGTAGCCCCACAATCCGACGGCGATCCCCGAGCCCACCAGGTTGTTGCCCCACGACTGGGTCTTGCGGAAGGCGGGAACGGCCGCGCCGATCATGTCCTGCACCATGAAACGGCAGGCCCGGGTGCCGGCGTCCACCGCGGTCAGGATGAACAGCGCCTCGAACAGGATGGCGAAGTGGTACCAGAATCCCATCATCGCCTGGCCGCCCACCACGTTGGCGAAGATCTGGGCCATGCCCACCGCCAGGGTCGGCGCGCCGCCGGCCCGCGACAGGATGGTGTTCTCGCCCACGTCCTTGGCGACCTGGATCAGCATTTCGGGCGTCACCGCGAAGCCCCACGACGAGATCACCTGGGCGGCGTGGGCGGCGTCGTGGCCGATCACCGCCGCCGGGCTGTTCATGGCGAAATAGACGCCGGGCTCGATCACGCCGGCCGACACCAGGGCCATGATGGCGACGAAGGATTCCATCAGCATGCCGCCATAGCCGATCAGCGGGATCTGGGCCTCGTTCTCGATCATCTTGGGCGTGGTGCCCGAGGAAATCAGGGCGTGGAAGCCCGAGACCGCGCCGCAGGCGATGGTGATGAACAGGAAGGGGAACAGGCCGCCGGCGAACACCGGGCCGCTGCCGTCGATGAAGCGGGTCACCGCCGGCATCTTCATGTCCGGCATCACCACCACGATCCCCACCGCCAGGCAGACGATGGCGCCGATCTTCAGGAACGTCGACAGGTAATCGCGCGGCGCCAGCAGCAGCCACACCGGCAGCACCGAGGCGACGAAGCCATAGCCGATCAGGATCAGGGCCAGCTGGCTGGCCTTGAAGGTGAACAGCACGGCCAGCGCCGGGTCGGTGTGCACCGTGCGGCCGAACACCAGGGCGGCCATCAGCAGGACGAAGCCGATGACGCTCATTTCGCCGATGCGGCCGGGGCGCAGGAAGCGGGTATAGACGCCCATGGCCAGGGCGATCGGCATGGTGGCGAACACCGTGAAGGTGCCCCACGGGCTGCCGGCCAGGGCCTTGACCACCACCAGGGCCAGGACGGCCAGGATGATGATCATGATCAGCAGAACGCCGACCAGGGCGATGGCCCCGGCCACCGGCCCCATTTCCTGGCGGATGATGTCGCCCAGCGACCGGCCGTCGCGCCGGGTCGAAAGGAACAGCACCATCATGTCCTGGACCGCGCCGGCCGCCACCACGCCCAGCAGAATCCACAGCATGCCCGGCAGGTAGCCCATCTGGGCGGCCAGCACCGGGCCGACCAGCGGCCCGGCCCCGGCGATGGCGGCGAAGTGGTGACCGAACAGCACGTAGCGGTTGGTCGGCACGTAGTCCAGGCCGTCATTGTAGCGCACCGCCGGGGTGGGGCGCGTAGGGTCGACGCCGGCTACCGTCCAGGCGATGTACAGGCCGTAGAAGCGGTAGGCGATCAGGTAGGTGCAGACCGCGGCCACCACCAGCCAGACGGCATTGACGGTTTCGCCATGGGCCAGGGCCACCATGGCGAAACCAAGGGCGCCGAGCACGGCCACCCCCATCCAGACATAATTCGGAATGCGACGGGTCATGGAACGCCTCCTGGCGGGTGCCGATGGATCTGGCCCTCATGTTGACCGGATAGTATTCCTCCGAAGACAAATGGGGAAGAGCCTGTCCAAACGGGACTTGGCGGTGGTGGCAATACATAAGATATAGTCTTCCGCTAAGGGTGGGCCTGTCCATGCCTTCGGCGGGGCCGCCGGGCGGAGCCGGGGCGGCGGCGACTTTTTCCGCCGCCCGCGCTTGTGGTTTCGCCCGGCGCGCCGCATCATGCGGGCGCCGTACAGTCCGGGGGGGAGGGGGGATGGCCAAGACCAATCCGACGATCATCGCGGTGTTCAACGCCAAGGGTGGGGTGGGCAAGACCACCACGGTGGTGAATCTGGCGGTCTGCCTGGCCGCTCTCGGCCGCAGGGTGCTGGTGGTGGACATGGATGCCCAGGGCAACGCCAGCACCAGCTTCGGCCTGACCGATCTGCCCGACCGCGGCACCTACCATCTGGTGACCGGACAGGCCGGGCTGGCCCAGGCCATGCGCCCGACGCCGGTGGAGGGGGTCTGGCTGTGCGCGGCGACCAACGACCTGGGCATCGTCGATATCGAACTGGCCTCGACCGATCTGCGCCACGACATGCTGCGCACCATCCTGGCCAAGGCCGAGACCGATCTCGACGTGGTGCTGGTGGATTGCCCGCCGGCCACCGGGGTGATGACGGTCAACGCCCTGGTTTCGGCCCACGCCGTGCTGGTGCCGGCCAACCCCACGCCCTTCGCCCATGACGGGCTGATCCGCACCTGGAAGATCGTCAAACGCATTCAGGGCGGCCTCAATGCCGGCCTGTTCGTCGAGGGCGTCCTGATCACCCTGGCCGACGAGGGCGAGGATACCGATTGGGAGTTGGAGCGGGTGATGCGGGCCGAGATGGGCCATCTGGTGCTGGACATGCGGGTGCCCCACGACCCGGCGGTGTTCGTCGAGGCGGCGGCCCACGGTCTGCCCGCCGCCCTCTATGCCCCCAACAGCCCCGGCGTGCAGCGCTATCTGGATTTGGCCGAACGGGTGCTGGCCGACGAGCCGCGCCTGCGCCGGGTGGTGCTGGGCTTGGCCCACAATCCCGATCCGCTGCCGGCCCGCAGCCGCACCGAGGCCGACGCCCTGCTGGCCGCCTGGCACGAGCGGGCGGTGATGGACGGCAAGCTGGCGGTCAAGGCCGCCATTCCGGTGGTCAACCAGGATGCCGCCGCGGCCAAGCGGGCCGAGACGCCCAAGGACCGGCGGATTTCCCCCTATGCCGCGGTGCTGGCCGGCGGGTTCGGACTGGTGGCCGGCGCCCTGGCCGCCACCCTGGGCATGCTGTACCTGCCGCACTGACGCCGGGAACGCCGGCGCTCGGCGGGGCCGGGTTAGCGGGCGTTGATCCGCGCCCAGGCCTCGGCCGCCGCCGCCGCGGTGTCGGCGAGGGGGGCGTAGGTCCAGTGTTCCAGCCGGCCGGCGAACGGCCGGGTCACCCCGTCCTGGCGCAAACCGTGGTGGAAAGCGTCGAACTTGCGCGAGCCGCCGGGCAGGTCGGCGATGTAGAGCGGCTTGCCGGTGGTTGCCGCCTCGCACACCATGTTGACGCTGTCCGGGGTCGCCACGATGGCGTCGGCCAGGCCGAGATAGGCGAAATAGGGGTTCTCGCCGCTTCCGTCCCAGATTTCAGCCGGCAGGCCGGCCAGGCAATCGCGGAGGATGGCTTCGTTGGCGGCGCCGGTGCGGCGCGACGGGGTGACCAGCAGGCCGGCGCCGGATTCGCGGGCAAGGCGGGCCAGGTTGTCGCCCAATTGCGCCGCCGCCGCCGCGGTCATGGTGTAGGCGCCGTTGTTGCCGCCCACCAGCACCGCCACCAGCGGCCGGGGCAGATGGGCCCAGCGCGGGCCCAGCCGCGCCGCTGCCGCCGCGGTGACCGCCGGGGTCACCCGGTGCAGGGCGCCGCGGGTCACCAGCACGTTGGGGCCGCGCAGGCGGTCGTGGCGGGGCACCACCACCAGATCGAAGCGGGACGGCGGAATGCCCGGGTCCTGGATCTGGACGCGGAAGGTGGCGGGATGGGCCCGGCGCACCGCCAGGGACGAGGCCACCGATTGCCGGCCGGTGGCGATCAGCACGTCGGGCCAGGGCGGGGCGATGGGGTCCGAGCCGGCGGCGTTGGCCCAGGCATTGCCCCAGCGCAGGACGGCCGGACTCAGCTGCTTCCACGGCGCCCGCAGGCGCACCCGCTTGACCACGGGCTCCAGCCCCATGGCCTCGGCCAGCCCGACGCATTGGTTCTCCATGCCGGGCTTGCCGTCGGTGACCACCCAGCAGGTGGTCATGCCTTGGCGATCTTGCCCAGGCCGAACAGGCGCTTGAACTTCTTGATGCCGGCGCTGAAACGGTGGCGGGCCTGCTCGCGCTTCAGCATGTTGGCGTCTTCGACGAAGTTCATCATCACGTAGCGGCGCACGCCTTCGTAGGATTTATGGCCGTGCCAGGCGTGGTCGACGCATTGGAAGGCGAACAGGGTGCCGCCGATGGGGGGCAGTTCTGCGCTGTAGGCCTCCAGGTCGGTGGGGGAGCGCAGCACCCGCAGGCGCCCGCCCTCGTGCGGCCACTCGTCGTCGTTGAGGTACAGCAGCAGGGTGGCCTTCTTGAACGTCGCGTCGGCGTGGATCTTGCCGTCGGTGGCGCGGCAGCAGGCGCGCACCGTGACCATGGTGCCGTGCCCCGACAGGTCCATGCCGAACTTCTCGGCGATGATGGCCCGCACCTCGGGGCTTTGCATCTCCGCTACCATCTGTTTGAAGGCGGGGCCGCCCTCGATGGTGTCCAACGGGAAGATGCCGGCCATGTCGATCTGGGGGTAATCGCCGATGACCGCCTGAACCTTGTCCCTGGGCAGGAAATAGGGCACCGCGAAATGCGGGTAGGGATCGGCGACGACCGGCGTCGCTTTCAGCTTCTCGATATCCAGGAACATCAATTCCCCCTATTGGGCAAAGGCCGTGGCGCATCCGCCGCGAGCGCGCGGGATCATATCAGGGGGCGGGGGCATACGGAAGTGGATGGATGGGCGTCCGCCGGCCCGGGTCTTGCGTGAATAGAAAGTGGTTGTCTGCGCGAAATGCGCGTGGCAATGTCGTTATTAACTCCCAAATGGGGTAATGGTGACTGGATTTTAAAGTGAGGCAGGGGATGAGCGACGGGGACCTGATGGCCGAAGGGCTACGCAATCTGTTGGAGGTCGCCACCGACATGGTGGATGGGGTGGAGCGCCTGGACAGCATGGCGCATGGCGCCAAGGTCGGTCTGCTCCACCTGCTGCACCAGCTCAGCGAGAAGAAGATCCTGGAGGAGGCCGAGGTGAAGCTGATCCTGGGCGAGATGCAGAAGGCCGAAGCCAATGCGGTTCATTGACTATCCGTCCATCCGCGCCAAGCTGGCGGCGGCCGAACGCGACCTGATGGCCGGGGGGGTGACCCGCCTGGAAGCGGCGATCGGCCGCATCGAGGCCCAGGCCGTCGACCTCGCCGCCGGCCTCCAGCGCATGGGGGGCGCGTTCGAACTGCATGCCGGCCGCGTCGATGCCGGGCTCGCCGGCCTGCCCCAGGGCGAGCAATTGGGCAGAGACCTGGGCGAATTGGCCGACAAACTGCGCGACGTCCCGACTCGCCGGCAGATGATGGCCCTGACCGCCGCCGTGGTGGCGCTGGTGGCCGGCGCGGTCAAGCTGTTGCCGTGAGGGACCCCTAAATCGTCCCCCCCAGATTGACCGCCGGCCCGACATCCTCGAATTCGTGCAGGGTCATCTCGGTTTCGGCGTCAACTTCGATCAGGCGGACCTCGTAGCCCCACAGGTTGGCGATGTGGCGCAGCACCAGGGCGGCGTCCTCCTCGTCCAGCAGGATGTTGTTGGTCACCCGGTGGTGGAGGATCAGGCGGCGGTCGCCGGCCAGGTCGACGTCGACGATCTGGATGTCGGGCTCCAACTGGCTGACGTCGTAGGTCCGGGCCAGGGCCTTGCGCACCTCGCGGTAGCCGCGCTCGTTGTGGATGGCGGTGACCTCCATGTGCGGCAGGTCGGCGTCGTTGTGCACCTTGAACAGCTTCATGTGGCGGATCAGGGCCGGCGACAGGTATTGCAGCACGAAGGATTCGTCACGGTAATCGGCCCAGGCGGCGCGCAGCGTGCCCCAAGGATCGCCGTTGCCGGCAATGTCGGGGAACCAGGCGCGATCTTCGGCCGTCGGGCTCTCGCACATGCGCTTGATGTCCTGCATCATGCCGAAGCCCAGGGCGTAGGGGTTGATCCCGGCAAAGCGCGGATCGTCGAATTCGGGCTGGAAGACCACGTTGGTGTGGGAATGGAGAATCTCCATCAGCACCCCGTCGGGGATCAGGCCCTTCTGATGCAGGCGGTTGGTGATGTGGTAATGCACGCAGGTGGCGCAGCCCTCGTTCATCACCTTGGTCTGCTTCTGGGGGTAGAAGTACTGCGAGATATTGCGCACGATGCGTAAGATCTCGCGCTGCCACGGCGCCAGCTTGGGGGCGGTCTTTTCCAGGAAGTAGAGGATGTTCTCCTCGGGCAGGCGCAGGCGGCGCTTGCGTTCGGCCAGTTCCTTCGAGCCCTGGGGGGAGCTTGCCGATTTCGGCACGGTGCGCCACAGATCGTTATAGGTCTGCTCGTGGTAGGCAACCCGCTCCTTTTCGCGGCGTTGCTCCTCGCGCAGATCGTAGCCGCGCTTCCTGGGATAGCGGTGGACGCCGTGGCTCATCAGCGCATGGGCGGCGTCCAGCACCCGTTCCACCATGTGGTGGCCGTAGCGTTCCTCGGCATGGCTGATATAGGCCTTGGCGAATTCCATGTAGTCCAGGATGCCGCGGGCGTCGGTCCACTGGCGGAACAGGCCGTTGTTCTTGAAGAAGTGGTTGTGGCCGAAGGCGGCATGGGCCATCACCAGGGTCTGCATCGCCATGGAATTCTCTTCCATGATGTAGCTGATGCACGGGCTGGAATTGATGACGATCTCGTAGGCCAAGCCGCGCATGCCCTTGCGGAGATCG
>JAKAFA010000154.1 GCA_021818185.1 Pseudomonadota bacterium | reverse complement strand
CTCTGATTTTCGCGGCCCGTGGCTACCCGGTGGCTACCAAAGCAAAACGGGTTAGGTCCGTTTGGAGCCTAACCCGTTGAAATGCTTGGGGCGAGAGACCGGAATCGAACCGGCGACATCCAGAACCACAATCTGGCGCTCTAACCAACTGAGCTACTCCCGCCACAGGGAGGCGAGATGTTTAGCGAACCGGCCCCCCGTTCGTCAAGGGCCCTTTCCGCCATCTTGCGAATGGCGCATTCTGGCATGCGACGGGAATTTGCCGTGGGGGCGCGGATGGCCGGGACTTCGCTTCACCTTTCGCTGGACGCCGACGTGGCTACGCTGCGCCTGACCCGCCCGGCGGCTCATAATGCGCTGGACGAGGAACTGGTCGGCAATTTGGCCCAGGCGTTCCAGAAGTTGTCCGTGGCCGAGGCGGTGCGCGTGGTGGTGCTTGAGGCCGAGGGTGAAAGCTTCTGCATCGGCGCCGATATCGGCTGGATGCGCCGGGTGGCGGAACTATCGCCCGAGGACGGCCGGCGGGATGCCATGCAGGCGGCGGTGATGTTGGATGCGATGGAGCGGTGCGCCAAACCGGTGGTGGTGCTGGTCCAGGGCGCGGCGTTGGGCGCCGGGCTGGGGCTGGTCGCGGCTGCCGACATCGCCATCGCCGCCGAGGCGGCGAGTTTCGGCCTGCCCGAGGTGCGTGCCGGCCTGGTGCCGGCGGTGATCGCCCCCTATGTCGCGGCGGCCATGGGGCGGCGGGCCTGCCGCCGCTACATGCTGACCGGCGAGCGGTTCGACGCCCGCGAGGCGTTGCGCCTGGGCCTGCTGCATGCGGTGGTGCCGGCCGAGCGGTTGGCCGAGGCCGGCGGCCGCGTCGTCGCCGCCTTGCGCCAAGGGGGGCCGCTGGCCCAGGCCGAAGCCAAGGACCTGCTGCGGGTGCTGGCCGATCTGCCGCCCGGCCCCGACCTGATGCGTTGGACCGCGGCGCGGTCGGCGGACATCGGAGCCGGCGGCGAGGCGCAGGAGGGGCTGGCGGCCCTGCTGGACCGGCGCCGGCCCCAGTGGGCAGACCTAGAGGCCGGCTGACGGACGGGCAATAAAGAACGGCCCCCTCCCGGAAGGGAGAGGGCCCAGTTGCGCGAAGAGGCCTCCGTTGTAGGCGACGAGGGTGAGGAAATGCTGAATCGATCTTCCATGGCGTTCGGTGACGCGGGGGACTATGGTCGGGTCCCCGGCCCGCGGAGGTGAGGACATGGACGAACGCGAGATGTATGACGAGATCAACGCCCTGCTCGGCGCCGTCGCCAAGGCGTTGGACGTGAGCGAGATGGACGTGGTGACCGCCATCGAGCAGGGTCGGCTGGCGCTGGAAATGAAGACCGACGCCGAAGGCCGCAATTTCGTGGCGGCGGAATGCGACGGCAAATCCGCCCATATCTATCCCGGCGCCATCTTCCGCCCCGACGACCGGCCCTCTGCCACCGATCTGGCGGACGAGGCCGACGATGGTTGCGGCGGCGGCTGTTCCTGCGGGTATTGAGCCCCGTCGCCGTCCCGCCGCCGACCGGGTAGGGAGGGGGGGAATCCCGCGGGTGGCGCCTCACATGAAAGGGGATTCCGTTCCCTCGGCATGGAGGCCCGCCATGGTCGTGAAAGCCCGCTTGGCCGGAGCCCTGGCCCTGCCGGCCGTGGTCGCTCTGTTCCCCCTTGGCGGGCACGCCGACATGGCCAAGGGGCTGGAGGCCTATGTCCGGGCCGATTACGGCGCGGCGCTGGCCGAATTCTCGCCGGCGGCGCGGGCCGGCGACCCCGAGGCGCAGGCCATGATGGGGCGGTTCTACGCCATGGGCCTGGGGGTGCCGCAGGATCTGGTGCGCGCCTGGGCGTGGGATGACCGGGCGGCCCGGGGCGGCAATGCCGATGCCAATGCGGCGCGGGCCGGCATCGAGGCGATCCTCACTCCGACGCAACTCGCCGAAGCCCGGCGGCTGGCCGGCAGTACGGGGGCGCCCCCGGGGGCGTTGCCGCCGGTCCCGATCATCGATACCGGAGTGTATCCCCCCATCGACAGTCAGGCGCCGGTCCGCATGCGCGAGGAGCGGCTGGCCAATGGCATGCCGGCGGTGGACGGGGCGGCGGCGTCGGACGGGGGCTCGCCGCGCCGGATGGATCTGGTCCCGCCGCAGACCGCCGGCCGCTGATCGGCGGGCGGGTGACGGGAAAGCCAGTGATGGGAAGGCGGGTGCCGCCCCTGGCCGGTGGCGGCCGGCTTCCCATCTCCTAGGGATGACCTCTGCCGCCGCCCGTTCGGCTCAGGGGCGACCGGAACGCCTGGCCAGGCCGGGGCGCAATTGCTGGCGCCTTGCGGTCGCCGACCGCTTCGGCGTCATCGTCGATGCCGAAAGCTATTACCGCGCCCTGATGGAGACCCTGCCCCAGGCCCGGCATTCGATCCTGATTCTGGGCTGGGAATTCGACAGCCGCACCCGGTTGCGGCGGGACGGCGGCGGGCGGTCGGACCTGCCCGACCGGATCGGCCCGCTGCTCGACGCCCTGGTGCGGCGCCGGCCCGGCCTCAGCGCCCATCTGCTGATCTGGGATTCGGCCCTGCTCTATGCCTTCAACCGCGAATTCGGCGGCCTCGTCAAGATGGATTGGCTGACCCATCCGCGCCTGCATTTCCGCCTGGACGACAGCCACCCCCTCGGCGCCTCGCACCATCAGAAGATCGTGGTGATCGATGACCGCCTGGCCTTCACCGGCGGGCTGGACATCACCAGCCAGCGCTGGGACACCCGCCGTCATCTGCGCGGCGATCCCCGCCGCTGCGATCCGTCTTTCCCCCATTACCCGCCCTTTCACGACGTGATGGCCGCGGTCGGCGGCCCGGCGGCGCGGGCGCTGGGGGATCTGTGCCGGGCGCGATGGTTCGCCGTGGCGGGGGAACGGCCGCCGCCGCCCCCCGCGCCCGAGGGGCCGGCGCCATGGCCGCCGGGTGTGACGGTGCTGGCGGCCGGATGCCAGGTGGCGCTGGCCCGCACCAGCCCGCCGTGGGACGGCGCTCCGGCGGTGCGCGAGGTGGAACGCCAGTTCCTGGACATGATCGCCGCGGCGCGCCGCCTGCTGTTCTTCGAGAACCAGTATTTCGCCTCGCGGCGCGTTGCCGATGCCCTGCTCGCCCGACTGGCCGCCCCGGACTGCCCCGAGATCGTCGCCATCGGTCCGGGCGATCCGATCAATGTGGTGGAGCGTTCGACCATGGGAGTCGCCAGGGCCGAGATGCTGGCCCGCCTGCAGGCCGCCGACGCCCATGGCCGTTTCGGCCTGTACCGGCCGGTGGTGGGGGCGGACACGGTCAAGGTCCATTCCAAGGTCATGGTGGTGGACGACCGGATCCTGCGCATCGGGTCGGCCAATCTCAACAACCGGTCGCTCGGCCTCGACAACGAGTGCGACCTGACCCTGGAATCCCTGGGCGACCCCGCCTTGGAGGCCGTGGTGCGGGCGGTGCGCCACGACCTCGTGGCCGAGCATCTTGGGGTGGCGCCGGCGGCGGTGGCCGCGGCCGAGCAGGCCTGTGGCGGCCTTCACGCCGCCATCGCCCGCCTGGCGTCCGGCGACCGGCGGCTGCGGCGCGACGAAGGCGGGGGGCTGCCCGACGTGCTGCGGGTGATCACCAACAGCGGCTTTCCCGATCCCGAAGCGCCGATCGAGGCGCTGATGTGGCCCGAGGAAGAGGCGGAGGGGCGGAGGGGCGGGCCGCGCCGGCGCCGCGCCGTCGGGTGGATGGCCGGGCTGGCCGGCCTGGCGCTGGCCGCCGCCCTGTGGCGCTGGGTTCCCGGCGAGGCCGGGCGGGCGGTCCTGGCCGGCCTGGGCTGGCTGGCCGCGCTGGGGGACTTGCCCGCCGCCGTTGCCGCCGCCGCCGGCGGGGTGGCCCTTGGCGTGGTGGTCCGTCTGCCGCTGCCGCTGCTGGCCTTTGCCGCCGCCCTGGCGCTGGGGCCGTGGCGGGCGATGGCGGCGGCCCTGGCCGGCGGCTTGGCGGGGGCCGCCGTCCACTATCTGCTGGGGCGCTGGCTGGGTTGGCGAGGCGCCCGCCGGCTGGCCGGCTGCGCCATCGGCCGCATCGCCGCCGCCCTGGGGCGCCACGGCCTGGGGGCGATCTTCCTGTTGCGCCTGCTGCCCATCGCCGCGTTCGCCGTCACCAATCTGGTGGCCGGCGCTGCCCGGATGCGTTTTCGCGATTTCGCCCTGGGTACCGCGCTGGGGATGGCACCCGGCATCCTCGCCATGAGCGTACTGGGCGACCGGGTGCTGGCGGTGCTACGCCATCCCTCGATGGTCAATATTGCCGTGCTGGGGCTGGCCACCTTTCTGGTGATCGCCGCCATGGCCGGCCTGGCCGGCCGGCTGGGGCGCGCCTGCGTGCCCCGCGCCCGGCCGTGAATGCCGCTTCCAGGAGGCTTGCACCGCCGTGCCCGACGATCCTTCGCCCGTCTTGGCCACCGCCGCTCCCGCTTCGGCCCTCGCCCTGTCGGTGGCCAGCTACAACATCCATCGCTGCTTCGGCACGGATGGCCGCTATTTTCCCGAGCGCACCGCCGAGGTGGTCGAGGCGCTGGACGCCGATATCATCGGCCTGCAAGAGGTGGACATGCGCCTGCTGGTCGATGGCCGCACCCAGCTCGACTTTTTCGCCGAAACCTTGGCAATGGTCGCGGTGGGCGGGCCCAATACCCGTGGCCGGCGCGGCAAGTTCGGCAACGCGCTGCTGTCGCGCTGGCCGGTCCGCGCCGTGCGCCGCATCGATCTGACGGTGCGGCATTACGAGCCGCGGGGCGCGATCGATTGCGACCTGGATGTCGGCGGCCGGCCCCTCAGGGTGGTGGTCACCCATCTGGGCCTGCGGACCGCCGAACGGCGCGTGCAGATCCGCCGCCTGATGGGCTTGCTCGATGGCGGCGCGGGCGACATTCCCGTCCTGGTGATGGGCGATTTCAACGAATGGCGCCCGACCCGCGGCGCCTTGCGCCATCTCGACCGGCGGCTGGGGGTCTCTCTGATGCCCCGCACCTTCCCCTCGCGGCTGCCGCTGCTGCCGCTGGACCGCATCTGGGCGTGGCCGGCCGGCGGCCTGCGGCGCCTGGCGGTGTACACCACCCCCATATCACGTATCACCTCCGATCACCTGCCGTTGCGCGCGGAGGTCGCATGGGAGGGCGAGCAATTGCCGGGCGGATGGCGGAAGCGGTCCCCTATGACCGGTGTTTAGCGGGGGTCGGCGCAAACGTATCGGCGCCTCCCCGCCTTTGTGGGGCGAATTGAAACGGTGGGGGTGGGGATTAAATACCCCGGTGTGGAGCGCCGACGAGCAAAACATCTTTGTGCACATCAGCACGACCGGTCCCGCCGCCGGTCAGCCTACCCTTTCGAGGTAATCCTTGGGGAGAATCTCCCAAAGATGGAGCATGGAGCGGGCCGATCCACGCTATACCTTTCCTTGCGGCAAATGCCGTGTACGAGGCATCCGACATGGTAGTACTCATCGCAGACGACCACGCGCTGTTCCGCTATGGAATTTCCCTGGCCCTGGAAAGCCTATACGGCGGCGACGTGACCATCCTGCAAGCCAGCACCGCCGAGGAGACGCGGCGGGTGGCGCACGAAACCCCCAATCTCGACCTCATCCTGCTCGACCTGATGATGCCCGGCCTCAACGGCATCACCGACCTCAAAAAGTTCATCGACACCCTGCCGGCCGTGCCGGTGGTCATCGTTTCGGGCTCGCGCAGCAAGGCCATCATCCGCTCGGCCATTGACGCCGGTGCCCGCGGCTACGTGCTGAAATCGTCCAACGGCGAGATCCTGAAGCATGTCCTGCCGCTGGTGCTGTCGGGCGAGCTTTACGTTCCCGCCCAGGCGGTGGCGACCGAGGAGGCCGGGTCCGAGACCGAAACCGGATCGCCGCTGGACGAGGGCGGAGAATTCAATCCCGACTTCAAATCCCTGACGCCGCGGGAAACCCAGGTCCTGAAACTTCTGACGCTCGGCTATTCCAACAAGGAGATCGCCCGCTCGCTGGGGATGCTGGAGGGCACCGTGAAGGTGCATGTGAAGTCGATCATGAAGAAACTGGGCGTCAACAACCGCACCCAGGCGGCCATCGCCGCCAATCGCAGCTTCGCCCGGCAGGCCACCAACCCGTTGTGACGCACAGGATATATTTCAATCCTACATCGGTTGTAGGCCGGCTCCGCCATATGGCCGGGCGGGCCTTTGCCGTTACGGCAATTCATCGCAGCCCGCGGGGCGGGGTATTCTGCCCGCCGGGCCGGTTGGACCCCGGCCGCATCTCCGCGCACTCGATATCGACATGGGAGGAAGACATGCCTGCCAGCGAACTGTATTGCCCGCGCCCCGGCTATCAGAGCTACGAAGTCCGCCTGTTCAATCGCGACGTGCGGGCGCTGTTGAAGGATAACCGGCAGCATACGCTGCTGGCCGAACACTGGGCGGACGACCGGGTCACCGTGGTCGAGGCCCGCGACGCCGGCGAGGCGCGGGTGATCGCCAGCCGGCGCTACCCGCCGGAAAAGGGCTTCGTCATTTCCGGCGTGGCGTCCATCGCTCATCGCTAGAGGGCGCATCGAGCCGCAGGGGCCGGCTCGTCAGCTCGTCGCGCTTGATCCTGCCATCGGCGGCCCTGGGCAGGGCATCCACGAAATCCACCCGCCGGGGGGCTTCGTGGAGGGCGCGGCGGGCCCCTACCCAGGCCTGAAGCTCGGCGGCCAGGCCGGCGGCGGGGGCGTCGTCGGCGGCAACCACATAGGCGCGCACGTCGCCGCAGGGCAGCAGGGCGAGGGCGGCGTCCCGCACAAGCGGGTGGGCGGCCAGCGCCGCCTCGACCTCGGCCAGCACCACGCGTCGGCCGCCGATGCGGACCACTCCGTCTTCTGCCACCGGGTCGTCCGGCCAGAGGTAGCCGTCCAGGTCGCGGCTGCCGGTCATGCCGGTGTTCAGCCAGCCGCTGGCCAGGCGGGCCGGCGGCGCGTCGGAGCCCCACCAGCCCAGGCAGCCGCCCGGCGTGGCCGGTGCCGCCGCCAGCATGCCGGCATCGCCGGCCCGCAGCACCCGGCCCGAGGGATCGACCGCTTCGACCGTGATGCCGGGCACGGCGCGCCCCGGCGAGCCCGGCCGGCATTCCATCAGCGCGGCGCAATTGGCGGCCACGGCACCGGTGGCCGGCCCACCCCAGATCTCGTTGGCCGGAATCCCGAATACCCGCTCGACCGCCTCGTGGCGGGAAAAAGGCAGGGGGGCGGGTCCGGTGGCCAGGGCGCGGGGCATGGGATGGGGGCGCGCCATCGCCGCCTCGCACAGCGCCGCAAGGTGGTGCGGGGGCAGGAAGGCGGCGCGCACCCCCTGGCGGGCAATCAGGGCCAAGGCCCGCTCCGGGTCGAATTCTCCCGTCTGCGCCACCACCGGCACGCCATGATGCCAGGCGGGCAGCAGCCCCCACATCAGCCCGTCGAATTCCATCCAGTCGGCCGAGGTCCACAGCACGTCGCCGAAGCGGGCGAAAAAGTCGAGTGCCAGTTCGACGGCCGGCAGGTTGCCGGGCAGGGCGCGATGGGCGTGCAGCGCGCCGGTAGGCCGGCCGCCGGCCTCGGCGGAATAGAACAGGAATGCCGGCTCGTCGGCACGGGTCACCGCCGGCGCAAAGCCGTCCGAGGCCGCCTCCAGCGCCGCCCATAATTCGCGGCTGCCGGCCGGCGCCTCGCCCACCGCCAGCACCGTTTCCAGCCGGGGGGCGGCCTCGCGCGCCGCCAGCACCGCCGCCACCGCCCGGCCGCCGGCCACCGCGGCGCGGGCGCCGCTGTCGGCCAGGCGCCAGGCCATGGGCTCGGCCCCCAGCCCGGCCGGCACCGGGACCGCCACCGCTCCCATCCGGGTGACCGCCAGCAAGGCGATCGCCGCCTCGACCGAGGGGGGCAGGCTGACCACCACCCGGTCGCCGCGCCCCACCCCCGCCGCCGTCAGCACATTGGCCAAGCGGTTGGACAACAGGCGCAGGACATGGAAGGTGTAACGGTCGGCGGTTCCGTTTTCGTCCTCGACGATCAGTGCGGTGCGGTGCCCGTCCGCCCCGGCCATGGTCTGGCGGTCGCAGATGTCGAAGGCCAAGTTGTAGCGGCCGGGGATGCGCCAGCGGAATGTCCGGCAGGATTCTTCGTAGGAGCGGGCGATCTTCAGCATGCGCTCACTCCAACGGCATCAAATTCTCGAACCACAAATAGGTATCGAGGTCATCGAAAACCACGCCGTCGAAACCCAGGTCCATGGCGCCCGCGACGTATTTGCCGAGCAGTTCCTTCCATTTCGGGTTGGCCAGATCGGCGATATAGGCGCCCGGCTGTGTGCGGTCGGGCGCGTAGAGGAAGGCGGGGTTGCCGGCCGTCCAGCCCTTGCGCCAGTACCAGCGGGTGTCGAAGGCCCGGCCGATGGGAATGTCGGCCAGCACCAGGCGGGGGGCGCCCAGGGCCTTGTAATGCAGGGTGGCGACATCGGCTTTGGTCAGCGGGTCGTCGCCGCGGTGGGTCACGTCGATGACCAGGATGTCGTAATTGGTACCGTCCAGCGCCGACACCCATTCGGCACGGGTGCCGTAATGCTCGGCATCCAGCAGGACCAGCCAGTTGCGCGCCGCGGTCAGCGAACGCACCGGGTCGGAGTTCTCCAGCGGCGCGTGGCCGGGCGGCCGCCGGTCCAGGCGGGAATCGTCGGCCTGGGCGAAAGCCAGGATCTGGTCGCGGGCGGCGCGGGCACGGGCGGCTTCGGCCTCGGCGGGGGTGGCGCAACGTTCCACTGACAGAATCCGGCGGCCAAAGCCGCGCATGGCTTCGATGGCATAGACCTCGCGGCGCTGGCGCTCCGCCACTTCGGCCTTGCGCCGGATCTCGGCGGCGCGGGCCAGTTCCTTGGCGGGGTCGATGCTGAACGGGCCCATGGGGGTGGCCACCGGCGGGCGCTGGATGCCGTGGGCGCGGTCCTCGGCCAGTTTGGCGTCCAGCGCCTTGCGCTCGCGGATTGTCTCGCCCAGCGGCTTTTCGAAGCGGTAGGGCCCACAGTAGAGGCCGTCCAGCACCAGGCCGTCCAGCGGCTTGATGAATTCGCGGAACACCGTCCCCAGCGGCAGGCGCCTTTCATAGTTGCGGCCATCGGGGTCCTGGACGTCGTCCCACTGGACTTCGCGCTCGCCCTTGACCAGCAATTCGGCGCCGCCGCGCATCAGCACCACTGCGTTGGGGTTGCGCTGCTTGACATAGGTGGCGAGTTCGGACACCACTTCGCGCCACTGCTCCCGGAAATTGGGCACCAGGATGGGGGGCGGCGGCTGCCAGCCGGGGGGGCGATCCTGGGCGGCGGCGGGTGCGGCCAGCATCAGGCCGGCAAGAATCGCCGCGGCGATCTGCGACCCCCGTTTCATCCCCGCGTCTCCGTCAACGGCTGGTTTCCTTGCGCGGTGTGCACCTCAAGATGTCGCGCAGCATACCATCGGCGGCGCGGGTGCGGAAGGTTGGAACGCCGGGTGGGGGGCGCTAGTGCATTGAGCCAGACAGAGGATTCACAGCGGGCGTGATCCATGCGAAACTGAGCGCATGGCACAGACCGTCAGCATCCTCCTGCAAGACGACGATGGCGCGCGATTGGCCGCCATC
>JAKAFA010000153.1 GCA_021818185.1 Pseudomonadota bacterium | reverse complement strand
CTGCTGGCCCTGGCCGGGCGAACGGTGACGCTGACCGCACGGCGGATGGGCGGAGGCTATGGGCTGGTCACCGCCGGCGATCCGGCGCCCCTCGCCTTCCTGTCGGCCGCCGCCGCCCATGACCTGCACACCGTTTCCCGCCTGCTCACCGTCGGTCCCGCCGGCCCGCCGGTCGGCCCGCCGGAAGCCATCGGCGGCCTGGCCCTGCTGGGCCTGACCAGCATGGCCGCCCCCACCGGCCGCGACCTGCACGCCCCCTGGGCCGACGGCGCGCCGCTGCTGGTTCCGCTGGTCGCCGGATTCGCTCCCGTCACCTTTCCCGTGCTGGGCCGGCGGAACCCGCGCGCTTGACGATGCCCATGCGCTTGACGGGGCCGACCCGCTGCCTGCATTCTGCGGCCGATTCCAACCCCGAGGCTCGGGTGGACCATGTTCCTCCTCATTGATAATTATGACAGCTTCACCTACAACCTTTGGCATTATCTCGGCGAGCTGGGAGCCAAGGTCGAGGTGCGGCGCAACGACGCCCTGACCGTTGACGAAGCCCTGGCGATGGCCCCCGAAGGCATCGTCATTTCGCCCGGCCCCTGCGATCCCGACCGCGCCGGCATCTGCCTGGATCTGATCCGGCGAGCCGCCGGAAGCGTGCCGATCCTGGGGGTGTGCCTGGGGCACCAGGCCATCGGCCAGGCGTTCGGCGGCAAGGTGGTGCGGGCGCCCGAGCCCATGCACGGCAAGGTCGGCCACATGCACCACGACAACAGCGGCGTGTTCGCCGGCCTGCCCTCGCCGTTCAAGGCCACCCGCTACCATTCGCTGGTGGTGGACCGCGCCAGCCTGCCGGCCTGCCTGCACGCCTCGGCATGGAGCGAGGACGGCCTGGTCATGGGCCTGGCCCACAAGGACCTGCCGCTGTGGGGCGTGCAGTTCCATCCCGAAAGCATCGAGACCGAGCACGGCCACCGGCTGCTCGGCAATTTCGTGGATTTCAGCCGCCGTGTGCAGGGAGACGCCGCGTGACCGCCTCGCTTGCCCTGATGAAGGAGGTGCTTGGGCGCCTCGCCGCCGGCCACTCGATGTCCGAAGCCCAGGCCGAGGAAGTGTTCGACGTCATCATGTCGGGCGACGCCACCCCGGCCCAGATCGGCGGCCTGCTGATGGCGCTGCGCGTGCGCGGCGAGACGGTGGAGGAAATCACCGGCGCCGCCCGCGTCATGCGCGCCAAGGCCTTGCAGGTTGATGCGCCGCCCGGCGCCATCGACACCTGCGGCACCGGCGGCGACGGGTCGGGCACCTACAACATTTCCACCGCCGCCGCCTTCGTGGTCGCCGCCTGCGGCGTGCCGGTGGCCAAGCACGGCAACCGCGCCCTGTCCTCCAAATCCGGCTCGGCCGACGTGCTCGGCGCCCTGGGGGTCAAGGTGGACGCCGACATGGTGCTGGTGCGCGAATGCCTGTGGGCCATCAACCTGGGCTTCCTGATGGCGCCGCGCCACCACAACGCCATGCGCCATGTGGGGCCGGCCCGCGTCGAGCTGGGCACCCGCACCATCTTCAACCTGCTGGGGCCGCTGGCCAATCCGGCCGGCGCCCGCCTGCAGGTGATGGGGGTGTTCACCGACCGCTGGGCGCAGCCGCTGGCCGAGGTGCTGGGCCGGCTGGGTGCCGAACGGGCCTGGGTAGTGCACGGCAGCGACGGCCTGGACGAGTTGACCACCACCGGCCCGTCGCTGGTGGCGGAATGGCGGGACGGCAAGGTCACCACCTTCGAAGTCACGCCCGAGGCCGCCGGCCTGCCCCGCGCCCGTCCCGAAGACCTGAAGGGCGGCGACGCCGCGGTCAACGCCACGGCCCTTACCGCCCTGCTGGACGGCGCCCCCGGTGCCTACCGCGACATCGTGCTGCTCAATGCCGCTGCCGCCCTGGTGGTAGCCGGCAAGGCCGCCGACCTGAAAGCCGGCGTGCGCGCCGCCGCCGACGCGGTGGACAGCCGCCGCGCGCAGGCGGTCCTGCAAACCATGGTGGCCATTACCAACCGGGAGAGCGTGTGACTATGGCCGAAGCCCCCACCATCCTTGGCCGCATCTGTGCGGAGAAGCGCAAGCAGGTGGCGGAACAGAAGAACCGCCGCCCCATTCAGGAATTGCTGAAGCGCGCCCAGGACCAGGCGCCGCCGCGCGGCTTCGCCGCCGCCATCGAGCGCGACGTGGCCCGGCGCGGCGTAGGGCTGATCGCCGAGATCAAGAAGGCCTCGCCCTCGGCCGGGGTGATCCGCGCCAATTTCGAACCCGGCCAACTGGCCCGCGCCTATCAGCGCGGCGGCGCCAGCTGCCTGTCGGTGCTGACCGACCAGCGCTTCTTCCAGGGGTCCGATGCCGACCTGGGGGCGGCCCGCTCGGCCTGCGACCTGCCGGTGCTGCGCAAGGATTTCATGGTCGATCCCTACCAGATCGTCGAAGCCCGCGCCCTGGGCGCCGATTGCGTGCTGCTGATCGTCGCGGCGCTGACCGATGCCGAACTGGCGCAGATGGAGGACATCGCCCTCGGCTACCAGATGGATGCCATCCTGGAAGTGCATGACGAGCCCGAGATGGAACGGGCGCTGAAGCTGAAATCCAAGCTGGTGGGCGTCAACAACCGCAACCTCAAGACCATGAAGACCGACCTGGCGACCACCGAGCGCCTGGCCGCCCTGGTGCCGGGCGACCGCCTGCTGATTTCGGAAAGCGGCATCGAAAGCCCGGTGGACGTCAAGCGCATGGCCGATGCCGGCGCCAAGGCGTTCCTGATCGGCGAATCCCTGATGCGGCGCGCCGACGTCGAGATGGCCACCCGCGTGCTGCTGGCCGGGTTTGCCGCCGCCTCGGCGGCCCGCTGAGCGGAGGGGACGGGTGACGGGGCTGACTCATTTCGACGGTGCCGGCAACGCCGTCATGGTTGACGTTTCGGACAAGCCCGAAACCCAGCGGGTCGCCGTGGCCTGCGGTTCGGTGCTGATGGCCCCCGCCACCGCCCAGCTGATCGCCGATGGCGGGGTGAAGAAGGGCGACGTGCTGGCGGTGGCGCAACTGGCCGGAATCATGGGCGCCAAGCGCACTCCCGACCTGATTCCCCTGTGCCATCCGCTGGCCCTGACCTCGGTGCGGGTGGACCTGTCCCTCGATCAGGCCCGCAACGCGGTGGACATCGAGGCCACCTGCGCGCTGACCGGCCGCACCGGCGTCGAGATGGAAGCGCTGACCGCCGTCTCGGTCGCGGCGCTGACCGTCTACGACATGGTCAAGGCGGTCGACCGCTCGCTCCGCATCACCGACATCCGGCTGGTGCGCAAATCGGGGGGCAAATCCGGCGACTGGCGCGGCGAATAGACGCCCCCACATGACCATCATCAAGTTCGGCTGCCGGCCATCGGGCGATACCGATGGGCGCAAGGCGGAGGGAGGTCCCCGATGATCAGCGTGGAAACGGCGCTCGTGCGCGTTCTGGAAGGCCTGGAGCCGCTGCCGGCCGAAATGGTGGCGCTGTCCCAGGCCGGTGGCCGGGTACTGGCCCGCGATGCCGCCGCCCTGGTTTCCCATCCGCCGCTGGCGGTATCGGCCATGGACGGCTACGCGGTGCGGGCCGACGACGTGGCAGCGCCGCCCGCCAGCCTGGCCATCGTCGGCGAATCCCAGGCCGGCCATCCCCCCACCGCCCGCGTGGAGACCGGCCAGGCGGTCCGCATCTTCACCGGCGCGCCGGTGCCGGAAGGCGCCGACGCGGTTGTCCGCCAGGAGGACACCCATCGGGACGGCAGCACCGTCACGGTTACCGTCCCGGTTCCGGCCGGCAAGTTCATCCGCCCCGCCGGGCTGGATTTCGCCGCCGGCGCTGTCCTGCTGCGCGCCGGCACCATCCTGGGGCCCCGCCAGATCGCCCTGGCGGCGGCCATGAACCTGCCGTGGCTGGCGGTACGCCGCCGGCCGCAAGTGGCGGTGCTGTCCACCGGCGACGAGGTGCGCCTGCCGGGCGAACCGCTGGCCCCGGCCCAAATCCCCGGCGCCAACGGCCCCGCCCTGGCGGCGCTGATCGAGGCCGAGGGCGGCTGCGCCCGCCAACTGGGCATCGCCGCCGACAGCCGCGAGTCGCTGGCCACCCTGATCGCCGCCGCGTCCGGTGCCGACCTGCTGGTCACCTCGGGCGGGGTGTCGGTGGGCGATTACGACTTGGTGGGCGACGTGCTGGCCGAGGCCGGGATGAGCCAGGATTTCTGGAAGGTGGCGATGAAGCCCGGCAAGCCGCTGATGTTCGGCCGCCTGGGCAAGGTTCCGGTCCTCGGCCTGCCCGGCAACCCGGTTTCCGCCCTGACCTCGGCCCTGTTGTTCCTGGTGCCCATGCTGCGCGCCCTGGCCGGCCGCCCCACGGCCTGCCCCGGCGCCACCGCCCTGCTGGGGGTGGATCTGCCGGCCAACGGCGACCGCCGCGACCATGTGCGCGCCACCCTGGAGGGCGGCGTCGCCACCCCGGTCGGCCTGCCGGATTCAGCCATGCTGTCGGCCCTGGCCGCCGCCGATTGCCTGATCATCCGGCCGGAGCACGCGCCGGCCGCCGAGGCGGGCGACCGGGTGCCCATCCTGCCGCTGGCCGGGCTGTAGCCGGCCGATCAGCCCGGCGGACGCAGCGGCACCACGACGCTGGTGCGCATCGACTGAACCGGCTGGCCGGCGGCGTCGCGGGTGACGACCTCCATCTGGGCCAGACCCAGGCCGGGCCGGGACTTCATGTCGCGCGTCTCCAGCACCGTGGCCTCGATGGCGAGCACGTCGCCGGGCCGCACCGGCCGATACCATTTCAACACCTCAACCCCGGCGCCGATGACGCCCAGGGGCAGGCCCATCTCGGCAGCGATCAGCAAACGCATGGTGATGGCGGCGGTATGCCAGCCGCTGGCGGCCAGCCCCGCGAAGAACGACTGGGCGGCAGCCGCCTCGTCCAGGTGGAAGGGCTGCGGATCCCAGCGGGCAGCGAAATCCTTGATGGCCTCGGCGGTTACCGTGTGGGGCGGCGAGCGGAAGACTTGGCCGGGTTCGAGATCCTCGAGATAACGGGTCATGCCAGGTCTCCTTCGGCAGCCGGAATGGGAAGGGCGGCCCTTTCACCCTCGGGGCCCCCGCCGATCATCAGCGACATCGCCGAGGCACCCAGGCAGGCGCCGCCGGCCGAGACGAAGGCCAGCCAGTAGCTGCCGAGATCGGTGCGGATCAGTCCCGCCAGCAGCGAAGCGGTGGCCGCGCCCAGCTGATGGGAGGCGAAGATCCAGCCGAACATGATCCCCGCCTTCTCGGCGCCGAAACACCGGCCGGCCAGACGCACCGTTGGCGGCACCGTGGCGATCCAGTCCAGCCCGTAGAACAGGGCGAACAGCCACAGGCCGTAGACGCTGAGGTCGAAGGCGGCATTCAGGAAGATCAGCGATAGGCCGCGCAACCCGTAATACCAGGCGAGCAGGCGCCGATTATCCCAGCGGTCCGACAGCCAGCCCGAGGCGGTGGTGCCGACGAAATCGAACAGCCCCATGGCGGCCAACAGCCCGGCAGCCCGCACCTCGGGAATACCGTGGTCGATGCAGGCCGGCACCAGATGGGTCCCGATCAGGCCGTTGGTGGACAGGCCGCAGACGAAGAAGGTGCCGCTCAGCAACCAGAAATCGCGCGAGCGGACGCCCTCGGCCAGGGCGGCGAAGGCCGTCCCCACCGGATTACCGCCGCCGGCCGGCGGCGGCGGTGCCGCCTCGGCCCCTACCGGCCACAGGCCGAGATCCGCCGGACGCTCGCGCATGAACAGTGCGACCGCCGGGAGAATGGCCGCCGCCACGCCGGCGACGGTCAGCACCGCCGCGCGCCAGCCCCAACGCTCCACCACCAGGGCGATCAGCGGCAGGAAGACCAGTTGCCCGGTGGCGGTGGAGGCGGTCAGGATACCCATGACCATGCCGCGCCCCCGATCGAACCAGCGGCTGACCACCGTGGCGCCCAGGACCAGGGCAATCATGCCGCTGCCCGTCCCCACTACCACCCCCCAGAGCAGCACCATCTGCCAGGGCGCGCGCATCAGCGCCGTCGCCGCCAGCGTGGCCAGGGCCACGGTCATGGTACGCCGCACCCCCAACCCGTTCATCAGGGCGGCGGCGAACGGCCCCATCAGCCCGTAGAGGACGAGATTGACGGATACCGCCGTCGAGACCACGGTACGGCTCCAGCCGAACGCCCCTTCCAGCGGAACCATCAGCACGCCGGGAGCGGCGCGGATGCCAGCGGCGGCGAGCAAGGTGACGAACACCAGCGGCGTCACCACCCAGGCATAATGCAGCCTTTTAGCTTTTTTCATGGCGCCCTCGAAGAGACAGACCGGTCTCGCTCATTGACGGATACAGACAGGTCGGTATCATGTCAAGCCTGGACAGGAAGGGGAGCGCCGATGTCTAAGCCGCCGACACGCGACGAGCCTTGCGGCGACCGGATGGGCGCGCGTGCGCGCATCCTTGCCGCCGCCGCCGAACTGTTCTACCGCGAAGGCGTCCGCGCCGTCGGCATCGACGCGGTGATCGAGAAGGCCGGCGTCGCCAAGATGAGCCTCTACCGCGCCTTCCCCTCGAAAAACGACTTGGTGGCCGCCTTCCTTGCCGAGCAGGATTCCCGCTATTGGCAATGGTGGGACTCCACCCTCGCCCGCCACCCGGGCGACCCGCGGGCGCAATTGTTCGCCCTCTTCCGCGGCCTGGCCAAGAAGACCAGCAATCCGGCCTTCCGCGGCTGCCCGTTCATCAATACTGCTGTGGAATTCCCCGAACCGGACCATCCCGGCCGTGCCGTCGCCCTTGCCAACAAGGCCGAACTGCGCCGCCGCCTGGGCGAGCTGACCAGCGCCCTCGGCGTGCCCGACCCCGCCTTGCTGGCCGACCATCTCCTCCTGCTGATGGAAGGCGCCTATTGCGCCGGCAGCGTGATGGGGGCGGGCGGTCCCTCGGCCGCCGCCGCCAGCGCCGCCGAGGCGCTGATCACCGCGGCGACAGGGATCGGTCCTTCTCCCTCGCCCTAGAGTCGTTTCCGCTCAGGCGGAACCGTCTCCAGACTCTGCGTGTCGCGCCCCTTGCGGGGCCGCTCAAGCCCGCGCGCGATCGACCCGCGGCGGGTCGCCCTCGTCACTCCCAGACGAGGAGAAGGCCGATGTCGCCTGGCACGCCGCCGGGAAAATCGAGGACTCGAGCCGTCAGATGAAAGCCCCGCGGCTTCAGGTCCCGTTCCCAGCGGAGGTAGGTTTCGGCGGCCTCACCACGGAGCGTGGTCGGCCAATCGGCCTCGGTCACATTGATGGCCCGGCCGCCATCGCTGCAGACGGCGCTGGGAAACCGTAGGAGCATGAATTCCTTCTCGCCCCGTTGCGCGGCCTCGCATGCCTGATGAAGAAGGGATCGCCATTTTTCGTCGGGAACATGGCGTTCGATCATCTCGATTGCCGTCCGCCGTCGCTGCTCGGCGGCTTGCCGGCGCTCTTCCCTGCGGTGTTCGAATTCCTGCCGCTCATGGTCGGTCACAAGGTGCTTGAAGTCCGCGGCCGTCGGTACGCTTGCCGGCGCGCCCGTAGAGGAAGACACCGGCAAGGGTCCCTGATCGGGCTGATCCGAGCGATGGTGGAAGCTTTCGTCGAGGTGAGCCAGGACACCCGCCAGGAAACCGCCCCGGGGCGGCGTCATTGCTTGGCTGGTCGCCGTTTGGGTGAGGGCGCGCAGGAGGTCGGCCCGGCTGACGATTCCGACCGCCTGGCCCTCGCGGAGGACCGGAACCCGCTTGATCCGGTATTCCGCCAGCAGCCGCGCGACTTCCGTGAAGTCGGCGTCTTCCTCCACGGTGACCAGGGGCCCGTGCATGACCTCACGCGCGATCCGATCGGTCGTCCACAGGTGGGTCAGGAACTCGGGATTAAGCGCCTCACCCTCCGCCAAGTGATTCAGCCACCATTCGCGGCGGGCCGCGCTGTCGCTGGCCGGGCCGATAAGGTCACCTTCGCTCACCATACCGAGGGGAACGCCGTTTTCGTCGATCACCGGCACCGCGCTGATGCGCTTGTCCAGCAGGATGCGCGCGATCTCGCGCGTCGGCGTATCGGGGCGCACCGAAACAACGTTGCGGGTCATCATGTCGCGCGCTTTCATGCGTCCGCTCTCCTGTCGAGGACGAACCGCCCATCGCCAAGCTATAGCATGCTTCCCGGTGGGAAGGGCATTCGATGCCGGCTATCGCCAAAGCCGATTTGGTATGCCCCCCTGACGCCCCATGCCACCGGTCCGAGGAAATTGGCGCAATGGCGGAGGGGCTGGATTCGCGGCGGCGGCGGATGATCGCAGGCAGCCCCCTACCGCACCACCACCTGATCGCAGGCGCGGCGGCGGGAGAAATCGGACAGGCGGGACCATTCCTCGAAGCGGCGGCGGGCGTCGGCCTCGGCCTCCTTGCGGGTGATGCGGCCGACATAGGTGACGCGCAGTTCGGCCGGGCCCGCGATGTCCGGGCCGTCGCCGGTGAAGCGGAAGCGCAGGGGACGCCAGGGCATGTCAGTACATCCGCATCAGGCCGACCAGCCGGCCCTGCACCTTGACCCGGTCGGGGGGGAAGATGCGGGTCTCGTATTTCGGGTTGGCGGCTTCCAGGGCGATGGAGGCGCCCTTGCGGCGCAGCCGCTTCAGGGTGACTTCCAGGTCGTCCACCAGCGCGACGACGATGGTGCCGGCATCGGCGGTATCGCAGCGGCGGATGATCACCGTGTCGCCGTCGAAGATGCCGGCCTCGACCATCGAATCGCCCTCCACCGTCAGGGCGTAATGCTCGCCGCCGCCCAGCAGCGAGGCGGGAACCTCGACGGTGGTGGTATCGCGCATCGCCTCGATGGGGGTACCGGCGGCGATCTTGCCATAGAGCGGCAAGGCGATCGCCTCGGCGGCCGCGGCGACCGGCGCGGCGCCGGCCAGGGCGTTCTGGGCGAAGTTGCCCTTGATCACCGTCGGCGAGAACCGCTGCGGCGCGGCCGGCAGCGGATCGGCGGCATTGTCGGGCAGGCGCAGCACTTCCAGCGCGCGGGCTCGGTGGGCCAGCCGGCGGATGAAGCCGCGCTCCTCCAGCCCGGTGATCAGGCGGTGGATGCCCGATTTCGACTTGAGGTCCAGGGCCTCCTTCATCTCGTCGAAGGACGGCGAAATGCCGGTGGCACGCAGTCGCTCATCGATGAACATCAGAAGTTCGTACTGCTTGCGCGTCAGCATCGTCTCGTCCCCCGCGGCTAAACCCGGAACAAAGCCTAAACCTTAGGGGATGTTCTATGCCTGTTCCCGTTACCGGTCAATATGAATTTTGGGATCGGATCAGGCGGGAGCGGCGGCGACGGTGCGCACCGAGGGGAAGGACAGGCAGACGCGGGTGCCACGCCCCACCTCCGAGGTCAGCGTCAGCGTGCCGCCGTGCAACTCCATGAATCCCTTGGCCAGCGGCAGGCCCAGGCCGGTTCCCTCGTACTTGCGCGACATGGTGTTTTCCACCTGGCCGAAAGGCTGAAGGACCACGGGGATGTCTTCCGGGGCGATGCCGACGCCGTCATCGGCGATGGCGATCACCACCCGGCCGTCCTCCAGCCCGACGGTCACTTCGACATGCCCGCCCTCGGGGGTGAACTTGGTGGCGTTGGCCAGGATGTTGACCAAGATCTGCTTCACGAGCCGCTCGTCGGCCCGCAGCCGCGGGAAGCGTTCGG
>JAKAFA010000152.1 GCA_021818185.1 Pseudomonadota bacterium | reverse complement strand
TCTTCGCCGGTGCTCCGCCAGGGATCATCTCCGGCCAGGGCGGCGGGGCGCGGACCGGTCCAGGCCTCGCCCAGGAGGCAATCCAGCGGGTCGAAGCCCAGCCCCAAATCGTCGGCCAGGGCGCGCAGCAGCGAGGCATCGCCGGGGGCGCCGCCGCGCGGGACGCGGGCCAGGGCGACCAGCAGGCCGGTGCGCTGCCCGCCCGCGGGGCTGCGGCCGAAGACGTGCAGCCCATCGCGGATCTGCAATTCCTTCAGCTCGCACAGATGGTTGTCCAGCTTGGCCAGGGCGGTATCGGCATCGTCGGCAGGGGTGATGCCGAGATCGGCGTCCAGGCCGCTGGCGGCGGCCAGGCTCAGGATCTCGCGGCGCAGCACGGCGCAGCGGCGGGGATCGAGGCCGGCGGCGTCGTAATATTCGTCCACCAGCCGCTCCAACTCGCGCAGCGGGCCGTAGCTTTCGGCCCGGGTCAACGGCGGGGTCAGGTGGTCGACGATCACCGCCTGAGCCCGGCGCTTGGCCTGGGTGCCCTCGCCGGGGTCGTTGACGATGAAGGGGTAGAGGTGGGGCAGGGGACCCAGGCACGCCTCGGGCCAGCATTCGGCCGACAGCGCCACCGCCTTGCCCGGCAGCCATTCCAGATTGCCGTGCTTGCCCATGTGGACGAGGGCGTCGGCGCGGAAGGCGTCGCGCAGCCAGGCGTGGAAGGCCAGGTAATTGTGGGGCGGCACCAGATCGGGGTCGTGGTAGGACGCCGCCGGGTCGATGTTGTAGCCGCGGGCCGGCTGGATGCCCACCGCCACCCGGCCGAAGCAGCGCACCGGCAGCAGGAAGGCGCCGCAGGACAGATCCCCGGCGCGGAAGAACGGATCACTCTCCGGCGCACCCCAGCGTTCCCGCACCGCCCGTTGCAGGGCGGCGGGCAGGGCGTGGAAGAAGGAGAAGTACTCGGGCAGGGCCAGGGATTCCTGGGCGACGCGGTCGTCCAGCCGCCGCCAGTCGTTGGTCGGCCCGGCCAGCAGCAGCTCCAGCAGCGCCTTGCCGTCCGCCGGCACCTCGCCCACCCCATAGCCGGCGGCGGCCAGGGCGTGCAGCACCTCGACGGTACCGGCCGGGGTGTCGAGGCCGACGCCGTTGCCCAGGCGGCCGTCGCGGTTGGGGTAATTGGCCAGCACCAGGGCGATGCGCCGCTCGGCTTCCGGCTTGCGCCGCAGCCGCGCCCAATTGGCCGCCAGGTCGGTGACGAACTCCACCCGGTCGGGGCGCGGTTCCGGGCGGGCGAGGTCGCATTGGGTGGCCGGATCGCGTTGGGCCGCCTTGAACGACACCGCGCGGGTCAGGATGCGGCCGTCCACTTCCGGCAGGGCGACGTTCATGGCGATGTCGCGCGGGCCCAGGCCGTTTTTGCCGGCGTGCCATTCCGCCTCGCCGCCGCCGGCCAGCACCACCTGCAACACCGGGCAATCGGCGGCGGCGAAAGGCGTGTCCTCCGGCCGGCCGGGGGCGGCGACGGCGAAGCCGGTGGCGTTCAGCACCACGTCGGGGGGATTTGCCGCCAGCGCCGCCTCGACCGTGCCGGCCGACAGCGGGTCCTTCAGGCTGTGGACGTACATCCCCCAGGCCTGGACGCCGCGCGCCGCCAGCGCCGCCAGCAGCGCCTCGACCGGCTGGGCGTCGCCGGCGAGCATCAGGGCGCGGTAGAACACCACCACCGCCGAGGGGCGGGCGGGGTCGATGGCCGGGGCGGCGGGGTAAAAGCCGGCGGGCGGCAGCGGGCGCGGCTCCAGCCAGTCGCCGCCGCCGCCCAGCAGGGATCGGGCGTAGCGCAGGGCCTGTTCGGCGTTGTCGATGCCGCCGAACACCAGGTAGCGCCACAGCCGGCCGGCGGCCTCGGGCGGCAGGGTGGATTCGGCGGCAAGATCGGGGTCGGGGCGGTCGTCGCCCGGCAGCACCGCCAGCGGGATGGCCCGCTCGCGGCAGGTGCGGGCCACCTGTTCCAGGCCATAGGGCCAGTAGCTGCGCCCGCCCAGCAGCCGCACCACCACCAGCCGCGCCGAAGCGACCATCCGCTCGACATAGAGGTCCACCGACATGGGGTGGCCGAGGCGCAGCAGGTTGGCCAGCCGCAGGGTCGGGGACGCTCCCAGACGCCCGTAGCCCGCCGCCAGGCAGGCCAATTCGCTGTCGGCGGCCGACAGGATGAGGATATCGCCCGGGTCCTGGCCCAGGTCGATGGCCTGGCTGCCGTCGTCGATGCTGCCCGGCTGGGCGGCAAGGAGATGCATCGCTCCGTCAGCCCGCGATCATGGCGGCGATGGCCTCGCGGTCCAGGCCCGTGCGGCCGATCACCACCAGGCGGCTGTCGCGCGCCTCGCCGGGGTGCCAGGGGCGGTCGAAATAGCGCTCGATGCGCGTGCCCACCGCCTGGATCACGGCGCGGGCGTCCTTGCCCGCCATCGCCAGGAAGCCCTTGAGGCGCAGGATGTCATGGGCGGCAATGGCGGCGGCCAGGCGGGCTTCCAGCGCCGCCGGATCGGCGACGGCGGGCAGGGCGAGGGCGAAGCTTTCGAAATCGTCGTGGTCGTGCTCGCCTTCGGCATCGTGGTGGCTGGGCCGGGCGGCGAGATCGTCCTCGGCGGCGGCCGACAGGCCCAGCAGCACCAGGGGGTCGACGGCGCCGTGGCGGGTCTCCACCACTTTGACCCCGCTCCGCAGCCGGGCGGCCAGCTCGGCCCGCACCCGCTCCAGCCCGGCGGCGTCCAGCAGGTCGGCCTTGTTGAGCACCACCAGATCGGCGCACAGCAACTGGTCCTCGAATACCTCCTCCAGCGGATTGTCGTGGTCGAGGGCGCTGTCGGCGGCAGCCAGGGCGGCCAGGGCCGCGGGGTCGTCGGCGAAGCGGCCGTCGGCCACCGCCGCGGCATCGACCACCGCCACCACCCCGTCGACGGTAACGCGCGAGCGGATCTCCGGCCAGTGGAAGGCCTTGACCAGCGGTTTGGGCAGGGCGAGGCCCGAGGTCTCGATGACGATATGGTCGGGCGGGGAGGGCCGGTCCAGCAGGGCTTGCATGGTGGGCAGGAACTCGTCGGCGACGGTGCAGCACAGGCAGCCGTTGGCCAGTTCCACGATGTCCTCGGCGCCGCAGCCGGCCGGGCCGCAGGCCGCCAGCAACTCGCCGTCCACCCCCTGGTCGCCGAACTCGTTGACGATCAGCGCGATGCGCCGGCCGCCGGCATGGGCCAGGAGGTGGCGGACCAGGGTGGTCTTGCCCGCCCCCAGGAAGCCGGTGATCACGGTGGTGGGGACCTTGCGGAAGCGGCTGGTCATGGTTCGTCCTTCAGGAAGAGGGGCAGGCCGGCGGCGAGGAACACCACGCGGCGGCAGATGGCGGCGACCCGCTGGTTCAGGCGGCCCTGGTGGTCGCGGAAGTCGCGGCCCAGACGGGTCTCCGGCACCAAGCCCAGGCCGACCTCGTTGGAGACCAGCACCACCGGGCCGGCCGGTGCCGCCAGAAACTCGCACAGCCCGGCGGCGTCGGCGTCGGCGTCGCGGCCGGCATGCATCAGGTTGGATAGCCACAGGGTCAGGCAATCCACCAGCACCGGCCGGTCGGGGCTGGCGTGGCGGGCCAGCGCGGCCGTCAGCTCCAGCGGTTCCTCGACGGTGGTCCACCGCGGGCCGCGGCGGGCGCGGTGGTGGCGGATGCGCTCGTCCATCTCGCCGTCCAGCGCTTGGCCGGTGGCGAGATAGAGAGCCGGCCCGCCGGCCAGCAGCGCCTCGGCCCAGGCACTCTTGCCCGAGCGGGCGCCCCCCAGTACCAGGGTGGTGGTGGGCACCAGGGTGGTGGAGGCCGGTCGCGGCACGTTTACTTGAGGGCCAGCGTGACCTTGGTCGCCGGCTCGGCGACTGCGATCCGCGCCTCGCTGGAGATGCTTTCCGGCTTGGACACATGGCCGGTCAGCAGCTTCTCGATGGCGTGGTTGACATGGGAGTCGTGGGTGGCGATCACCCCGTACTGGCCCGGTGAGATGCCGAGGAAATGGGTGGTGATCGCTCCATCCTTGGCGGTGGCGGCCCGCAGGTTGCGCGACATGTCCTGGCGGGCCAGGCCGTCGGGGTCGGTGATGACCACAACGCGCACATCCCCCGAATCCGGGCGAACGCCGGTCACGGTGACCACCAGATCGGCGGCACGGGCGGCGGCTGGAACCAGGGCGGCCAGGCCAAGGAAAAGTGCGGGCAGCAAACGGCGCATGGGCAGTCTCTCCTGATCCAGGTCTGTCGTCTCACATCTCGCCGAAGCGGGCGGCAAATTCGCGCATTTCGCGCTTGGACAGGCCGTAGCGCTCGCCGTCTTCCGGCTTTGCCCGGCCCGCCAGCATATCCTTGAGGAGCGCCATCTCCATCCGCGACAGCCGCACCGCCTCCAGCTGGTAGTCGCGGAAGGCCTCGAAGGTGGTGGGCAGCCAGGCTTCCATGATCTCCAGGATCTTCTCGGCGTAGACGCGGATCTCCCATTGGGCGTGGGGGTCGGCGCGCAGGCGCAGGAAGTGCATCAGGTTGTGCAGGTTGGTCTGCCAATACATCTGGGTATAGGCCGACAGCGGCAGGCCGATGCGGGCCAGTTCGCGGGCGATGCCTACCCCCTCGGGGTCCAGCCGGTTGCCGTCCTCGTCGGCGTTGAGGAGGCGGTGGTAGGTGGCGAAACTGTGGCGCGCGTCGTCGCGCAGCAGATCCAGTACCGCCCGGGCCTGCTCGGCCGAAAGCGTCGCCCCGCGGCCCTGCTTGTTGTCCGAGGATTGCACCGCCAAATGGGCGGGCTCGGGCAGGTAGAACTCGTCGGGCATGATGGAATAGCGGGCGGAATACTCGTTGAGCGAGGCGGTGCGGTGGCGCACCCATTGGCGCATCACGAAGATCGGCAGCTTGACGTGCAACTTGATGACGCAGCCCTCGAACGGGCTGGTGTGCTGATGGCGCATCAGGTAGCGCAACAGGGCGCGGTCGTCGCCGGTCCCCTTGGTCCCCTTGCCGTAGCTCATGCGGGCCATTTGCAGGATCGACAGGTCGTCGCCCATGTAGTCCTTGACCGCGATGAAGCCGTGGTCGAGCACCGGATGATAGACGTTGATATGGGCCTCCATGCCCTCGGCCACCGGACGGAAGGTGGACGCCGTCTCGCGCTCGGGCATATCGGCGGGCACGGGCGGCGGCAGGTCGGACTCGGGAACGGACATGGAGGGTTCAATCCTGAGAAGGGCAACCCGGAAAAGGGCCGGTCCCTCTTATGCGCCCCGCCGGCGGCCTCGATCAAGGCCCATAGACCGAGCGGGCGCGGTTGCGGAAGGCGGCAAGAATCTGCCGGCCGGCATCGTGGGCGCCCAGCTGCGCCATGACCTGCACCAGGGCCGAGCGGAATTCCATGCGGTATTCGACGGCGACGCGGCTGCCGCCCTCCGTCAGCGGGGCAAAGGTCCAGACCAGGCGGAAACGGCGGAAGGGGGCATCGGTGGCGGTGATCTCCAGCCGGCCGGGCGGCGCGGCCACGGCGCGCGAGCGGAAGCGGGCGTCCACCGGTCCGGCGCCGAAATCGTTGTCCACCTCCCACACGTCGCCGTCGCGGCGCAGCACCCGGGCCGCGCGGCACCAGGGGATGAAGCGGGGATAGTTCTCGATGTCGGCGGCCAGTCCGAACAACTGGCCGCAATCGTAGCGCGGGAACGCCGCGGTGAAGCCGCCGGAAAGCGGGTGCATGTCAGCGGGTGAGGTTGCGGATGTTTCGCACAAATATGTTCAGCAGGCCGCGGATGAAAGGGTCGGCCTTGGCCAGCTTCTCGCGGAACACGTCGCGGCTGATCACCACCACCGAGACGTCCGACTGGGCCATGGCGCTGGCCATACGGGGCTGATCGTCGATCAGGGCCATTTCACCGAACAATTCGCCCTTGCCCAGCGTGGCCAAGGGAATTTCGTTCTTGATGATTTCCACCGTTCCCGACTGGATCAGATAGGCGCGGTCACCCGTATCGCCTTCCTTAAAGATCTTCTGGCCGGCGAAGAAGACCTTGCGTTCGAGAACCTTGGACTGGATTTGCATGACCCGCTTCCCGCCGCGACGCCTGTGCTGAATTTAGGCGGGAAGCCGGGGCAAGTCATCTCCTTCGTGCGGGGGCACTCGGCGGACGTATTGCACCGCCTCGACTCCCGGCCCCGGCCTGGCGTACAGTTCGACCTATGCGCAAGGACAGCGTTCCGGTTATGCCATGACCCCCCAGGAAGCCGAGCGGGTTCTGCACCGTCTGCGGGCCCTGATGGCGCGCACCGTCGCCAATGGCTGCACGGCCGACGAGGAATTGTCGGCTGCCCGTCTGGTCGGGCGGCTGGTGGCGCAACTGGATCGGGACGCGGCGGAAACCGCACCGCCCGCCGAACGGGTGCGGACCGAACGGGAAAGCGCCGAATACCGCGCGCTGCTGGAACGCACCACCCTGGAAGGCCTGTTGAAATCGGCCATCCAGGAACTGGCGCTCAACCATATCAACACCGTGGTGCCGCCGGGACGCAAGACGGCGGGCCAGCCGGTGGACTGGGTGCGGGTGCCCGAACTGCTGATGGCCCATCTGTCGATGATGCTGTCGGTCGGCCCGTCGCGCCTGGCCCGCGATATCCTGGCCCGCACCATCGAGGAACTGGTCGAGGACGGCCAGTTGCCGGCCACCCTCGCCGTCCCCTTCGGCCGCTAAAGCGTCCCCCTCGCCGGGCGCGCTATTTCACCACCAGGGCGATGCCGAGGCCGAGCACGAGCAGCCAGGGCAGCCAAGCGGGCAGGCGGCGATCATGGCTCCGTCCGACCATGTCGCGCACGGTATCGGGATGCAGGCGGAAGCCCCCCTCGGCCAGCAGAGTGGTGGATTTCTCCAACTGGGCCAGCAACCGGGGCAGGCGTTCCACGGAGGCCAGGGCGCCGACCACCGTCTCGCGCACCCGCGCCTCGGGCCCCAGGTTCTGGCGCATCCAGCCCTCGATCAGCGGGCGGGCCAATTGCCACATATTGACCCGAGGGTCCAGCCGGCGGCCGATGCCTTCCGCCACCAGCATGCTCTTTTGCAGCAGCAGCAGCTGGGGTTGGGTCTCCATGGCGAAGGTCTCGGTGACCTCGAACAATTGCCCGAGCAGGCGGGCGACGGAAATCTCGTGCAGCGGCAGGCCCAGGATCGGCTCGGCGATGGAGCGGCTGGCCTGGGTGAAGGCGTCGATGGACTTGTCGGCCGGCACGTAGCCGGCTTCGAAATGCACTTCGGCGACTCGGCGGTAATTGCCGTTGAGGAAGCCCAGCAGCATTTCGCCCAGGAAGCGGCGGGTCCGCTTGTCCACCCGGCCCATGATGCCGAAATCCACCGCCACCAGATTGCCGTCGGCATTGACGAACAGGTTGCCGGGATGCAGGTCGGCGTGGAAGAAGCCGTCGCGGAACACCATGTTGAAAAAGGCCTCGGCGGCCTTTTGCAGGATGGAATCGACGTCGTGGCCGGCAGCCAGCAGCCGGTCGCGCTCGTCCACCGGAATTCCCGACACCCGTTCCAGGGTCAGCACCCGCTTGCCGGTGCGCTGCCAGTCGACCGCCGGCACCCGGAAGCTGTCGTCGCCTTCGAAATTCTCGGCCAGTTCGGCGGCGGCGGCGGCCTCGAACCGCAAATCCATTTCCAGCTTCACCGATTCGGCGAAGGTCTCGACGCTGTCGATCAGCCGCAGCCGGCGCAGGCCGGGGCGGGTCAGCTCGACCCATTCGGCCAGCCAGGCCAGCAGGTCGATGTCGCGGCGGAACGCCTGGTCCACGCCGGGGCGCAGCACCTTGACCGCCACCTCGCGGCCGTCGGCGGTCACCGCGAAATGCACTTGGGCGATGGAGGCGGCGGCCACAGGCTGGTCGTCGAACTCGCGGAACAGCTCGCCCAGGGGGGCGCCCAGCTCGGTCTCGATGATGCGCCGGGCCTGCTTGGCGGGGAAGGGGGCCAGCCGGTCCTGCAATTCCGACAGGTCGGCGGCCATTTCCTCGCCCACCAGATCGGCGCGGGTGGACAGGGCCTGGCCCAGCTTGATGAAGGTGGGGCCCAGTTCGGTCAAGGCGCGGGCCAGACGCTCGCCCGGCCGCCCTTCGGAGGCGGGACGGCGGCCCAGGCGCAGCAGCAGCGACAGCGGTCCGCTGCCCGGCAGTTCGCCGATGGTCAGGGCGTCATGGCGGGCCAGAACGCGGGCAATGGTGAACAGCCGGTGCAGGTTGCGGGTGGCGCGGATCATCGGAGAATTACAGCCGCCAGGCGGAATGGATTGCGGCGATGCCGCCCGACAGGTTGCGCACCTCGCAGCGCTCGAAGCCCACGTCCTCGACCATCGCCTTCAATTCGGCCTGGGGCGGGAACTTGCGGATGCTTTCCACCAGATACTGATAGGCCTCGCGGTTGCCGGCGACGAACTGGCCGATCAGCGGCAGGACGTTGAAGGAATAGGCGTCGTAGGCCTCGCGCAGGCCGGGCAGCACCACCCGGCTGAATTCCAGGCACATGAAGCGGCCGCCGGGCTTGAGAACGCGGTAGGCCTCGGCCAGAGCGGCGCGGATGTCGGTGACGTTGCGCAGGCAGAAGGCGATGGTGTAGGCGTCCACCGAGCGGTCGGCCGCCGGCAGGGCTTGCGCATCGCCGCAGACCCAGGCCAGGCCGCCCACCAGATTGCGGTTGAAGCCGCGGTCGCGGCCGACCGCCAGCATCTCGCGGTTGATGTCGCAGACCATGACCCGGCCACCGCCGCGCTTCCGGAAGCCGAAGGCGATGTCGCCGGTGCCGCCGCCGACATCCAGCAGGGTCATGTCGGGGCGCGGCCGTAGCCAGTCGAGGAACGCCGATTTCCACAGCCGGTGGATGCCGGCGCTCATCAGGTCGTTCATCAGGTCGTAGCGTCCGGCCACCGAGTCGAAGACCTCGCGTACCAGCGCGGCCTTTTCCTCGGTCCGCACGGTCTTGAAGCCGAAATGGGTGGTGTCGTCGTGGGGCTCGCTGGTCATGGGGCGGCACAATAGCCCAAGAGGCCGGCCGGGGCGAGGGGAGTTGTGGCCGCGGCGCGCTCCAGCCGGGCCACCAGGGCGGGCACGGCGGACGCATCCTCGGGCGGTGCCCAGGCGGCGAAGTCCTTGTCCTCGGTCGCCCGGTAGGGGCCGGGTTTGACCTCCAGCACCACCGTCGCGGGGGTCAGGGCCACCAGGGAATGCCAGGTGCCCGGGGCGATCTCGACGACGTCGCCGGGGGCGAGGTCGGCGCGGGCGATCACCAGGCCCTCGCCGTCGAAGGCCAGCACCGCGGCGGCGCCGGTCAGCAGGGCGAACAATTCCCAGATCCCCGGCCCGTGGCGATGGGGCCGCACATAGGTGCCGGGCTCGATGGCGTTGAGCAGGCGCTGGACCGGGTCGGCCAGGTCGGGGTGGAGGTTGCGGTTGAGCCGGCGGCGCGGGCGAGCGGCGGCTTCGGCCGACAGGGTGGCGCGCTCGGCGGCGGCCAGCAGGGTCAGGGGGCGGGTCACGGCAGGAACTGCTCGGCGATGATCCGTTCTTCCAGGTTGTGCTCGGGGTCGAACAGCAGGGTCAGGCCGATGGAGCGGTCCTCGCGCACCTCCACCGCCAGTACGTCGCGGGCCTCGGTATAGTCGGCCACCGCGCTGACCGGGCGCTTGGGCTCCTCCAGCACGTCGAACACCACGGTGGCGGTATGGGGCAGCAGGGCGCCGCGCCAGCGCCGCGGCC
>JAKAFA010000151.1 GCA_021818185.1 Pseudomonadota bacterium | reverse complement strand
TATGTAGGTCTCAAGCCGGTCCACATAGAGCTTGAATCACTTTTCGTTCTCTTTGCAAAGCCCTTTTTTGCAACTCAAACGCCAAAATGAGAACCGCTGACGCCGGTTGCATTCGGGCGCGCGGCGGCGGTTGACAGAATCGTGCCGGGCGGCTGTGATGCGGGGGCGCATGCAACTACTGCGACGGAGGTGGATATGAACGTCCTTTCCCGCCGGCGGGCCGGCCTTGCGGCTTTGGTCTTCGCCCTTCTGCTGGCGCTGCCGGGACTGGCGGCGGCCGGCTCCCCGGACGGCGGGCTGACCGTGAGCCAGGCCTGGGCCCGCGCGTCGGCCGGCATGACCGCCAACGGCGCGGTCTTCCTGACCATCGCCAACCACGGGACGGCGGCCGACCGGCTGGTGGGGGTGAGCAGCCCCGTCTGCGATTCGGCCCAGTTGCACACCCATCTGATGACCAATGGCGTGATGCGGATGCGTCCGGTGGACGGTATCGACGTTCCGGCCGGCGGCACCGTCGAACTGAAGCCCGGCGGGCTGCATGTCATGCTTCTCGGCCTGAAGGCGCCGCTGACCATGGGCGAAAGCTTTCCGCTGACTCTGAATTTCGCCAAGGCCGGGGCGGTGACCGCCGAGGTCAAGGTGCTGTCGGTGGGCGCCATGGGGATGGCCGGGGGGGGGGCGATGCCCGGCATGCACGGCCACTGACCGGTGGCCGGGCTGCTTACCTCCCGTTAACCGGGCTACCTCCTATTCGCGGTCTTTTCCCGGCGGAGTGGCTTGCATGGTCTTTCGGCGGTTCCCTAAGATGGGGCGTCGATCAGGGCCCTGTCCTGCATTCCTTTCCGGGGGAGTCGTGAAGGTTTCAGTTGCAGCCTTGCTGGTGGTGACCGCCGGCCTGACCCTGGGGGCGCCGGCGCCGGCGCCGGCTGCGGCGCGGAATTCCGGCGGTGCTGCCGCCGCATCCCATGAAGGCACGGGACACGCCGGCAGCCTGGCCGACCAGGCGATCGCCGCCGCCGGCCGTGATCGTTTCGATGACGCCCGCCGGCTGGCCGCCCGTAGCGCGTCGCCGGTGCTGGAAAAGCTGGTCCGCTGGATGGATTACACGTCGTCCCAGCCGACCGGCAGCTTCGACGACATCACCGCCTTTATCGAGGCCAATCCCGACTGGCCGCGGGTGACGGTGCTGCGGCGCCACGCCGAGGAGGCGATCACCGCCGCTACGCCGGCCCCGGCGTTGCTGGCTTGGTTCACGCGCCATCCGCCGGTCACGGTGGACGGCGGCATGGCCTATGGGCGCGCCCTGCTGGAGACCGGCCAGACCGCCAAGGCCGTGGATATCGTCCGCCACACTTGGGTGGCGGGCGGGTTCGGGCCGTTGCAGGAGCGGCAGTTCCTGGCCCGGTTCGGCCAATACCTGCGGCCCGAGGACAATCGGGCCCGGCTCGACCGCCTGCTGTGGGACCGCCAGGATGCCGCGGCCCGGCACATGCTGCTGCGGGTCGATGCCGCCCACCGCCAACTGGCCCAGGCCCGTCTGGCGTTGCAGGAGGATGCCGGCAACACCGCGTCGGTGGTGGCCGCCGTGCCGCCGGTGCTGCGCGACGACCCGGGACTGATCTTCGACCGGGTGCGCTGGCGGCGCGTCCACGACATGGACGAAGACGCCATCGATCTCTTGTCCCATCCGGCGCGCAACAAGGTGCGCCCCGACCTGTGGTGGCAGGAACGCAGCATCCTGGCGCGTCGCGCCCTGCAAAAGGGGCTGATGTCGCGGGCCTATCAGGTGGCGGCCGACAACGGGCTGCCCGCCAACAGTCCCCAGCGGGCCGACGCCGATTTCCTGGCCGGCTGGATCGCCTTGCGTTTCCTGGACGACAAGGAAACCGCGGCCACCCATTTCGAGCGGCTGTGGAGCGCGGTAAGCACCCCGCTGTCGCGCTCGCGCGCCGCCTATTGGGCCGGACGTGCCGCCGAGTCCCGGGGCGACGAGGCGGCGGCCCGGCAATGGTTCACCCGCGGCGCCGCCTACGTCACCGCCTATTACGGCCAACTGGCCGCCGCCCGCCTGAACCGCCACCACTGGCCGCTGCCCGCCGATCCCCGGCCGAGCCCCGAGGACGCGCGGTGGCTGGCCGCCAGCCAACTGGCCCAGGCGGCACGCCTGTTGCTGGCCGCCGATGCCGGCGACCGCGCCCGGCCGTTCTTCATCCGTCTCGACGATCTGGCGCAGACGCCGGGCGAGCGGGCGCTGGTGGCCGACCTGGCGGAAAAGGGCGGGCGCCCCGATCTGGCGGTGGCGGTGGCCCGCCGCGCCGACCGCGACGGCGTCACCCTGGTGCGCGCCGGCTGGCCCACCCTGCCGATCGCCATCGACAGCACCGCGGAAAAGGCCCTGGTGCTGGCGTTGATCCGCCAGGAAAGCGGTTTTCATCGGACGGCGCTGTCGCCGACCGGCGCGCGCGGCCTGATGCAGCTGATGCCGGCCACCGCCCTGCGGGTGGCCAGGGCGATCCGCGTCGCCTTCAGCCCGCGCAAGCTGGACGATCCCCGCTTCAACGTCCGGCTGGGCTCCGCCTACCTGGATGGATTGCTGGATGATTTCCAGGGTTCGTATATCCTGGCCCTGGCCGCCTACAATGCCGGGCCGGCCCGCGCCCGGCGGTGGATCCGGGATTTCGGCGACCCCCGCGACCCCAAGGTGGACGTGGTGGATTGGATCGAGACCATCCCCTTCACCGAAACCCGCAACTACGTGCAGCGGGTGATGGAGAATGTCGAGATCTATCGCCGCCGCCTGGGTGTCGCCGACGGCGGCGGGTTGGAGGCCGACCTCAAGCGGTGGGCGCGCCGCAGTGCCAGCTGAACGGAAGGGAAGACCATGACCAGGACCCCCGACTTTTCCGGTGTGAGCGTCTGCGTGTTCGACGCCTATGGCACCCTGTTTGACCTCGGCAGTTTCGTCGATCGGTTCCGCGGCCAATTGGGCGCCCAGGCCGAAACCCTGGTCGGCCTGTGGCGCCGCAAGCAGCTGGAATACAGCTGGCTGCGCTCGCTGATGGGCCGGCACACCGATTTCTGGCACGTCACCGGCGAAAGCCTGGATTACGCCTTGGCGTCGCTGGGCATCGACAATCCCAGCCTGCGCGCCCGGCTGATGGAGGCCTGGCTGATGCCGCGCGCCTTCCCCGAGGCCGATCAGGTCCTGGCCCGCCTTCAGGGGGGCGGGCAGCGCACCGCCATCCTGTCCAACGGCTCGCCCTCCATGCTGGTGGCCGGGCTCAACACCACGGGCCTGTCGGACCGGGTCGATTGCGTGCTGTCCGTGGAGAAGGTCGGGGTGTTCAAGCCCCATCCCTCGACCTACAAGCTGGTGACCGACCAGTTCGAGGTCGAGCCCAAGCAGGTCTGCTTCGTGTCCAGCAACAGTTGGGACGTGGCCGGGGCGGCCGCCTTCGGCTTCCGGGTGGCATGGGTCAACCGCACCGCCGCCGGGCGCGAGAATCTGCCGGCCGGTCCCGACGCCGTGCTGGCCGACCTGAGCGGCCTGCCGGCGCTGCTGGGGGTGGGGTGAGGGAGCGGCGGTACACCACCGGCGACGGGCTCAGTCTGTACTTCCGCGACTGGGGCGAGGCCAATGGCCGCACGCCGCTCCTCTGCCTGCCGGGACTGACCCGCAATTCGGCGGATTTCAGCGACCTCGCCGCCCGCCACGCCGGAAGGCGGCGGGTGATCTGCCCCGATTATCGCGGGCGGGGACGCTCGGATTACGATCCCGACTGGCGGCGTTACCAGCCGATGACCTATCTGGAGGATTTGCGCCACCTGCTGGCCGCCGAGGGCATCGGCCGGGTGGCGGTGGTGGGAACCTCCATGGGGGGATTGCTGGCCATGGGGCTGGCGGCGGCCTTGCCGGGGATGGTGGCGGCGGTGGTGCTCAACGATATCGGCCCCGATCTGGCGGCGGACGGACTGGCCCGCATCATCGGCTATATCGGCCGCGACCGGCCGCAAAAGGACTGGGCCGGCGCGGTGGCCGAATTGAGGGCCTTGCTGCCCTCGCTGTCGCTGCGCGGCGAGGATAAGTGGCTGCGTTTCGCCCGGGCGACCTACCGCGAAGGCGGCGACGGGTTGCTGCATTTCGACTGGGACGTCAACCTTGCCCGCCCGCTCGCGGCGGGCGGCAGCGACCTGCCCGACCTGTGGGCGCTGTTCCGCGGCCTGTCCATGCCGGCCCTGGCGGTGCGTGGCGGCCTGTCCGACGTGCTCGATGCCACGACCTTTGCTCGCATGGGCGAGGAACTCCCTCATCTGCTCCGGGTGATAGTGCCGGGCTGCGGCCATTGCCCGGCGCTGGATGAACCCGAGGTGGTGGACGACCTGGAGTCCTTCCTCGACGGGGTGGCCTGACGGCGGCTCTATGCCGCCGCGCCTGCGCCTTCCCCCATTTCGCAGCCCCGCCCGTTTGGCACTAGGCATCGGCGGAGGGCGGGTCTATGTTCCCAGACATCGCAAGCCGTTTCGTCAACCGAGGGTTAACCAATGCCTGAATACCGGTCCCGCACCTCCACCCATGGCCGCAACATGGCGGGCGCCCGCGGCTTGTGGCGGGCCACCGGGATGACGGATGCGGATTTCGGCAAACCGATCATCGCCATTGCCAATTCCTTCACCCAGTTCGTGCCCGGCCATGTCCACCTGAAGGATCTGGGCCAGATGGTGGCCCGTGAGATCGAAAAGGCCGGGGGGGTCGCCAAGGAATTCAACACCATCGCCATCGACGACGGCATCGCCATGGGTCATTCCGGCATGCTGTATTCCTTGCCGTCGCGCGAAATCATCGCCGATTCGGTGGAATACATGGTCAACGCCCATTGCGCCGACGCCCTGGTCTGCATTTCCAATTGCGACAAGATCACGCCCGGCATGCTGATGGCTTCGCTTCGGCTCGACATCCCGACCATCTTCGTCTCGGGCGGGCCGATGGAGGCCGGCAAGGTCACGGTCAAGGGCGAGACCCACGCGGTGGACCTGATCGACGCCATGGTCAAGGCGGCCGACAAGTCGGTGACCGACGAGGAGGCGCTGGAATACGAGCGCTCGTCCTGCCCGACCTGCGGCTCGTGCTCGGGCATGTTCACCGCCAATTCCATGAATTGCCTGACCGAGGCGCTGGGCCTGTCGCTGCCGGGCAACGGCACCCTCCTCGCCACCCATGCCGACCGCAAGGAGCTGTTCCTGGAGGCGGGGCGGCGCATCGTCGCCCTGGCGCGCCGCCATTACGAGGAAAACGATCCGTCGGTGGCGCCGCGGGCCATCGCCACCCGGCAGGCCTTCGAGAACGCCATGGCGCTGGACATCGCCATGGGCGGTTCGACCAACACGGTGCTGCACCTGCTGGCCGCCGCCGAAGAAGCCGGCGTCGCGTTCACCATGGCCGACATCGACCGGCTCAGCCGGCGGGTGCCCTGCCTGTGCAAGGTGGCGCCCAACGTCCCCGACGTGCATATCGAGGACATCCACCGGGCCGGCGGCATCATGGGCATCCTGGGCCAACTGGAGCGGGCCGGCCTGATTCACGGCGGCTGCGCCACCGTGCATGCGCCGACCCTGGCCGAGGCGCTGGACCGGTGGGACGTCAGCCGCAGCGCCGATCCGGCGGTGGCCGAGTTCTACCGCGCCGCTCCCGGCGGGGTGCGCACCACCGAGGCGTTCAGCCAGGCGCGCCGGTGGGACGCGCTGGATACCGACCGGAATACCGGCGTGATCCGCGACGCCGCCCATGCCTTCTCCAAGGATGGCGGCCTGGCGGTGCTGTTCGGCAACCTCGCCGTGGACGGCTGCATCGTCAAGACGGCGGGCGTGGACGACAAGAACCTGTCCTTCGCCGGCCCGGCGGTGATCTGCGAAAGCCAGGAAGAGGCCGTCGCCAAGATCCTGGGCGGGGCGGTCAAGGCCGGCGACGTGGTGATCGTGCGCTACGAAGGCCCCAAGGGCGGCCCCGGCATGCAGGAAATGCTCTACCCCACCAGCTACCTGAAGAGCATGGGCCTCGGCAAGGATTGCGCCCTGATCACCGACGGCCGCTTTTCGGGTGGCACCTCGGGCCTGTCCATCGGCCACGTCTCGCCCGAGGCGGCCGAAGGCGGCGCCATCGCCCTGGTGGAAGAGGGCGACATCATCGAGATCGATATCCCCAGCCGGCGCATTGCCGTCCGTCTGTCCGAGGCCGAACTGGAGGCGCGGCGCGCCCGCATGGCGGCACGCGGGCCCCAGGCCTGGCAGCCGGCCGACCGCCAGCGCCCGGTCAGCCAGGCGCTCAGGGCCTATGCCGCCATGACCACCAGCGCGGCGCGCGGTGCGGTGCGCGACGTCAGCCGGTTGACCGGCCGCTGAGGGCGGAGGCCGGAAGGTGGCGGCGATCAGCTGGAGCGAGCGGATGAGTGTCGGCGTCCCGCAGATCGACGCCGACCACAAGACGCTCGTCGGGCTGATCAACCACCTGCACCGCGCCATCGGCGACGACGAGGAATATGCGACCCTGGGCTCGGTGCTCAAGGCGCTGGAGGAATATGCCGACCACCACTTCGCCCGCGAGGAGCGGATGATGGTGGCGGCCCGCTATCCGTCCCTGGCCGCGCACACCCGCGGCCACGCCCGCCTGGCCCAGGAAGTGCGGGCCTTGAAGGAGCGCTACGATCGGGATCGCACGGCGGTACGGGCCAAGGATTGCCTCGACTTCCTGCATAAATGGCTGATCGACCACATCTGCTCGGTCGACATGGATTACCGCGCCTGGGTGGTCGGCCATGAAGGGGCGGCGGCGGCGGCCGGCGAGATGTCGATCACCGGTCCGCGCACCGAGGGGGCGGCGCCTTTCGACTGGGCTGGCCTGCGCCTCCTGGTGGTCGACGATAATGCCAATTTCGGCCAGATCATGCGCACGGTGCTGGAAGGGGTCGGGGTGCGCGACATCGAGCTGGCACCCGACCTGGAGATGGCGAAGGCGACATTGGAGCGCCGGGCCTTCGACCTGATGGTGGCCGACTGGCATGTGGGCGCCGAGAGCGGTCTGGAACTGGTGGCCTGGGTCCGCGCCCATCCCCGCCTGGGGCGGTTGCCGGTGCTGCTGCTGTCCGGCCACGAACGCCTCCGCAATCGCGATGTCGCCCTGGCGGCCGGGGCCGACGAGTTCATGGAAAAGCCCATCTCGGCCCGCGGCCTGCTGATCTGCCTGCTCCGCCTGCTGTCGCGCCGGGCCAAGGAGGAGCCGCCGGCCTGAGCGGCGGCTCCCTACAGCAATTCGACCCAGATGGGGGTATGGTCGCTGGCTTTGTCGCGGGCGCGGGGGGCCTTGTCGATCTCGCAGCGTGACAGGCGGTCGGCGGCCGGAGGCGACAGCAGCAGGTGGTCGATCCGCAGGCCCAGATCGCGCGGCCAGGCGCCGGCCTGGTAATCCCAGAAGGTATAGGCCTGCGCCTCGCCGGGATGCAGGGCGCGATAAGCGTCGGTGTAGCCCAGGTGCAGCACGCGGCGGAAGGCGGCGCGGCTGGCCGGCCGGCACAGGGCGTCATCGGCCCAGGCGGGCGGATCGTAGACGTCGGCGTCGGTGGGGCAGACATTGTAATCGCCGCCCAGCACCACCGGCATGCCGCTGGCGAGCAGGGCGCCGGCCCGCGCGGCTAGGCGCTCCATCCAGGCCAGCTTGTAATCGTACTTCTCGCCGGGGGCGGGGTTGCCGTTGGGCAGGTAGAGCGACACCACCCGCACGCCGGCCACCGTGGCCTCGATCCAGCGGGCCTGTTCGTCGGCGGAATCGCCGGGCAGGCGGCAGGCGACGTCGGCCAGCGGCAGGCGCGACAGGATGGCCACGCCATTGTAGCTCTTCTGCCCGTGCACTGCCGTGTGGTAGCCCTGCGCCTGGATCTCCAGGGTGGGAAAGGCGTCGTCGGGGCATTTGAGCTCTTGCAGCAGCAGGACGTCGGGTGCGGCATCGCGCAGCCAGTCCAGGAGATGGCCGAGCCGGGCCTTGACGGAGTTGACGTTCCAGGAGGCAATTCTCACGGTGAGGTTTTCCAGCAAGTTACGGGGGCCGTTTCCGGCAGTTTACAGGTCGGGGCGGAAACCGCTGTTCTATTCCTGTTCGCCGGTGCGGCGCATGGCGTTGAGGGCCATGACCTTGCGGCGCGCTTCCTTGGTGTAATGCTCGATCATCGCAAGGCTCTCGTGGCCGGTGACGGCGCCGATCTCGTGGGGCGTCCAGCCGGCCTCCGCCAGGCGCACCGCCGCGGTCTTCCGCAGGCCATGGAACGCCACGCCATCCAGTTCGGGGTAGCCGCCCTCGCGGCTGCCGTTCTTCCGCCGAGTGCCGTGCATGATCCGGTGCATGGTGCTGGCGAAGCAGGTGGACGAGGCCCCGGGGCGCCCGTCGCTGTTGGTCAGGATGGTCCAGTCACCGCGCTGATACGCGGCCAGCCCCTCCTTCCAGTCAGCATGGGCCGCGGCGGGGGCGAACAGCAGGGCGGCGGCAACGACCAGGGCGGAGGCGGGGCGGCGCATGGGGCGAGTATCCCACTCCGTCCGGGAGCCGACAAGCCGCCAGCTTCCCCTTGCGGCGGTCCCGACCCCAGCTTAACTTACCAGGTATTCCACGGACGGCGGCCGGTTCCCGGCGCCCCAACCCATACTTTAGACAGGATTTAACAATGCATTTCTACCCCGCCGAACGCATCGGCCTTTTCATCGACGGATCGAACCTCTACGCGGCGGCGCGTGCTCTTGGATTCGACATCGACTACAAGAGGTTGCTGGAGCTGTTTGCTTCCAAGGGGCAGCTAATTCGCGCTTTCTATTACACCGCATTGGTCGAAGATCAGGAGTATTCGCCGATTCGCCCCCTGGTGGATTGGCTGGACTATAACGGCTACACCATGGTCACCAAGCCGACCAAGGAATTCACCGACGCCATGGGCCGGCGCAAGATCAAGGGCAATATGGACATTGAACTGGCCATCGACGTGATGGAAATGGCCCAGTACCTGGACCATGTGGTGCTGTTCTCGGGTGACGGCGACTTCCGGCGCCTGGTCGAAGCGGTGCAGCGCAAGGGCGTGCGGGTCTCGGTGGTCAGCACCATCCGTTCGCAGCCGCCGATGGTGGCCGATGAACTGCGCCGTCAGGCCGACAATTTCGTCGAGTTGCTGGAACTGGAGCCGCTGATCGCCCGGGCGCCGGTGCACCGCGAGGAGCGCCAAGCCTACGAGCGCGGCGAGTGACCGCCGCTGCCGGCGGCGTGTTCCGCGCCGTCGAACCCGACCACGATTGCCCGCGTTGCCCGCGGCTGGTGGAGTACCGCCGCGCCAACCGGGCCGCTCACGGCGACTGGCATAACGCGCCGGTGCCGTCGTTCGGCGGGCCGGAGGCCCGCATCCTGGTGATCGGCCTGGCGCCCGGCCTGAAAGGGGCCAACCGCACCGGGCGGCCGTTCACCGGCGATTATGCCGGCGACCTGCTGTATTCCAGCCTGTCCCACTTCGGCCTGGCCCGTGGATCTTATGGGGCGCGGCCCGACGACGGCTTCACCCTGGTGGGGACGCGGGTGACCAACGCCGTGCGTTGCGTGCCGCCGGGCAACAAGCCGCTGCCCGCCGAATTCGCCGCCTGCCGGCCGTTCCTGGCGGCCGAGATTGCCGCCATGCCCGCCCTGCGCGGCCTGCTGGCCATCGGCCGCGACGCCCATGAAGCGGTACTGTCGGTGTTCGGCCTGCGCAAGAGCTCCTATCCCTTCGGCCATGGCCGCATCCATCGTCTGCCTGGCGGGCTGGTGCTGGGCGACAGCTACCACTGCTCGCGCTACAACACCAATACCGGCCGTCTGA
>JAKAFA010000150.1 GCA_021818185.1 Pseudomonadota bacterium | reverse complement strand
CAGGCGGCGGCCCAGGCCTGCATCCAGTCGTCGGACGGCACCAGCAGGGCGACCAGATGGGGGCGGCGGTCGCCGTAAACCATCGCCTGAGCAATCTCGGGTTGCAGGGTCAGCTGGCCCTCGATGCGCTGGGGTGACAGATTGTCGCCGCCGGAATTGACGATGATGTCCTTCTTGCGGTCGGTGATGCGGATGCAGCCGTCACCGTCGATTTCACCGATATCGCCGGTATGCAGCCAGATACCGGGCGGCACCGTGCCGGGCGCCCCGTCCAGCGGCTTCAGTACGCGGTGGGTGGTGTCGGGGTCGTTCCAGTAGCCCTGCATCAGCAATTCGCCCTGCACGCATATCTCGCCGTCGGCGGCGATATGGACGCGCACCCCCTGTACCGCCGGCCCGACGGTGGCCAGCCGGACGGAAGTGGGCAGGTTGCAACTGATCAGCGGAGCGGCCTCGGTCTGGCCGTAGCCTTGCAGGATGCGCACTCCCAGCGCGGTGAAGAACATCCCGACATCGTAGGCCAGTGGCGCCCCGCCGGAGACCAGGGCCTTGAGCCGGCCGCCGAACCGGGCGCGGACCTTGTCGCGCACCAGCTTGTCCAGAATGGCGTCGAGGGCGGTGTCCACCGCGCCCAGCCGGCCGCGTTCGGCCCGCCGCGTTCCCAGCGCCACCGCCCGGCGGAACATCCGGGTTTTCATCCCGCCCTGGCGCTCGATGGCCCGTAGGATGCGGGCCCGCATGGTCTCATACAGGCGGGGGACCGCGGTCATCAGGGTGGGGCGGACCTCCTGGAGATTGCTGGCCAGTTGCTCGATGCCCTCGGCGTAGTAGATCTGCGCGCCGATGGACAGGGGGAAATACAGCCCGGCGGTGTGTTCGTAGGCGTGGGAGAGGGGCAGGAAGGACAGGAACACCTCGTCGCCGATGCCGAGATGCTCCAGGACATGGTAGGCGCCGAGGCAATTGGCCAGGATGGCGCCGTGCGACAGCATGACCCCCTTGGGCGCGCCGCCGGTGCCCGAGGTATAGATGATGCAGGCGGTGTCGTGGCGGCCGAGTGCCCCGGCGCGGGCGGCCACCTCGGCCTCGGCGCCGGCTCCCAGGCGCAGGGTCTCGTCCCAGGCTATCACCTGCACGCCGCTGGACTGGGCCTGGGGCGGCGGTTCCATGGCGACCACGGTGCGGGTTTCCGCCGAGCGTAGCGCCGCCGCCAGCACCCGCTCGGCCAGCGGCCGGGTCGAGGCGATGGCGAAGCGCGCGCCGGAATTCTCCAGGATGTGCAGGTGATCGGCCACGGTATTGGTGGTATAGGCCGGCACCGAAATGCCGCCGGCCGCCATGATCGCCAGGTCGGCGATCGCCCATTCGGGCCGGTTCTCGGCCGCCAGCATCACCCGGTCGCCGGGTGCCAGACCCAGGGCGATCAGCCCGCCGGCCAGAAGGCGGACCTGTTCGGCCACCGCCGCCCAGCTTTGTGCCTGCCAAGCCTCCCCGCGCTTGGCCCACAACAGCGGCCGGTCGCCCATCCGTTCGGCCTGGGCGAAGGCCAGCGCCGTCAGGCTGGCACATGCGGGGTAATCAACCACCATCTTGCGCTTCCTCCCCTTGCCAAGCCCGGCGGGTGCCGCTCTAATCGGGCTCCCCGTTCAGGGTTGGCCGATCCAGGCGCCATACCCATATCCGCATCCGAGCAAGGAGTCACCGATGACGTCCACCAGCACGGCCGCCGCGCGCGACCTCGGCACTTTGCCCGAATGGGACCTGTCCGACCTCTACCCCTCGCCCGAGTCCCCGGAACTGGCCCATGACCTGGACACGGCAGAGGCGGCGGCCAAGGCTTTCCACGCCGCCTATGCCGGGAAGCTGGATGGGCTGTCGGGGGCGGAGTTCGGCGCCGCCCTGGCCGAATACGAGCGGATCGGAGAAACCATCTCCCGGGCGATGTCGTACGCCCAGCTGGTCTATTCCGGCGACGTGGCGGACCCGGCCAACGGCCGCTTCTACCAGGGCATCCAGGAGCGGGCGACCGCCATCTCGGCCCATACCCTGTTCTTCGAGCTGGAGATCAACCGGCTGGACGATGCCCGGATCGAAGCCAAGCTGGACGCGCCCGCCGCCGCCCGTTGCCGCCCGTGGCTGCGCGATTTGCGGGCGTTCCGGCCGCACCAGCTGTCCGACGAGCTGGAGCGCTTCATCCACGACAAGTCGGTGGCCGGCCGCTCGTCGTGGATCCGTCTGTTCGACGAGACCATGGCGCGGCTGCGCTTTCCCGTGGAAGGCCGGGAGCTGACCTCGGCCGAGGCGCTGCACCTGATGAGCGATTCCGACGGCGCCCGGCGCAAGGCGGCGGCCCGGTCGCTGGGCAAGGTGCTGGGCGACAACGTCGCGCAATTCGCGCTGATCACCAACACGCTGGCCAAGGACAAGGAGATCGAGGACACTTGGCGCGGCTACGCCCGTCCGTGGTCGTCGCGCAACCTCGCCAACCGGGTCGAGGACGAGGTGGTGGATGCCCTGGTGGCGGCGGTGCGCGACTGCTACGGCCAATTGTCCCACCGCTATTACCGGCTGAAGGCCAAGTGGTTCGGCCGCGACCAGCTCGATTACTGGGACCGCAATGCGCCGCTGCCCGACGACGAGGACCGGACCTACCGCTGGGAGGAGGCCCGCGATTGTGTGCTGGCCGCCTATCATCGCTTCTCGCCCGAGCTGGCGGCCATCGGCCGGCGGTTCTTCGAGCGGCCGTGGATCGATGCGCCGGTGCGGCCGGGCAAGTCGCCCGGCGCCTTCGCCCATCCCACCGTGCCTTCGGCCCATCCCTATCTGCTGGTCAATTTCCTGGGCAAGACCAGGGACGTCATGACCGTGGCCCACGAACTGGGCCACGGCGTCCATCAGGTGTTGGCCGCCGGGCAGGGCTGGCTGATGGCGGACGCGCCCCTCACGCTGGCGGAAACCGCCAGCGTGTTCGGCGAGATGCTGACCTTCCAGTCCATGCTGGCCGAGGAGGCCGACCCGCGCCGCCGCCGCACCCTGTTGGCCGGCAAGGTCGAGGACATGCTGAACACCGTGGTCCGCCAGATCGCCTTCTACCAGTTCGAACGCCGCCTGCACGAGGAACGCGGCCGCGGCGAACTGGCGCCCGAGCGCATCGGCGAATTGTGGATGGAGGTGCAAAGCGATTCCCTGGGGCCGGCGTTGCGTTTCGACGACGAATACCGGCACTTCTGGACCTATATCCCCCATTTCATCCATTCGCCGTTCTACGTCTACGCCTATGCCTTCGGCGATTGCCTGGTGAATTCCCTCTATTCCGTCTACCGCGCCGGTGCCCCCGGCTTCGAGGGAAGGTACCTGGATATGCTGCGGGCCGGCGGCACGCTGCGGCACAAGGACCTGCTGGCGCCCTTCGGGCTGGACGCCACCGATCCGGCCTTCTGGCGCAAGGGCCTGGACGTGGTGGTGGCGATGATCGACGAGTTGGAACAGATGTGATGTAAGGGGCAGATGGCCGAGGAACGGAACTCCCTTCCCGGACGGGTGCGGCGCTATGCGCAGGTCGGGCGTGCGGTGGGCGGCCTGGCCGCGCGCCTGGGGGCCGAGCGGGTGTTCGGCTACCGCGGCGACCGCAGCGCCCAGGCGGCGGAGCTGACGCGGGCCCTGGGCGGCCTGAAGGGGCCGCTGATGAAGGTGGCGCAGATCCTGTCCACCATTCCCGACGTGGTGCCGCAGGAATACGCCCTGGAACTGGCCCAGTTGCAGGCCGACGCGCCGCATATGGGCTGGCCGTTCGTCAAGCGGCGGATGGCCGCCGAACTGGGGCCCGACTGGCAGGGGCGGTTCTCCGCCTTCGAGCGCGAGGCTGCCGCCGCCGCCTCGCTGGGGCAGGTGCACCGGGCGGTGGGGCTCGACGGCCGGCGTCTGGCCTGCAAGCTGCAATATCCCGACATGGCCAGCGTGGTCGAGGCCGATCTGCGGCAGCTCAAGGTCATCCTTGGCCTGTATGCCGCCTACGACCGGGCCATCGACACCTCGAACATCCATACCGAGATCGCCGAGCGCCTGCGCGAGGAACTGGATTACCAGCGCGAATCCCGCCATATCCGCCTCTATGCCCGCATGCTGGAAGGCGAGGCGGGGGTGCATGTGCCCGATGTGGTGGCCGACCTGACCACCCGGCGGCTGCTGACCATGACCTGGCAGGACGGCCAGCGCATTCTGGCGCTCCGCGATGCCGGCGTGGAGGCGCGCAACCGGGCGGCCCTCAATATGTTCCGCGCCTGGTACCGGCCGTTCTACGGCTACGGCGTCATCCACGGCGACCCCCATCTCGGCAATTACACCGTGCGGCCGGACCACAGCATCAATCTTCTGGATTTCGGCTGCATCCGGGTGTTTTCCCCCAGCCTGGTCCAGGGGGTGATCGATCTGTACCACGCGCTGGAGCGGGGCGACGATGAACTGGCGGTGCATGCCTACCGCACCTGGGGCTTCACCAACCTGTCGCGCGAGGCGGTCGAGGTGCTCACGCTCTGGGCCCGCTTCATCTATGCCCCGCTGCTGGAGGACCGCGTGCGCCCCATCGAGGAAAACCAGGGAACCGCCTATGGCCGCGGCGTGGCGGAAAAGGTCCATGGCGAGTTGCGCCGTATCGGCGGGGTGGCGCCGCCGCGGGAATTCGTGCTGATGGACCGGGCGGCCATCGGGCTGGGCTCGGTGTTCCTGCACCTGCGGGCCGAGATCAACTGGCACCGGCTGTTCCATGAACTGGCTGGCGATTTCGACGCCGCCATCATGGGCCGCCGCCAGCACGAGGCGTTGGCCGCAGCGGGGCTGACGGCGTGAAGACCGGGACCTGCCGCCGGCTCAGTTGTTGCCCTGGATGTGCAGCATGTTGACCACCTTTCCCACCCCGGGGGTATTCCGGGCGATGCTTTCGGCCTGGTGCCGCTCGACGGTGGTATCCACCAAGCCGTTCAGGTAGACCACGTCTCCCACCGCCGCTACCTGGATGTGGGTGTTGGACAGGCCGGGCGCCTCGCTCAGCTCGGTCCGGACGGCGCTGGCCGTGGCGGCGTTCTCGTGGTCGGCGCAGGCGGGCAGGAGGGCGGCAAAGGCCAGGACGGGCAGGTACTTGGCATGCATCGGAGCCGACTCCCTTCGCAGGACCGGCCGTCGGCCGGCAACGCTAATTGTCGTGTGGCATTTCGACGTTGATCACCGTGGCGATGGTTGAATCCGTGCTGGTGATATGCAGGGGCAGGCCGTTGGCCGGATCGATCAGCGCGGTGAAGCGGGCGCTGCGCCAGAAATCGAGATCGTCGGGGCGGAAGCCGGCCAGGGGCGAGAACCGCACGTCCACCGCGATGCCGGAAAGGGTGCGGTTGTCCACCGCGGTGCGGCCGGGCCCTTTGACGATGACCACGGCGTCGTAGCGCTGGTGGCCGTCGTAGACCGGCACGACGAAGCGGGCGGGGCCCTGTCCCGCCGCGGTCCGCATGGCGCGGCGGCCCAGTTCCATCAGCGCGCTCAGCGGATCCAGGGTGCCGGTCCGCAGGTCGGGCGGGACCGGCGGACGCGGGCCGTCATCCCCGTCGCCGTCATCCCCCTTGGCACCGGTCAGCCGGCGGGTGACGTCGAGTACCGTGCGGGCCGGCGCGGCGGGGGCGAATTCCACCGCCAGCCGGTTCTCGCTGTCCTTGCCCTGGGTGTCTGCGTTGAAGCGCAAGGGGGCAAGGTCGGCGCCGCTGGCCCGGCCCCAGGATTCCGCCCGCACCGTCAGCCCCGACAGGCTTTCGGCCAGGCCGACCGTCTCGATTCCCAGGCGGGCGTGGTAGACCGAGGCTCCGCCGTCGCTGACCAGGGCCACCTCGGCGGTGTGGAACCCGCCCCAGAACACCTCGTAGCGCAGGGTGGTGGCCCGTGCCGGGGCGCTTGCCAGACAGCCTGCCGCGGCTGCCGCCGCCAGCGCCTTCGCCGCCGTTTCGATGCCCAACCGTCCGAAGCCCAGTTGCATGTCGCCCCCGCGCCCTCCATCGACCCTATCTAAGCCCGGCGGCGGCCTTCGTCCAGGGCGGGGCGGCACCCCGCCCGAACGAGCGGGAGGGAACCGCCTTGGCGCCTACTCGTTGGACATAAACCGAACGGGGCCCTCGCATCCTTGGGGGATGTGGTGTAGGCATGCGGGCCGGGTGCGGCTCGGAATTGATCTAGTCCGGGTTGGCGAAGTGGCTTGGCAAGCTCTTCCGGGCTCGGCAAAGTAAATTGGCTTGCGACCTGGAAAGTCCGCATATCCAGCAGGGGACATCCACGATGAAGATCGCTGTACCGAGGGAGCGGCGTACCGGAGAGACGCGGGTGGCGGCGTCGCCGGATACGGTGAAGAAATATATTCAACTTGGCCTAGATGTCGTGGTGGAAAGCGGCGCGGGTGCGGGGGCGTCACTGGCGGACGACGTTTATCGCGAGGCGGGCGCCCAGGTGGCGGCCGATGCCGCGGCGCTGTATGCCGAGGCCGATATCGTGCTGAAGGTCCAGCGTCCCACCGACGAAGAGGTGGCGCTGCTGAAGCCGGGCACCGTGCTGGTCGGCGCCATGGCCGCCCTGGTCAACCGCGACCTGATGGCCGCCCTGGCCGAACGCAAGGTCACCGTTTTCGCCATGGAGCTGCTGCCGCGCATCACCCGCGCCCAGAGCATGGACATTCTGTCCTCCCAGGCCAATCTGGCCGGCTACAGGGCGGTGCTGGACGCGGCGGCGGAGTTCAAGCGGGCCATCCCGATGATGATGACCGCCGCCGGCACCGTGGCGCCGGCGCGCTTCCTGATCCTGGGGGCGGGCGTGGCCGGCTTGCAGGCCATCGCCACCGCCAAGCGCCTGGGCGGCGTGGTCTACGCCTTCGACGTGCGTCCGGCGGTGAAGGAACAGGTGGAGAGCCTGGGCGGCAAGTTCGTCGAGGTGGATGCCGATGCCGCCAAGGACGCCGAGACGGCCGGCGGCTACGCCAAGGAGATGGGCGAGGATTACAAGCGCAAGCAGGCGGCCAAGATCGCCGAGACCCTGAAAAAGACCGACATCGCCATCTGCACGGCGCTGATCCCCGGCAAACCGGCCCCGGTGCTGATCACCGAGGAGATGGTGCGGGACATGCGCCCCGGGTCGGTGATCGTCGATCTGGCGGTCGAGGCCGGCGGCAACTGCCCGCTGTCCGAGCTGGACAAGGTGGTGATCAAGCACGGCGTGACCCTGGTCGGCTACGGCAACGTGCCGGCCCGCCTGGCGGTGGATTCGTCGGCGCTCTACGCCAAGAACCTGCTCAACTTCCTCACCCCTCTGGTGGACAAGGACACCAAGGCGTTGAAGCTCAACTGGGACGACGAGATCCTGAAGGGCACCTGCGTGGCCCGCGACGGCGTCATCGTTCATCCCGCCCTGGCCGCTTAAGGAGGGTCGCCCATGAATCCGCAGGATATCGTTCAGGGAGCCGCCAGCCTGTCAAAAGAGGCGCAGGCGCTGGCCGCCAAGGCCGCGGTGCTCGCCATGCAGGCCAACCAGCTGGCCGCCCCGGGCGGCGAGCATGGCGCCATGTTCATGTCGCTGTTTTCCGTCTTCGTGCTGGCCTGCTTCGTCGGCTACTACGTGGTGTGGCGGGTGACGCCGGCGCTGCACTCGCCGCTGATGGCGGTGACCAACGCCATTTCGTCGGTGATCATCGTCGGCGGCCTGATCGCCGCCTCGACCGAAGTGACCGCCTCGAAGCTGCTGGGATTCCTGTCGGTGATGCTGGCCTCGGTCAACATCTTCGGCGGTTTCATCGTCACCGGGCGCATGCTCTCCATGTTCAAGAAGAAGCAAAAGTAGGGGGCGGCCGTGACTGGGACTCTCTCGCAATTCGCCTATCTGGTTGCCGCAGTCTGCTTCATCATGGCGCTGCGCGGCCTGTCGTCGCCGGAAACGGCGCGGGGCGGCAATCTATGGGGCATCGTCGGCATGGTGATCGCCATCGGCACCACGGTGCTGGCGGGCACCTCGCCCTCGCTGCTGATTCCGCTGGGCATCGTCATCGGCGGGTCGGCCGGCACGGTGGTGGCCAAGCGCATCCAGATGACCGCCCTGCCGCAACTGGTGGCGGCCTTCCACTCGCTGGTCGGCCTGGCGGCGGTGTTCGTGGCCGGCTCGGCGCTGGCGGCACCCGGCGCCTATCACATCGTCAAGCCGGACGGGTCGATCTTCGCCGGCTCGCTGGTCGAGATGTCGTTGGGCACCGCCATCGGCGCCATCACCTTCACCGGCTCGCTGGTCGCCTTCGCCAAGCTCCAGGGTTTGGTCAGCGGCAAGCCGCTGGTCTTTCCCATGCAGCATCCGCTCAACGCCGCCCTGGGCATTGCCCTGGTGCTGCTGGTGGTCACATTCGCCCTGTCGGGCGGCTCGGTCGGGCTGTTCCTGCTGATCGCCCTGCTGTCGCTGGCCCTGGGCTTCCTGCTGATCCTCCCCATCGGCGGCGCCGACATGCCGGTGGTGGTGTCCATGCTCAACTCCTATTCGGGGTGGGCGGCCTGCGGCATCGGCTTCACGCTGGGCAACCCGCTGCTGATCGTCACCGGTGCCCTGGTGGGTTCGTCGGGCGCCATCCTCAGCTACATCATGTGCAAGGGGATGAACCGCTCGATCATCAACGTCATCCTGGGCGGCTTCGGCGGCGAGGTGGCGGGTCCGGCGGGCGCCGGCGGGCCGGCCGGCGACCGGGCGGTCAAGGCCGGCTCGGCCGAGGACGCCGCCTTCATCATGAAGAATGCGTCCAAGGTCATCGTGGTGCCGGGCTACGGCATGGCGGTGGCCCAGGCGCAGCACGCGCTGCGCGAGATGGCCGACGTGCTCAAGAGGGAAGGCGTCGACGTGCGCTACGCCATCCATCCGGTGGCGGGACGCATGCCGGGCCATATGAACGTGCTGCTGGCCGAAGCCAACGTCCCCTATGACGAGGTGTTCGAACTGGACGAGATCAACCACGAATTCGGCACCGCCGACGTGGCCTTCGTCATCGGTGCCAACGACGTCACCAATCCGGCGGCGAAGACCGATCCCAGCTCGCCCATCTACGGCATGCCGATCCTGGACGTGGAAAAGGCCAAGACCGTGCTGTTCATCAAGCGCTCCATGGCCTCGGGGTATGCCGGCGTCGAGAACGAGCTGTTCTTCCGCTCGAACACCATGATGCTGTTCGGCGACGCCAAGAAGGTGACGGAAGAGATCGTCGGGGCGCTGTCCGGCGGCCATTGACGGAAAACGGCGGCCATGGTCGGGGCGACCATGGCCGTCGGCGCACCCAAGCGAAGTGTTCCTTTTCTATCCCTGACCGTTGGTCGCCCGGGCCTTGATCATAGCGGTCTTGGCGGTTCGGACGACGGACGCTGCCGGCGGGCCGGCCTTACATCCTGCCGGGAAAGCTCACGCTCATGCCGTCGTCTTCCAGTTCCGGCCGCGCCACCGGCGGGACGCCGGTCGGGATGTACCACGAGCCGGCAGACACGATGGGCTGCCCGTTGACGACCGGTCCGTGGAAGCGGACCGTCAGGGTGGGAATCCGCGGCGGCGCCGGGGCGTTGCGGCCGTAGACCTCGACGAAGCTGACGGGCGACGGCATCACCGGGCCGCAGCGGGGAAAGTGCAGGCTGCCGACATCGTCGGTCCGGCCGCTGGCATCCTCGGTGATCGTCAGGTCGACCCAGCATCCGCCATCCGCGGTGTCCTGGGCCGCCAGGTGGAAATGGTAGGCGCCGCCCCGCCAGCCATAGGGCAGGCGCACGCCGGCATAGGCATTCTCGGCGGAATGGGCGGCATCCAGCGCCTCGCTCCATCCGGCCGCCGCCGGCCGGGCATCGGCCAGGCTGGCGCGG
>JAKAFA010000149.1 GCA_021818185.1 Pseudomonadota bacterium | reverse complement strand
AGAGCGGCTTCACCCGAATCCCTTCCGGCGTCTCCCACACCAGCGATTCCGCCGCCTTGCCCTTCAGGTCCTTGGCCGCCAGCCCGTCCCAGTCCGACAGCGTGTGTTTGGCGAATTCGGTCATGCCTGCTCCTCCTTGGCCCCGGTCCCCGCCCGACCGGGCGGGAGTATAGCCATGCCACCGGCTTGCGTCCATTTCATGGGCTTGACGCTTCGCGCGCTCCTCCGCCACCTTGTCCTCCATGGCTTTCCTCGACCATATCGCCCGCTGCAACGCCCACGATCTCGCCAAGTTCCGCCCCCTTCGGGTGGCGGGGCAGCGGGTGGGGTGGGTGCGGCACGACACCGCCGCCCGCTTGGCCGCCTTCCCCCGCATCTTCCAGGTGACCGAGGAGGCGATCACCCTCGATCCCCGCCTGGACGACCCGGACTCCCGCTCGGCGGCGGTGGATGCGGTGGCCGCCGCTCTGGCGGCGGAGGGCGCCGCGCCGAAGCCCAAGGGCGAGCGCTACCGGGTGGCGGCCCGCTGGGGCGAGCCGGCGCTGATGACCGTGGACCGCGGGCTGGTCAGTCTGTTCGGCATCCGCGCCTATGGCATCCACGTCAACGGCTGGGTGAAGCGACCGGACGGCCTCCATCTGTGGATCGGCCGCCGCGCGGCGGACCGGGCAGTGGAACCCGGCAAGCTGGACAACATGATCGCCGGCGGTCAGCCGGCCCATCTGACTCTGATGGACAATCTGGTCAAGGAGGCGTGGGAAGAGGCGGCCGTGCCCGAAGCCCTGGCCCGCCGCGCCCGCCCGGTGGGGGCGGTGTCCTATTGCCTGGAAGACGAGTGGGGGCTGAAACCCGACCTGATGTTCTGCTTCGACCTGGCGGTGCCGGCCGACTTCACGCCGCACAACACCGATGGCGAGATCAGCGGCTTCCAATGCCTGAAGGCCGCCGAGGTAGCCGCGCGGATCCGCGACGGCGGTGACTTCAAGTTCAACGTCAATCTGGTGATCCTGGACTTCCTAGTGCGCCACGGCGTGCTGTCACCGGACGATGAACCGGACTACATCGCCATCGTGGGGGGATTGCGGCAGGGGGACGATTGACCGGCCCAGCCATCGGCCCTATCCTTCCGTATATAAGGGAGGACAAACATGCCACATACCGTCAACCTTCACGAGGCCAAGGCCCAGCTTGCCGCCCTGGTCGACCGGGCCATCCACGGGGAAGAGATCATCATCGCCAAGGATGGCCAGCCCAAGGCTCGCTTGGTACCGGTCGAGCCACCGAAAGCGGAGTCCAAGCCCGCCGGCTGACCGGCGGACGCGCCGCGTTTCGCGGCGTAGACCGGCCCTAGCGTAACGACGCCTCGATATTGCCGCCGTCCACCGTGACGGTGCAGGCGGTGGTTTTGTCGGCCCCGGCCAGCCAGACGAAGGCGTCAGCGACGTCTTCGGCAGTGACTTCGCGTCCCAGCAGGTTGCCGGCCATGTAGTCGTGCTCGCTCAGGCCTCGCGCCTTGGACCGGCTGGCGATCATCTCGTCGGTCAGCAGGCCCGAGCGGATGCGGTCGGCGTTGACCGCGTTGGCGCGGATGCCGTCGCGGCCGTGGTCGAGGGCGTATTGCTTCATCAGGAACAGGGTGGCCGCCTTGGGCAGGCCGTAGGGTCCGAACGCCTTGCCGGGATTGAGCGCCTGTTTCGAGGTGTTGAACAGCAGGCACCCCCCGGTACCCTGCGCCTTCATGACGCGCACGGCTTGGCCGGCCACCGTCTGGTGGGCGAAGAAATTGAGTTCGAAGGACTGGCGCAGCACCGCGTCGTCCAATTCGCCCACCGCGCCCTGCCACGCGGCACCGGCATTGGACACCACCACGTCGACGCCGCCGAAGGCGCAGACGATGGCCTCGAAGGCAGCCCGCACCTGATCCGGCCGGGTGACGTCGCAGGCCAGGCCCAGGGCGCGTTTGCCACACTCGCCGGCCACCGCCCGAGCGGCGGACTGATCGCGGTCCAGCACCGCCACCTCGGCGCCCAGGCGGGCGAAGGCGCGCGCGGTGGCGGCGCCGATGCCCGAGCCGCCGCCGGTGACCGCCACCACCTGGCGGGCGAAGGGTTTTTCCGCCGCCTTGCCCAGCTTGGCCTGTTCCAGCGACCAGTATTCCATGTCGAACAGGTCGGATTCGGGCAGCGGCTGGAAGCGGCCCACCGCCTCGGCGTCAGTGATGGTCTCCACCGTGTTGACCGCGATGTCGGCGGCGATGGCGGCTTCGGCCTTGGAGGCGCCGACCCCGAACAGTCCCAGCCCCGGCACCAGCACCACCCGCGGCATGGGGTCCAGCTCGGTCCTGGGCGGCGAGGCCTGGGCATTGTGGCGGGCGAAATAGGCGTGGTAGCGCTCGGCGAAGGCCTCCACCGCCCGGCGGGAGGCCCCGGCCCAGCCAGCCAGGTCATCGGCGGCGGGAGGCGGCAGGATCACCGGCCAGTTCTTGGTGCGGATGGTGTGGTCGGGGGTGACCACCCCGGCCTGGGCGTAGCGGGCGGCATCCTTGCCGTCCACATAGGTGCGGATGGCATCGCCGGTGCGGAAATCCAGCACCCAGCGCCGCCAGGTCCCCGCCCCCCGGTCGATGGCCAGCAGGCCGCGCACCACAGGGGCCACCTCGGCCAGGCCGGCCATCCGCGAAGGCAGTGCCACCGGCGCGAAGGCCGGCTTGCGGCCCTTCTGCAACCGGTCCTCGGCCAGCGAGACCATGGCGATCATCCGCTCATAGGCCTCGCGCGCCGTGGCGCCGAAGGTGAAGATGCCGTGCTTGACCAGGATCAGGCCCTCGACCGAGGGGTCCTGCTCATAGACCTCGGCCGCCCGCTTGGCCAGTTGGAAGCCGGGCATGATGTAGGGCACATAGCCCATGCGCCGACCATAGATTTCGCGGCACAGCGCCTCGCCGTCCGGCTGGTCGGTCAGCGACAGCACGGCGGTGGAATGGGTGTGGTCGATGAATTTGTGCGGCAGGAAGGCGTGCAGCAGGGTTTCCACCGAGGGGTTGGGCGCCTGGGCGTCCAGCAGGTTGCCGCGCTGAAAGTTGACCATGTCCTCGTCGGCGAGCCGCTCCAGCCGGCGCAGCTTCAGCAGCGGCGCCAGACGCACCGCCGGCAGGCCGGCCGGTTCGATGGTGCCCATGTCCCAGCCCGAGCCCTTGACGCACAGCACCTCGACCGGTTCGCCCAGCAGGTCGGCGACCTCCGTCTTGACCGAGGTGTTGCCGCCGCCATGCAGCACCAGCCGGGGATCGGAGCCCAGCAGCCGGGTGGTATAGACCCGAAGCGCCCGGTCGCGGTTGATGCCGGCGCCGGCGTATTTGGCGACGCAGGCCTCGGATTCGGCATCGGACCACAGCGACTTCATGGCGCTTTCTCCGGATACAGGCTCTTCAGCCCCTCGGCGCTGGCCGGGCAGCGGCCGCGTTCGGTGATCAGCCAGGTGACCAGGCGGGCGGGAGTGACGTCGAAGGCGTAATTGGCGGCGGGCGAGCCGTCGGGGGTCAGTTGGACCGCAACCATCCGCCCCTCGGCGTCGCGGCCGGCGATATGAGTTTGCTCGGCGGCGTCGCGCTGCTCGATAGGGATCTCCCGCACCCCGTCGGCCACGCTCCAGTCGATGGTCGGACCGGGCAGGGCGACGGCGAAGGGCACGCCGTTGTCCTTGGCGGCCAGCGCCTTGAGGTAGGTGCCGATCTTGTTGCAGACGTCGCCGTTGCGGGTGGTGCGGTCGGTGCCGACGATCACCAGATCGACCATGCCGTGCTGCATCAGGTGGCCGCCGGTGTTGTCGGCGATCACCGTATGGGGCACGCCGTGCCAGTTCAGTTCGCGTGCCGTCAGCGAGGCGCCCTGGTTGCGCGGCCGGGTCTCGTCCACCCAGACATGGATCGGCAGGCCGGCGTCGAAGGCCTTGTAGATCGGGGCGATGGCGGTGCCCCAATCGACAGTGGCCAGCCAGCCGGCATTGCAATGGGTCAGGATGTCGAACCGGGCCTTGCCCTGGGCCTGCCTGTCCGCCCAGATCTCGCGGATCAGCGCCAGCCCGTGGTCGCCGATGGCGGAATTGATGGCGACGTCCTCGTCGCAGATCGCCGCGGCGCGCCCATAGGCCGCCGCCACCCGCGCCTCGGCCGGCAGCGGCAGCAGCGCCGCCGTCATCTCGTCCAGCGCCCATTTCAGGTTGATGGCGGTCGGCCTGGTGGCGTGCAGCACCAGATAGGCCTTTTTCAGCGCCGCGTCGGAGTGGTCGGCCCGCGCCGCCAGCGCCATACCATAGGCGGCGGTGGCGCCGATCAGCGGGGCGCCGCGCACCCACATCTCCCGGATGGCCTGGGCCGCGTCGTCCAGCGAGCGGAGCGTCACGGTCACCAGTTCGTGGGGCAGCCGGGTCTGGTCGATGATCTCCACCCCCCAGCCATCGGCGGCCAGCCGGATGGTGCGGGTGGGCGTACCGTTGATCTTCATGGGCTGCCCCTTCGTCCGTCGTTAAGCCAGCACGCGCCCGGCCACCGCGTCGAGCCTGGCCACCAGGGCGGGATCGCGCTTGCCGGGATGAGTGATGACGGCATTGTCGAGCGCGGTATGGCAACCCCGGGCGCAGGCGCCGTGGCGGGCCTTGACGCGGGGAGCAATGGCCTTGACCAGGGCGCGGGCGTGGTCGGCGTTGGCCAGCAGCACCTTGACCACCGCATCGACGGTCACCGCGTCATGCTCGGGGTGCCAGCAATCATAGTCGGTGACCATGGCGACGGTGGCGTAGCACATCTCGGCCTCGCGGGCGAGCTTGGCCTCGGGCATGTTGGTCATGCCGATGACGTCGCAGCCCCACTGGCGGTACAGCGCGCTTTCAGCCTTGGTGGAGAATTGCGGCCCTTCCATCACCAGATAGGTCCCGCCGCGCACCGCGACGATTCCCACCTCGGCGGCGGCCGCCTCGATCAGGTCGCCCAGCCGGCCGCACACCGGGTGGGCCATGGAGACATGGGCCACCAGGCCGGTTTCGAAGAAGGTCTTGGTCCGCGCGAAAGTGCGGTCGATGAACTGGTCGACAATGACGAAGGTGCCGGGGGGCAACTCCTCCTTCAACGAGCCGACCGCCGAGACCGAGACGATCTCGGTCACCCCCGCCCGCTTCAGGGCGTCGATATTGGCACGGTAGTTCAGCTCGGAGGGGGGGATGCGGTGGCCGCGGCCGTGGCGGGGCAGGAACACCAGCTTCTGCCCATCCAACTCGCCGAACAGCAACTCGTCCGAGGGGGCGCCGAACGGGCTATCCACTCGCCGCCATTCCTGGTTGGTCAGGCCGTCGATATCGTAGACACCCGAACCGCCGATGATGCCGAGCACCGGTGCGCCGTTGCAATCCGCCATGGCTGAAACCCCGTGGTCACTCCCCGGGCCGTGTTAGCGGAAATCGGCCGTCCCCGCAAGCCGGGGCAGGTCACCGCGCCAGGATCTGGCTGCGGTCGCCGAAATAGGCTTCGACCCCCTGGGCATGGAAGCCCTTCTTGCGCTTGAGGTGCAGGTCGTGCTTGCTGGCGATGTCGAAATCGTCGTGGGGGAAGGCGGCCACCCGCAGGGAATCGCCGCCATAGACCGCCAGCTTGTCGGCCAGCGACAGCCGGCCGCACACCGCCAGGTCCCACAGGCAGCGCAGGTCGAAACCGGTGGCGGTCTGGTAGAAATGCCAGGTATTGACGTCGCGCACGTGGCCGATCACCGACGACAGCGAGGCGTAAAGCTGGAACAGCAGGTTGTCGTCATGCCCGGCCAGTTCGCAGCCTTTGCCGCCGCAGGCCACCAGATTCCAGCTGTCGAAGGTGGCGCGCGCCCGGCGCAGGGCGGCGCGAAACCGCTCCGAGCGCGTATCGTAGCGCCGCCGCCGCGCCGCCCGCGCCAGACGGGACGCCAGCACCGCCGGCTCGGTCATGCGGAACACCTGGGTGCAGGCGAACAGCCGGCCGATGACGTCGCCGGTGATCAGTTCCGGTGCGCGAACCGGGATGAACAGCCACAGATGCAGCCGCCCTTTACCGTCGATTTCAATCAGATCACAATGAAGATCACGTCGCCCGTTATAGTCGTCGTTCGAACTTGTCGATAAAACAAGATCGTCCAGAAAAAAACTTTCGGGGTATTTGGTGCCGGCAAGCGTCAGGAATTTATCAAGGAACCAGCGATCGGCCATCGGAGCACCTCAAAAGGACGCCAATCTTTATAAGGCTCTGGCTTATCCCTTCGCTAATGGCAAAAAAGAATGACGCGGCCCCCTGAAAGACACACGCCTTGGCCTTGGCCGCCGGGCCGGCCTATGCTGGGGGCCATGAGCGAAACCTTGAACGACCTGCTGGCCCGCATCCGCGCCTGCCGGCTGTGCGAAGCCCATCTGCCGCGGGGGCCGCGACCGGTGGTGCGGGCAGCGGAAAGCGCCCGCCTGCTGATCGTCGGCCAGGCGCCGGGAACCCGGGTCCATGAAACGGGGATTCCATGGAACGACCGGTCGGGCGACCGGCTGCGCGAGTGGCTGGGGCTAGAGCCGGCGGCCTTTTACGACGAATGCCGCATCGCCATCGTGCCCACCGGCCTGTGCTATCCCGGCCGCGCCCCCGGCGGCGGCGACCTGCCGCCGCGCCCGGAATGCACGCCGGCCTGGTTCGCGCCGCTGCGCGCCCATCTGCCGGCGGTGCGCCTGACCCTGCTGGTCGGAAGCCATGCCCAGGCCGCCCAACTGGGCGCCCGCCGCCGGGCGACCATGACGGACACCGTGCGGGCTTGGCGCGATTACCTGCCCGACCTGCTGCCGCTGCCCCATCCCAGTTGGCGGACCACCGCCTGGGAACGCAAGAATCCGTGGTTCGCCGCCGAGCTGCTGCCCGAGGTGCGCCGCCTTGTCCACGCGCTGGTGGCGCCGGTGGGCCGCGATGCCTGAAACGGCAGACGGCTCGGCGGCGCCCGGCGAGAGTTGATTCTTCTCAGGTGTTGAGCAGGCCGTCGATTTCCGCCTGGTCCATGGCCCGGTTGGAGCCGTGGATGATGGCCGAAGCGCAATCCATCAGCGCCTGGCAGGCGCGCGACAGGGAACTGCAGGTTTCGCGCAGCACCTCGGGCTCGCCCCCGGCGGCAATGTCGGTATCCAGCCGGGCGATGCCGCCCAGGATCAGGGTATTGAGCTGGGAGATGGTTTCCTCGAAGGGCCGGCGATAGCGGGCCGGCACCCGCCCATAGGCCTCGATGGCCAGCTGGCGGTCGGAAAAGCTCGACTGGGCGAAATGCTCGACGTAGCTCTTCGGCTGCCAGGTCTTGCACTCCTCGATCATCTCCGGCATGTCGGGGAGCATGTCGAGCAGCATGACGATCTCATTGAAATGATTGAGGTAATCCGTAGCCAGCAGGGTCTGGGCACTGATATTGGTGCCTGTGACCTTGGCGCGGTATTCCTCGAAACCCGCCAGTTCGTCCGGCGCAATGCCTTCCACCGAACCACCCCCCGCTTGCGTACCCCGCTAATCCTTGCGCGGGCCGGCCGTGGTTGCAAGGAATCTGTACGCTTGCCGCACGGGCGGCCGGGCGCCGGCCGGCTCGCACAGGAAATGGGGCCATGGGCGCGATCCGCATCGGCATTTCCGGCTGGCGCTATCCGGGCTGGCGCGGCACCTTCTACCCCGTGGGCCTGCCGCCGAGGGACGAATTGTCCTTCGCCGCCGCCCGACTGGGGTCCATCGAGATCAACGGCACCTTCTACGGCCTCCAGCATCCGGCCAGTTTCGCTGCCTGGCACGACGCGGTACCAAAGGATTTCGTCTTCGCGGTCAAGGCGCCCCGCTACATCACCCACATGCTGAAGCTGCGCGCTGCCGAAACACCCCTCGCCAATTTCCTGGCCAGCGGCCTGTTCGCCCTGGGAGCCAAGCTGGGCCCGCTGCTCTGGCAGCTGCCGGCGCGGTTCGCCTATGATGCGGCGCGGCTCGACCAGTTCCTTGCGCTGCTGCCCCACGACACCGCCGCCGCCGCCGCCCTGGCCGCCCGCCACGGCCCCCGGCTGGCCGGTCGCGCCCTGCTGGAAGCGGGCCCGCTTCGGCCTCTGCGCCACGCGCTGGAGGTCCGTCATCCCAGCTTCGGGGCGCCCGCGTTCTTCGCCTGCCTGCGCCGCCACCGGGTGGCGCTGGTGGTTTCCGACGCTCCCGATTGGCCGCGCTTCACCGAAGTGACCGCCGATTTCGTCTATTGCCGCCTGCATGGCGCCGGCGAACTATATGCCGGCGGCTACGATGCCGACGCCCTGGCCGCCTGGGCGGCGCAGGTACGCCGCTGGGCGGCGGCGGCCGACGTCTTCGTCTATTTCGACAACGACGCCAAGGTCCGCGCGCCCTTCGACGCCATGGCGCTCAGCGACCGTTTGGGTGTGGGCGGCTGAGGTCAATCCTCGGCCGGCGTGCGGCCGGCCTGCCAGGCGGCATAGGCCTCCATCATGATGCCGCGCACCGCCGAGGCCGAGGCGGTGGGATAATGGTCGGCGATGGCGTCCCACAGCGCGCTGTTATGCAGGAAGTTGCGGGCGAAGGCGTCCAGATCGCCGGCATTGTCGGCGTCGAACGAACCCTGGAGCTGCTGAGAGAGGCGCTTGCGTCCCGCTTCGTCGAAAATGGCCATGTGCGATCCTTCCCAAGGCGCTGGTCCGGAAGCGGCACCGTTCTTTCCGGACCGGCCCAAACGACGGGAGTCTATCCCAGCCGGATTGGTGCGGCCACCCCCCGGAAGCGTTGTGACAAATGCGTCCGCCCCCTTGCCGCCGCCCGGCCGGGTCGGGCAGACTTGGCCCAGGATCAAAGGTCATGACAACGCTTCGGGACTGGGACGTCACTGCCGTCGCCTTCCGCCTCGCCGCCCGGTGGGGAGATGAAGACGCCGTACAGATTGCGGAACGCCTGATCCGCAAATGGGCGGAAAGCGAAGCCCCCCATGCCGCCTGTGCCGTGGTACGCTGGGTGCGCATCAAGGCGGTGCTGCTGACGGTCACCACGCCGGCACCCGGCCTGCACTGACGGGCCGACGGCCCGGACCGTACTGACCGGCCGCCGGCCGGAGGGGAACCGACGCAGATGAGAACTCGCATTCTGGCCATCCTCGCCGGCCTGGCGGCAGCGGCGCTCCTGGCCTGGCTCCTGGGCGGCCACCACCAATCCGCCCCGCCGCCCCCCACCAATCCGCCCGCCGCCGGCCCGTCCGCACCCGGGGCGTCCAGTCCCGCCATCACCGGCAATTACGCCGACGACTGGCAGCGCCACTGCGCGCCGCTGACCGGCCCGGCCCAGGCCGATTGCACCCGCCGCCTGGACCAAGCCTACGGCAAGAGCGACGCGACGCCGGTCCCGCCACCCGCCGTTCCCCCGGCCAAATGAGGCCGGAACGGCGGACCGAGGCAGGCAGAATCCCCCGCTCGCGTCCCGCCCCTGCCCGTTCGAGGCGCCGCCCAGGATAAGTGCACCCTTGCCCTGGGCGGCGTTCCGGCCTATGAAGCGAAGCTTGGGTCTAAGGATGAGGGCGCAGGGCGATGAAATACGGCCGGAAGCGGGTCCTGGTGACCGGGGGTGCGGGATTCCTGGGGTCGCATCTCTGTGAACGGCTGCTGGCCAAGGGATGCGACGTCCTGTGCGCCGACAACTTCTACACCGGAACCAAGGACAACATCGCCCACCTGCTGGGCAATCCGTATTTCGAACTGATCCGCCACGATGTCACCTTCCCCCTCTATATCGAGGTGGACGAGATCTACAACCTGGCCTGCCCTGCCTCACCCATCCACTATCAGCACGACCCGGTGCAAACCACGAAGACCAGTGTGCATGGGGCAATCAATATGCTTGGCCTGGCAAAGCGC
>JAKAFA010000148.1 GCA_021818185.1 Pseudomonadota bacterium | reverse complement strand
GATCAATGCACCGACTCTACCTCAGGGCGACCGCCCCGCCAAGAACATTCGCGGAACCTGGGTTGCCTGGATAGGGAGACGGGAGGAAAACGACATTCTTAATTCTTATGTCTTTTTCCAAGAAATCGATGGTGGAGAACATTGCTTCTTTTAGCTTCGTAACCCCGGCTACAAGCGTGTCGGGGTTGGCTTCCACAAGGGCATCCGGGTCTATTTCGTTCATCACCAGAGCAGTAAGGCACCGCATAACCTCTGTTTTTTCAAGGGACTCATAGCCCTTTTCGGCCAAGCGGTCCAATAGCGATTGGATCTGATCCCGCAAATCGAACTGCTCTGACCAAGTCCATGCCGCCAACAGCTCAAGAGTACTTAGCGTAGTTCCTGATGAATTGATCCGTTGAAATACACGGCACACCTCTTGATTCGTCTTATCCCTAATGGTAACTACCGGGAATTCATAATCCTTAAACCGTTCTGCCAAATCAGCTATTGTTGTCTGCTGGTCTTGACCAAATCGTGTTAACTCTGGAAGGAGCTTTGTTGTGTCCAGTATAACCCTAAGATTTATGGATACAGCCGGATCAGCCGCCGATGAATGAACAAACTCTCCGGTCGCCGGAACAAATGATACGTTGAAGCGTTCTGCAAGCTCAGGATCGGTTGTGGCCGCATCCGAGTGGAAGACGCCATAAAGTGTTGTGAGCCGCTGCTGCCCGTCAAGAACGTAATTAACAGGGTAGTCCTCTGGCGTATCTGGCAGCTTGAACCCACCAACATTTCTTTCGTGGACAAGACGCTCCCGCGTTGACCACAACAATATAGAGCCGACTGGGTATCCCCTATATATTGAATCGAGCAGGCCCATAATCTGCTCGTCCTTCCAGACATAATCCCTCTGGAACACGGGTATCTTTATGTTTCCCTTGTCGACATCCGATAGCAGGGATGCAAGTCTGGGATTGGAGGGAACAATTTTATTGACGGCCGACATATCGTTAGTTCCCCCTGGTGAAGGCTCCCGCGACTTTTGAGGAAAATACACCATATGGTCCGTCTACCCAACAGGGATGCCATCGTCTGTGGGGGGGCGGCCTTGTCCTCTATACGATATGCGCGCTCAGTTCGATGCGGTTAGCCCTCGCAGCTCCGCCAGCGCCTCGGCGATCTCCCGCCCCTTCGCCTCGATCACATCCATGAGCTGGCCGATTACGTGGCCGGGCTGGAGGAGACCAAGGACGCATTGATCGCCGGGCAGAGTGCGACCTGGCCGGCGGCCAACGCGAGCATTCCTTGACGTGATCTATTGCCCCGCCGGCTCGGCCGGCGGGGGGGGTGGGCATGGGAGCGCCCAGGAGGGCCACCGGAGCAACGCTGATGACCGACCACCACCATGGCACGGTGCCAGCGCTCACATCGGGGTAGGAATGGGGCGCGGTGAACCCGTTCACCCCGTCCAAAATCAGCCGCCGATCTGTCCAAAATCGGCCGCCGCGCTATACTTCGGGACAGACTCCAACTGTCCCGACAGTGTCCCGAAAACCGATTTCGAACTCTGTCCCGCAAATGGAAAGCCCCCGAAAGGCGTTACCTTTCAGGGGCTTAGATGGTGCCCAGGGGCGGAATCGAACCACCGACACTGCGATTTTCAGTCGCATGCTCTACCAACTGAGCTACCTGGGCACAGCCGCTCGCGGCGAAGAGGCTCGGCTTATAATCGGTTTCCCGGCGGATGACAAGGCGGTTTCGTGCGCGTTGCCCTCATTCTTCGTCGCGGGCCGGCAGGTCGGCCGGCTCATCGCTTTCGATGCGGTAGACGCCGCCCAGCCAGCGGTGCAGGTCAAGCTCGGCGCAGCGGCGCGAACAGAAGGGGCGGGTCTCGGGGTGGGCCGGCTGGCCGCAGATGGGGCAGGTCGCCGGGGAAGCGGGGGGCGGGGAATCGGGGGTCACGGCAGGTCCTCCACCAGGATGTCGTCGCGGCCGCGGCCGGGCTCGGCGCGCAGGGTCAGCTTGCGGCCGATGCGGGCCTCGGCCTCGGCCACCGCCTCGGGCAGGCGGGCCAGGGCGGCGGTCACCTCGGGGGCCAGGGTCAGGGCCAGGGCGCGGCCGGGGCGGTGGGCCGCCTCGGCCACGGCGCGGCGCAGGGCCGCCGTTGCGGCGGCGGCGGCGGTGCGGCGGCTGTCGCGTTCGCAGAACAGCTCAGCCAGGGCCGGGCCGCGGCGTTCGCGGGTCAGTTCCACCAGGCCCAGCGGCCCGACCCCGAACACATGGGTGGGAACCGGGTCGGCGGCAACCGCCCGTTTCAGGGCGCCGGCCAGCTTGAACAGGCTGGCCTTGCCGCCGCCGGGGATGAAATCCACCGCAACCTGCCCGCCGATGGCCCGCAGGCGCAATTGGCGGGCGATGGCCTCGACCGCGGCGCGGTTGGCCTCGGCCGGGCGGCCGCCGCCGGAATCCACGTCGATGGCGGTCAGGGCCAGGGTCGGCTCGATGGCCAGGCGGCCGCCGCCCGGCAGTGCCACCACCGGAGCCAGGGCGGCATCCAGCGCCTCGTCCACCTCGCCGGCCACCTCGCCGCCGCGCCGGTGCTCGACCAGGGGGCCGAAGCGGCGGCGCGCCTGGGCATAGGCGGCGGCATCGTCCACCCGCACCCGTGCCACCCCGGGATGGGCGGCCAGCAGGCGGGCCAGGGGATCGGGCCGCCACAGCAGGGCGGGAGCGCGGGCCTGGGCACGGGCCTGGTCGATGGCGGCCCACTCGGCGCGCAGCGACTCCAGCTCGGCGGCCAATTCGTCCTCGCCGCGTCCGGCCGCGGCATCCGTCAGCAGCAGCCCGCCGCCGGGCTCGGCCAGTCGGGCGGCCAGAACGGTCAGGCGTTCGGCCGCGTCGGGCGGCAGGTCGGGCGGCAGGGCGATCCCCGGCGCGAGCGGCGCGAAGGCCAGCCAGCGGCCGGCCAGGGTGGGCCGGGCGGTCAGCACCGGCCCTTTGCCGCCCTGGGCGTCGGCCCGCACCTGGACCAGAACCGCCTGGCCGCGGCTGATCCCCAGGGCGGCGGCGCCGGGCAGGAAGCCGGGGCGTTCCAGGCCCAGTTCGACGAAGGCGGCATCCAGGGCGGGGGCCATCTCGGCGACGCGGCCCAGGAACACCGCGCCGGCCACCAGGGCGGGACGGGCGATGGCGATTTCCACCACCCGTCCGCCCGACATCAGCCCCAGCCGGGATTCCCCCGGTCCCCAGGCGTAAAGGATCTCGTCAGGCGCCGCCATCCCGGCCCACCCCCCGCAGCAGCGTCCCGGTCTCGTAGAGCGGCAGGCCGACCACGTTGGAATAGGACCCGGACAACGCCCGCACGAACAGGGCGGCGCGGCCCTGGATGGCGTAGCCGCCCGCCTTGCCGTGCCATTCGCCATCGGCGATGTAGGCGGCGATCTCGCTGAAATCCAGGCGTTTGAAGGTGACGATGGTGGTGACCAGCCGGACATGGGCGCGTCCGTCGGGCTCCAGCAGGCAGACGCCGCCATGGACGCGGTGGCGGCGGCCCGACAGCAGCTCCAGGCAGCGGCGGGCGGTGCGCTCGTCCTCGGCCTTGGGCAGGATGCGCCGGCCGCAGGCGACCACGGTGTCGGCGGCCAGCACGAAGCGGCCGGGATGGCGGGCGGCGACGGCGCGGGCCTTGGCCTCGGCCAGCCGGGCGGCATGGGGGGCGGGCAGTTCGTCCTTGGCCGGCGTCTCGTCCATGTCGGCGGGGTCGATGGCGCCGGGCCTCAGGCCGATTTGCGCCAAAAGGTCGAGCCGGCGCGGCGATGCCGAGGCCAGGACTAACTGGTCGAGGGTGTGGGGCATGGGCGGGCTTACTTGAAACGGAAGGTGATGCGGCCCTTGGTCAGGTCGTAGGGCGTCATTTCGACGCTGACCCGGTCGCCGGCCAGGACGCGGATGCGATTTTTGCGCATCTTGCCCGAGGTATGGGCTAAAATCTCGTGTTCGTTGTCGAGCTTCACCCGGAACATGGCATTGGGCAAAAGCTCGCTCACGGTGCCCGAGAATTCGATCACGTCCTCCTTGGTCATTGCTCCTCCACCGGCGGTCCAAAGGCCGGGAATAAGTGATCCCATGGCAAAATCGGGTCAAGAGAGAAATCTTGCGGCCCTTATTCCCGCGCCAGACGCCGGGGCGGGAAGCGCTGCATGATGCGGCGCGTCAGGTCGTCGCGGACCTGGCGATAGGCGTCGAGCCGCGCTTCGCGGCTGCCTTCGGCCAGCGAGGGGTCGAAGGTGTGCCAGAATTCCAGCTCGGTGGCGTTGGTGCGGGTCAGCTCGACCGCCTTGTGCTGGGCCTCGGGACTGAGCGAGATCACCAGGTCGAAGCTTTCGTCTTCCAGATCCTCGAAAACCTTGGGGCGGTGGCGGCCGATGTTGATGCCGATCTCTTCCATCACCGCCGCGACGAAGGGATCGGCCTCGCCCCGGCGCACCCCCACCGAATCAACGAAGATGCGTTTGCCGTGCAGCCATTTCAGCAGGCCCTCGGCCATGGGCGAGCGGATGGCGTTGAAGGTGCAGCAGAACAGGACCGAGGACGGCTGGTCGCCCACGGTTCAGCCGCGGATATGCAGGATGCAGACGAGGGTGAACAGCCGGCGCGCCGTGTCGAAATCGATGTCGATCTTGCCGGCCAGCCGCTCTTTCAGCAGTTCGGATCCTTCGTTGTGCAGACCGCGCCGGCCCATGTCGATGGCCTCGATCTGCGATGGCGAGGATTTCTTGATGGCGGTGTAATAACTTTCGCAGACCAGGAAGTAGTCCTTGACCAGCGATTGGAACTGCTTGAGCGGTAACGGAACCTGGAGCAGCGGCTCGCCCTGTTCGCTGCGCACGTCGAACAGCAGGCGGTTGTCCTCCAGCCGCAGGTGCAGGGCATAGGGACCGGTGTAGTCGCCGGCCGGAGCGAAATAGTTCCCCTCCAGCAGGTCGTAGATGGCGATGGCCCGCTCATGCTCGACCTCGGCCTGGCGGCGCACCATGGTCTTTTCGTCCAGGTGGACGTGGGCAATGCGCTGCCGGTGGGGCACCTTCAGCCTCTCCCCAGGTTCAGCCGCAGCGCCACCGACAGGCCGTGCGCCCCCAGCCCCTCGGCCTCGGCCAGGTCGACCGCGGCGCGGCCGATGGCGCCGAGCGAGGCGGCATCGCAGCCGATCAGGGTGGTGCGCTTCATGAAGTCCAGCACGCCCAGGCCCGACGAGAACCGCGCCGAGCGCGCCGTGGGCAGCACATGGTTGGGCCCGCCGACATAGTCGCCCACCGCCTCGGGGGTGTGGCGGCCCAGGAAGATGGCTCCGGCATTGCGCACCCGCGCCGCCAGCCCGTCGGGATCGGCCACCGCCAGTTCCAAATGTTCCGGCGCGACGCGGTCCACCAGCGCCACGGCGGCGTCCAGGTGGGGGACCAGGATCACCGCGCCGAAATTCTCCCAGCTTTCGCGGGCGATGGCGGCGCGGGGCAGGGTGGCGAGGTGGCCTTCCACCGCGTCCTTCACCCGCGCGGCGAAGGCGGCATCGTCGGTGATCAGGATGGATTGGGCGGCGGTGTCGTGCTCGGCCTGGCTCAGCAGGTCGGCGGCGATCCACGACGGGTCGTTGGCGCCGTCGGCCACCACCAGGATCTCGGACGGGCCGGCGATCATGTCGATGCCCACCGCGCCGAACACCTGGCGCTTGGCGGCGGCGACATAGGCGTTGCCGGGGCCGACGATCTTGTCCACCGGGCGGATGCTCTCGGTGCCGTAGGCCAGGGCGGCCACCGCCTGGGCGCCGCCGATGCGCCACACCTCGTCGATGCCGGCCAGCCGGGCGGCGGCCAGCACCAGCGGGTTGACCCGGCCGTCGGGGGTGGGAACCACCATCACCAGCCGCTCGACCCCGGCCACCTTGGCGGGGATGGCGTTCATCAGCACCGACGACGGATAGGCGGCGGTGCCGCCCGGCACGTACAGGCCGGCGGCCTGCACGGCGTTCCAGCGGCAGCCCAGCCGCACGCCCGCCGCATCGGTATAGGCGTAGCCCTCGGGCAGCTGGCGGCGGTGGAAGTCGCGGATGCGCTCGGCCGCCAGGTCCAGGGCGGCCAGGGTGGCCGGGGCGCAGGATTCGGCGGCCCGCGCCAGCTCGTCGGCGCCGATCCGCAAGGTCGCGGCATTCAGGTCGAGACGGTCGAACCGCCGGGTGTAGTCCAGCACGGCTTCGTCGCCGCGGCTGCGGACATCGGCGATGATGGCGGCGACCGTGGCATTCACGTCCCGGTCGTTTTCCCGCTTCATGTCGAGCAGGCGGGCGAAGGCGGCCTCGAAATCGGGGGCGGCGGCGTTCAGGTCAAGCGGCATGGCGGGCCTCGCAGACGGCGCGGAAGCGGTCGATCCAGCCGGTCATCTCGCCTGGACGGGTTTTCAGGGCGGCGCGGTTGACGATCAGGCGGCTGGCGATCTCGGCCAGCACCTCCACCTCCTTCAGGCCGTTGGCCTTCAGGGTCGAGCCGCTCGACACCAGATCGACGATGCGGGTGGCCAGGCCCAGCGACGGCGCCAGTTCCATGGCGCCGTTCAGCTTGACGCATTCCGCCTGCACGCCGCGGGCGGCGAAATGGCGGCGGGTCACCTCGGGGTACTTGGTGGCGATGCGGACATGGCTCCAGCGGCGGGGGTCGTCGGCCTCGGCCAAGTCCACCGGCTCGGCTACCGACAGGCGGCAGCGGCCGATGCCCAGGTCGAGGGGCGCATAGATCTCGGGATAGTCGAACTCCATCAGCACATCGTTTCCGCAGATGCCGAGATGGGCGGCGCCGAAGGCGACGAAGGTGGCGACGTCGAACGACCGCACCCGGATGATGTCGATATGGGGATGGTTGGTGGTGAAGCGCAGCAGCCGGGTCTTGGGATCGTCGAATTCGGGCTCGGGCTCGATGCCCGCGCCCCGCACCAGCGGCATCGCCTCGTCGAGGATGCGGCCCTTGGGCAGCGCGATGACCAGCTTGTCTTCCATCGTCACGGGATCGTTACTCCTGGCGGGCGGGATCGTCACAGCTTGGGCAGGGTGACACCGGTCTGGCCCTGGTACTTGCCGGCCCGGTCGCCATAGGACACGTCGCACACGCTGTCACCCTTGAGGAAGATGAACTGGCAGGCGCCCTCGTTGGCGTAGATGCGGGCGGGCAGGGGGGTGGTGTTGGAGAATTCCAGCGTCACGTGACCCTCCCATTCCGGTTCCAGCGGCGTCACGTTGACGATGATCCCGCAGCGGGCATAGGTCGACTTGCCCAGGCAGATCACCAGCACGTCGCGCGGGATGCGGAAGTATTCGACGGTGCGGGCCAGGGCGAAGCTGTTGGGCGGGATGACGCAGACATCGGTGTCGCGGTCGACGAAGGATTGCGGCGAGAAGAACTTGGGATCGACGATGGCCGAATCCACGTTGGTGAAGATCTTGAATTCCCGCGACACCCGTGCGTCGTAGCCGTAGGACGACAGGCCGTAGGAAATCACGCCCTCGCGCTGCAGCTTCTCGGTGAACGGCTCGATCATGCCGTTCTCCAGGGCCATCTTGCGGATCCAGCTGTCGGGCATCACGGACATGCGAGCACTCCCCTTGGGTACGGGGTCCTTGTAGCTTGCGGGCCGGCCGGGTGCAACTGCGGGCTAGGCCCCGCCGCCGCCCTTGACGTCCGCCGAGCCGTCCGGCCCTTCCTGGCCGGCCCGGTCGCGGGCCTGCGCCTTGCGCCGGGCCAGGTTGGCGCGCAACGCCTCGGCCTGGCGCCGCTGCCGCTCGTCAGCGTCCCGGCGGGCCTTGTCGGTGGTGGTGGGATGCTGCTTGCCGTCATTCATGGCCCCATTCTGCCGTGCGAAAAACGCCACGACAACGGGGTTGCATCGGGGGAACGGCTGTGGCATAAAGCGCGCCTTCCCGGGCCGAACCCCTCGGCCCCGCGGCGGTGCTGCCGTAGCTCAGTCGGTAGAGCATACCCTTGGTAAGGGTAAGGTCGGTGGTTCGATTCCACTCGGCAGCACCATTTTCTCCCTGGAAAATCAAGCAGATATGAGAAGGCCCTTTGAGGGTCTTGATCATTCCGTTCCTCCAGGGACGCCGGAGGGACGCCGAGGGCGGAAAAGCCGGGTAAAGATGGATCGAGTCCCCCTCAATGAGGCGGCCGCTGATCCGCTTGCGGCCGGCCCCCCTCCCTGACCAGGCATCAGCCATCCCCATGTTTTCGGCGCAAGGCAAGGGCAAGGCCGAGGGCACCGTGGTGTCCATGGTCGGTAGGGTGCGGTGATCGGAGATGGATGGCATTGCGCACTCCTTTCCGATGATGCCAATAATCTCTTCCAGACTGCGTCCCTCACGTCCGCTGCGTCCGCGCTTGGAAAACTCACGCAAAATCAATGTGATGTAGGGGATTCCATGCGGACGCACTGGCAGACGTAATCGGGGATGCGGACGCATCCGGGTGGCGCATCGCATAATCCTGCGTCTGCGTTATCTCATTGAAAAATAACGATAGTTTACGTGCGGACGCATGCGGACGCAATATTTCGGCTCTCATCGGAGACCTCGAAAAAATACATCCATCCCGAAGATCCCATGTTGTACAGCTCGGGCCGCGCAGTCCCTGGCATCACGGCGCGGTATACCCAATCTCCCCGACAGCGGCCGGATTGCCTGCACTGGTGGATGGGGCCGAGGCCAGAGCGGCTAGTGCACCGACTCAGACAGACGATCCAACCGGCAGCCGCTGTAATTTACTAAGGATTGTGCCTGCGGATTTGGTCCAGACGAACGGCTTGGAAGAGCGATTGTGCTCTTTGATGTAGCGTCGGATGGCGTCCTGAAGGTCGGAGACGGACTTGAACACCCCGCGCCGGATGCGTCTGCGGGTGATGATGGAGAAGAAGCCCTCGACAGCGTTGAGCCAGGAGGCGGAGGTGGGGGTGAAGTGGAAGACCCAGCGCGGATGGTCGGCCAGCCATTCCTTGACCTTGGGATGCTTGTGGGTGGCGTAGTTGTCTGCGATGGCGTGGATGATCTTGCCCGCCGGGACAGCTCGCTCCACCGCGTTGAGGAACTTGATGAATTCCTGGTGGGTGTGCTTGGGCATGCAGCGGCCGACGACGGTGCCGTTGAGGATATTGAGGGCGGCAAAGAGGGTGGTGGTGCCGTTACGCTTGTAGTCGTGCGTCATCGTGCCGCATTTGCCCGGCTTCAGCGGCAGGCCGGGCTGGGTGCGGTCGAGGGCCTGGATCTGGCTCTTCTCGTCGATGGAGACGACCACGGCATGGGCGGGCGGGTTCATGTAGAGGCCGACGATGTCCTCGACCTTGGCGGCGAAGGCTGGGTCGTTCGACCTCTTGAAGGTGCGCAGCCGATGGGGCTGAAGACGGTGGGCCTGCCAGATACGTTGCACGGCGCTCAAACTGATGCCAACGGCCTTGGCCACCATTCGGCCGGTCCAGTGGGTCGTCTCGCCCGGCGGCTCGCCGCAGGGCAAGGCCAGGACCTTGGCGACGGTCTCCACCGGCAGAGGCGCGGTGCCGGGCTTGCGCGTCTTGTCGCGCAGCAGGCCGTCCACCCCTTCCTCGGCGAAGCGCTGCTGCCAGCGCCAGACCGCCGGTCGGCTGACCCCGGCCTGGTGGGCCACGTCAAGGACCGGAAGCCGGTCGGCCGACAGAAGGATAAGCCGAGCCCGCAGGATGTGCTTCTGCGAGCGGTTGCGGTCGCCGATGATGGCGGCCAATCGCGCGCCATCGTCGTCTTGCAGGAGGATGCTGACGGTCTGTGCCATGCGCTCAGTTTCGCATGGATCACACCCGCTGTGAATCCTCTGTCTGGTTCAATGCACTAGTGGGAAGGCGGTCACACCGTCATCACGATAATGGAGGACGGGACAATGGAGGAAAGCCCGCTGGTGTCGGTGCTGG
>JAKAFA010000147.1 GCA_021818185.1 Pseudomonadota bacterium | reverse complement strand
CAGCGACAGGCGGTCGAGGGCCTCGATCCGCAGGCAAGCGAAGATGCCGATGCGGCGGTCGAGCATGCGATAGATATCGGCCAGCCGGAGCCCGCGAGCCGAGCCGGTTTCGGCGAGGGTCACCGGGTCGGGAACGCCCCAGTGGGCGGTCATCGGCTGCCCCGGCCAGGCCGGGCAGGCCTCGCCCGCGGCGGCATCGCAGACGGTGAAGACGAAATCCATCTCCGGTGCGCCGGGCTGGGCGAACTCGTCCCACGATTTCGACCGCAGGCCGGCGGTGTCGAAATTCAGCCGCCTCAGCATGTCCAGCGTCTCGGGATGGATCCGGCCCGTGGGGTGGCTTCCGGCGCTGAAGGCCCGGAACCGTCCCCCGCCCAGCCGGGTCAGGATGCACTCGGCCATGATGCTGCGCGCCGAGTTTCCGGTGCACAGAAACAGCACATTGTAGGTCTTGGCGCTCACGATGATTCCCCGTTGCCGGCGGCGGTCGCTTCCGAGACCTGGCAGCCCGGGCCGAGGGCGGCCCGTCCCTGATGGCACAGCACCGCCAGTGGCACCGCGTTGACCCGCGCCAGCAGGCGCCGATCCTCGGCCACGGTCGGGTCGTCGTCCAGCGCCGCGCCGACCAGCCGCAGAAAGGTCGGCGCATAGGGATTGAATGCCCGCTCGGCCAGCCGGTAATAGGCCCATTTGCCGTCGCGCCGCTGCTGCACCAGCCCCGCCGTCTTCAGCGCCGCCAGATGCTTCGACACGGTGCCGGCCGTCAGGTCCAGCACCGCTGTAATCTGGCAGACGCAAAGCTCACCGCCCTCCAGCAGCTTCAGGATGCGCACCCGGCTGGGGTCGGCGACGGCTTTGGCCACGGTTTCGAAGGTCTCAAGCATGCGGGAATGATAGCGTTATTTTGATGAGTGGCAAAATGATAAATTTGTGAAACCCGGGAACGACGATAGAACCGATACACCCTCGTTTGTGCATCGCCACATGCGGAATAGGTATCCTTCGGAACGCGGACTGGCTCCAGCCGGCGGAGCGCCAGCGGCATCAGGCATATTGTGATACATTTTCATTGAACGATCACGTCGCAATGTAATACATTTCCCCTGAGCCCCAACCATAACACCATCGGCTCGCCAGGGAGGTAAGGTCGGCATGAATACCTTTGCCGGCGGCGGCGGCGCCGCATCCAAGACCGTGCGCACCTTCTGCTACAATTGCGTCTCGGGCCCGGACCTGATGACGGTGAAGGTGGAGAACGGCATCGCGGTGAACGTGGCCCCCGACCACAGCGCCGCCACCATCCATCCGGGGGCCGGACGGCCCTGCGTCAAGGCCTATGGCCTGTTGCAGAAGACCTACAACCCCCACCGCATCCTCCAGCCGATGAAGCGGACCAACCCGAAGAAGGGCCGCGACCAGGACCCCGGCTTCGTGCCCATCTCGTGGGACGAGGCGCTGGACATCGTGGCGGCGCGGCTCAACGACATCCGCGCCCGCGGCCTGCAGGACGAGGCCGGCATGCCGCGGGTGGCCGCCACCTTCGGCCACGGCGGCACGCCGGCCAGCTACATGGGCACCTTCCCCGCCTTCCTGGCGGCCTGGGGCGCCGTGGATTTCAGCTTCGGCTCGGGCCAGGGCGTCAAATGCGTCCATTCCGAACACCTGTACGGCGAGCTGTGGCACCGCGCCTTCACCGTCTGCGCCGACACCAAGCTGACCCGCTACGTCGTCTCGTTCGGCAGCAATGTCGAGGTGTCGGGCGGACCCTCCGCGGTGCGCCGCCATGCCGATGCCCGCCTCCGCGGCATCAAGCGGGTGCAGATCGAGCCGCACCTGTCGCCCACCGGCGCCTGCTCGGCCGAATGGGTGCCGATCAAGCCCAAGACCGATGCGGCCTTCATGCTGGCCATGCTGCATGTGCTGCTGCACGAGGTGCCGCGCGACCGCCTGGACCTGCCGTTCCTGCGCAACCGCACCGCCGCCCCCTATCTGGTGGGACCCGACGGCTATTACCTGCGCGACCCCGATGGCGGCAAGCCGCTGCTGTGGGACGAAGCGGCCGGCCGCGCCGTGCCGTTCGACACCCCCGGCGTATTCCCCGCCCTGGACGGCACTTTCACCGTGGAGCGGGCGGTCACCCGCGGCCCCGACGACGAAACCACCCCGTTCGCCCAGGTGGCGGCGCGCCCGGCCTTCGCGGTGCTGGCCGCCGAGATGGCCACCTGTGCGCCCGAATGGGCGGCGGAAATCTGCGACGTGCCGGCCGCCACCATCCGCCGGGTGGCCGAGGAATTCGTCGCCCACGCCTGTGTCGGCGAGACCATCGAGGTGGACGGCCGGACCCTGCCCTTCCGCCCGGTGGCCGTCACCCTGGGCAAGACGGTCAACAATGGCTGGGGCGCCTATGAATGCGTCTGGGCCCGCACCGTGCTGGCCACCCTGGTGGGAGCGCTGGAGGTGCCCGGCGGCACCCTGGGCACCACGGTGCGGTTGAACCGGCCCCACGACAACCGCCTGCTGTCGGTCAAGCCGGGCGAGGACGGCTTCATGGCCGCCAACCTCAACCCCACCGGCCGCGGCCGCTGGGCCGAGCGGCCCACCGGGCGCAACGCCCACCGCAGCCTGGTCCCCATCGTCGGCAATTCCGCCTGGAGCCAGGCGCTGGGCCCCACCCACCTGGCCTGGATGTTCGCCCGCCAGGCGCCGGCCGAATGGCCCGAGCCCTCGCTGCCCGAGCTGTGGTTCGCCTTCCGCACCAATCCGGCCATTTCGTTCTGGGATACCGCGCAGCTGGCCGACACCATGGCCCGCCTGCCCTTCGTCGTCGCCTTCGCCTATACCCCCGACGAAACCAACCATATGGCCGACATCCTGCTGCCCGAGGCCACCGACCTGGAAAGCACCCAGTTGATCCGGGTCGGCGGCACCAAGTTCGTCGAGCAGCACTGGGAGCACCGCGGCTGGGCGCTGCGCCAGCCGGTGGTCAAGCCGGCCGGCGACACCCGCGACTTCACCTGGATCTCGGGCGAACTGGCGCGGCGCACCGGTCTGCTGGAATACTACAACCAGGCCATCAACCGCGGCGCCGCCGGCACCCCGCCGCTGCGCTCCGACAAATGGGACTATTCGCTGGCCCCCCAGGCCGAACACGACGTCGACACCATCTGGGATTCCATCTGCCGCGCCGCCACCGCCGAGTTGAGCGACGGCACCGATGTCAAGGACCTGGCGTGGTTCAAGGAGCACGGCTATTGCGTCGTGCCGTTCCAGCGCCAGGATTGGTACCTCTACCCCACCATGGTGGACCAGGGCCTGCGTTTCGAACTGCCGTACCAGGAACGGCTGCTGCGGGTCGGGACCGAACTGGGTCGGCGGCTGCACGAACAGGGCATCCACTGGTGGGACAGCCAGCTGGAGGAATACCAGGCCATCCCCGCCTGGCACGACGTGCCCGGCCGCTGGGTGCGGGCGGTGACGGCGGCGGGCGGCGATCCCGACGATTATCCGTTCTGGGCGGTAACCACCAAGAGCATGCCCTACACCACCGGCAACAATGCCGGCATCCCGCTGATGAACGAGGCGGCCACCAACCTGCGCGGCCATGGGCGGGTGGTGTTGAACGCCGCCGCCGGCAAGCGGCTGGGAATCAGGGACGGCGACTGGGTCGAGGTATCTTCGCCCACCGGTCATACCCGCGGGCAGGCCGCCCTGGTGCAGGGCTGCCGCCCCGACACCGTGGTGATCGCCGGCCAGTTCTCGCACTGGGCCACGCCCTTCGCCAAGGATTTGCAGTTTCCCACCCTCAACACCATGGTGCCGCTGTCGCTGGAGCTGACCGACGCCACCGGCTCGGGGGCCGATCTGGTGCGGGTGGCGGTGCGGCGCGTCGACGGTCCGGAGGCCCAGCCATGACCCGCTGGGTGATGATCGCCGACCTGCGCCGTTGCGTCGGCTGCCAGACCTGCACCGCCGCCTGCAAGGAGGCCAACGGCACGCCGCCCGGGGTGCAATGGCGCCGGGTGCTGGACATCGAGGCGGGGGAATATCCCGAAGTCAGCCGCGTCTTCCTTCCCACCGGCTGCCAGCACTGCGACAATCCGCCCTGCCAGGAGGTCTGTCCCTCCGGCGCCACCGGCAAGCGGGCCGACGGGCTGGTAACCATCGATTACGACGTTTGCATCGGCTGCGCCTATTGCATCATGGCCTGCCCCTACGAGGCCCGCTACAAGGTCACCGAGCCGGACTGGGCCTACGGCGCCCCCACCGCCCTCGACCAGGCGCGCTACGACCCGGCGATGGTGGGGGTGGCGACCAAATGCACCTTCTGCATCGACCGGCTGGACGCCGGGCTGAAGGCCGGGCTGCAACCCGGCCGCGACCCCGAGGCGACCCCGGTCTGTGTCCAGGGCTGCCTGTCCGGGGCGTTGCGCTTCGGCGACCTGGACGACCCCGACAGCGACGTGTCGCGCCTGCTGGCCGAGAACCAATGGTTCCGCATGCACGAGCAGGAAGGCACCGGGCCGGGCTTCTATTACCTGTGGGACGGAAAGCGGGGGCTCATATGAAACAGATGGCAACCGCCAGGCGGCAGGGATACTGGGATCTGCGCGCCGCCGGCAATTTCATCGGCGGCGGCACCGGCACCGGGCTGGTGCTGACCGCGGCCCTGGCCGCCGCCGCCGGCCATCCGGCGGATTTGCCGCTGGCCGCCGGCCTGGGCTGCGTGATGGCCGGCCTGTCGCTGGTCTGGCTGGAAATCGGCAAGCCCTGGCGCGCCTTCAACGTGTTCTTCCATCCCCAGACTTCGTGGATGACGCGGGAAGGCATCCTGGCCGGCCCGCTGCTGGCGGTCGGCGCCGGCGCCTTCCTGTTCCACCGGCCCGAGCTTCTGGCGGCGGCGGCGGTGCTGGCCGCCGGCTTCCTGTACTGTCAGGCCCGCCTGCTGCGGGCGTCGCGGGCCATTCCCGCCTGGTCCACGCCGATGGTGGTTCCCCTGATCGTCGCCACCGCCCTGGCGGAAGGCAGCGGCGCCTTTCTGGCGCTGACCGCCCCGGCCCCGGTGATGGTCGGCTTCGCCCTGGCCGCCGGGCTGGCGCGCGAGGCGTTCCGCCACCTCTATCGCCGCGAACTGGTCCGTGCCAAGGCGCCGGACGGCACCCTGGCCTGGTTCAGCCGGCCCGAGGTCCATGTGTTGCAGGCGGCGCGCCTGGCCTCGCTGGCCCTGCTGGCCGCCGCCCTGGCCGGCCAGCCCACCGCGATGGCCGGCGGCATCCTGGCCATGCTGGCCGGCTGGGGCCTCAAGGCGGTGATGGTGACACGCGCCGCCTATACCCGCGGCGCCCGCATCCCCCGCACCCCGGTGCGGGGGCGCGGCACCAGCCGGATCGTCGCCCCGTCGTGACGATGGCGGGCGCGGCCCCACCCGGCGCCGCGCCCGCCGCTCGTCAGACGGGATGGGGATAGCGGTTGTCGCCGGGGAACGCACCGCCCGGCGCCAGGGGGCCGACCGCTTGGACCACCGCCGACGGCGTCGACATGGACCAGCCGGCCCAGCCGGGAATGAAGCAGTTCCCCGGCTGGTCGAATTGTTCCGTCGGCCCGCGGTGAACATGGGCGACGACGCACAGGCGGAAGCCGCCGAAGGTGTAATAGGTATAGGCCTGCTTGGTGTTCTGTTCCTGCTGCGAGACGTTGACATACACCGACGCCCCGTAATTCGCGGCGTTGACCGCCGTTGCCGCCTGCGCATTGTCGAAGCCGGCGGGCACACCCCACTGGCACTTGTCCATATCCCAAGGCATGTCGTCTCTCCTGACGCAAAGGTTGTGACACCGCACCAATCGAGTAACACGCCTTTACGTTGTTTTGCAACACACATGCTCTCTCATGCGTTGCCACCCTGCGCAGCCATGGCGGGACACGCATCCCCTGTCCCCGAAAATCCATGTTGCAACCGCGTCCCCCGCCTTTAGGATGTGCGCCCTCCTAAAGCCTCATCCCAAACAGCATGAACCGCCGTACCGAGGACACGATAGCCCAGATCCTGCAACGGCTTCGCCCCAAGGCGAAGTCGCTGGTGATCACCGTCTATGGCGATGCCGTCCTGCACCATGGCGGCAACGCCTGGCTGGGCAGCATCATCACCCTGGCCAAGCCGCTGGGCCTGGACGAACGCACGGTCCGCACCGCGGTCTTTCGCCTGTCCAAGGAGGATTGGCTGGCCTCGACCCAGATCGGGCGGCGCAGCTATTACCGTCTGACCGACAACGGCCGCCACCGCTTCGAGGCGGCCCACGCCCGCATCTACAACAACACGGCGCGGCCATGGGACGGTCGCTGGACCCTGGCCATTCCCGCCCCCACCGGCGGCGGCAGCGCCCCGCGCGAAGCGCTGCGGCGCGACCTGGGATGGTTGGGTTTCGGCCAGTTGGCCAACGGCATCATGCTGCACCCGGACCCCGACGAGGCCGCCCTGCGCCAGGCCTTGGCCGATACCGGCGCCCAGGACCACACCGTGGTGATGCGCGCCGCCGCCCTGCCCTGGGTGCCGCCCCAGGCGGTGCGGGCGGTGATCAACACCTGCTGGGACATGGACCGGCTGGCGGCCGAATACACCGCCTTCCTCGACACCTTCCGTCCGGCCTGGCAGACATTGAAGGCGATGGGCGATCTGGATCCGGAATCCTGCTTCACCATCCGCATTCTGCTGATGCACGGCTATCGCCGCGCCATCCTGCGCGACCCCATGCTGCCCGAGGAATTGCTGGAGGCCCATTGGCCCGGCACCGCGGCGCGCGCGCTCTGCCGCAACCTCTACCGACTGATTCAGGCCCCGGCCGAGGCCCATCTGATGAGCCTGCTGGAAACCGCTGAAGGCCCGGCCCCCGAGGCCCATCCCAGCTACTACACCCGCTTCGGCGGGCTGACCCCGGCGGACGGAAGCTGAAGCGCCCTTTGCGGCGCCCGCTTTGACCGCCCACCGGGGCCGGCGGGCGCCTACCCCCGGCGCAGGTCGCGCACCCGCAGCGCCTTGCCCAGGGACCGGGGAATTTCACCGGGGCGACGGATGATCACCGTGGAACTGACCCCGATCAGCGACTTGACATGGTGTCCCACCGTGGCCGCCAACTGGGGATAGGAAGCCTCGGCTTCCTCGGGGGCAGCCTCCACCTCGATGGTCAGCACGTCGAGCACACCCTTGCGCTCAACCACCATCTGGTAGTGCGCGCTCAGCCCGGGCAGGGGCAGCAACACCGCCTCGACCTGGCTGGGATAGACGTTGACGCCGCGGATGATCATCATGTCGTCGTTGCGCCCGGTGATCCGCAGGATGCGCACATGCGACCGGCCGCAGGGGCAGGGCTCGATGGACAGCCGGCTGATGTCGCGGGTGCGGTAGCGGATCATCGGCAGGGCCGACTTGGTCAGGGTGGTGATGACCAGTTCGCCGGCCTCGCCATAGGGCAGCGGTTGGCCGGTCTGGGCGTCGATCACCTCGAACAGGAAATGATCCTCCCAGCCGTGCAGGCCGTTGCGGGCCCAGCATTCCACCGCCACACCCGGCCCCATGATTTCGGACAGGCCGTAGACGTCGCAGGCGGTGATGCCCAGTTGTTCCTCCAACTCGGCGCGCATCGCCTCGGTCCACGGCTCGGCGCCGAACAGGCCGACCTTGAGCGGCCCGCCGCGCAGGTCGACACCTTCCGCCCGGGCCACTTCGGCAATGTTGAGGGCGTAGGACGGGGTCGAGCACAGCGCGTCGGCGGCGAAATCGCGCAGCAGCGCCACCTGGCGCTCCGTGCTGCCGCCCGACATGGGAACCACCGTCGCCCCCAGCCGCTCGGCGCCGTAATGGGCGCCCAGGCCGCCGGTGAACAGACCGTAGCCATAGGAGTTATGGACCACGTCGCCCGGCCGGATGCCGGCGCTGGCCATGGAGCGGGCCATCAGTTCGGACCAGCGGACCAGGTCGCCCTGGGTATAGCCCACCACCGTCGGCCGCCCGGTGGTGCCCGACGAGGCGTGGATACGGGCCAACTGCGACCGCGGCACGGCGAACAGGCCGAAGGGATAATTGTCCCGCAGATCGGTCTTCACCGTGAAGGGGAAGCGCGCCAGATCGGCCAGGCTGTGCAGGTCGTCGGGGGTGACGCCGGCGGCATCGAAGGCGCGCCGGTAATGGGGTACATTGGTGTAGGCGTGGTGCAGCGTTCCCTTCAGCCGCGCCAATTGCAGCGCGGCCAGTTCGGCCCGGTCCATCCGTTCCAGGTCGGGGTGGAACATATAATCGTCCCCGGACCGCATCCGGGGCAGGAATTCCGCACTCATATAGACCTCCCTCGTTGTGCCGCGCCGTTGCAGCATCTTTTCGCCGGCGATATTTTGCGTGAAGTTATTGTTTTTATTCTTCCTTTGACGCCTCCGCATCGCGGCCGTCCAGGCCGACGTGATCCGGCGCGGCGCCAAATTTCACCCATCTTGTATCACACCGTTGTGCTCGGCGCACTATTTCGGTAATGTGATACCGAAATAAGGCAATTGCCTCGACGCCACCCCTCGCCCCATCCGGAGAGCCTCACCATGAAGAGCACCCTGGTCCCCGGCCTCAGCCACACCCGCCGCTGGGAAATCGACACCGGCCGCACCATCGACTTCATGGGCGAGGACGGCCGAGTCTACGCCACACCCGAGCTGGTGCGCGACATCGAGATGACCTGCCGCGATTTTCTGCTGGAGCATCTCGATCCCGGCGAGGACACGGTCGGCACCCGGGTCGAGGTCGACCACATCGCCCCCACCCTGGCCGGCATGTGGGTGGACATCACCGTCACCGTGGCCGAGGTGAAGGGCCGGGCCGTCAGCCTGACCATCGCCGCCCGCGACCCGCTGGATGCCATCGCCAAGGGTGGCCACAACCGGTTCGTGGTCGATATCGCCCAGACCAAGGCCCGCCTGCTGGCCAAAGCCGCCAAGTTCAAGGCTTGACCATGAACGAGGTCCGCATCCACGGGCGCGGCGGACAGGGGGCCGTCCTGGCCTCGGCCATCCTGGCCGCCGCCCTGGTCGAGGAGGGTCGCCACGTCATGGCGATCCCGGCCTTCGGCTTCGAGCGCCGCGGCGCGCCCGTGGTGGCGTTCCTGCGCCACGACGACCGCCCGATCCGGCGAGTCACCAACATCTATACGCCGGACACCGTGGTGGTGATCGACCCCACCGTCGCCCGCTCGGTGAACGTGCTGGACGGCATGCCGGAGGGCGGCACGCTGGTCCAGGCCACCGCCAAGCCCCTCGAAGAGGTGGAGGTGCCGCCGCGTCTCGGCCGGATTGCCCTGTGCGACGCGGTGCACATCGCGCTCGACGTGTTCCGGCGCCCCATCACCAACACCATCATGCTGGGCGCCTTCGCCCGCGCCACCGGCGCGGTATCGGTAGATTCGCTGATCGCCGCGCTGGAACACACCGATTTCCGCGATGCCGGCCTGCGGCAGAACATCGAGGCGGTGCGCCGCGGCTGGGCCGAAACCACGGTGGTCGAATTGGGACGGGAGAAAGCGGCATGACCGGCGGACGCAACATCCCCGACGATCTGTGCCCGATTGCCACCGACTTCACCCAGGCGCTGACCGGCGACTGGCGGGCCCTGCGGCCGGTGATCGACCGCGACCGCTGCGTCAAATGCGCAACCTGTTGGCTGTACTGCCCGGTGCAGTGCATGGTCGAGCGGCCAAGCTGGTTCGACGCCGACCTGAATTACTGCAAGGGCTGCGGCATCTGCGCCACCGAATGCCCGCACCGGGCCATCACCATGGTCGAGGAAGGAGAGGGCTGAGCCATGACCAAAACCGTGGTCATCGACGGCAACGAAGCGGCTGCCTGGGGCGCGGCCCTGTCGCGGCCCGACATGGTGGCCGTCTATCCCATCACGCCGCAATCCTCGCTGGTCGAGTACCTCGCCAAATTCATCGCCGACGGCCGCATGCAGGCCGATCTGATGGATGTGGAAGGCGAACATTCGGTACTGTCGGTGCTGCACGGCGCCTGCCTGGCCGGGGCACGCACCTATTCGGCCACCAGCGCCCAGGGCCTGGCCTATA
>JAKAFA010000146.1 GCA_021818185.1 Pseudomonadota bacterium | reverse complement strand
ATCCTCGTTGGTGAAGGGGCCGTAGACCTCGGCCGTATCAAAAAAGGTGACGCCGCGCTCCACGGCGGCGCGGATCAGGGCGATCATCTCCCCCCTGTCCCCGGCCGGCCCGTAACTGAAGCTCATACCCATGCAGCCGAGCCCGAGGGCCGAGACCTCCAGGCCGCCAGTGCCAAGTTTCCGTTTGTCCATGCCGTCCTCCGCCGGGTCCCCGCCCCGGCCGCGGACTCTAGCGGCTGCCCGCGCGGCGGATTAGAGGGTAAAATCCGCATGGACTTATCGATGGGGCTCATGAATGCCGCGCGCCAATGTCAACGACCTCCTCGCCTTCCTGGCCGTGGCGCGCGAGCGCAGCTTCACCCGGGCGGCGGCCCGGCTGGGGGTGTCGCAATCGGCGCTCAGCCATACCATCCGCGGGCTGGAGGAACGCCTGGGCCTGCGGCTGCTGACCCGCACCACCCGCAGCGTCGCACCGACCGAGGCCGGGGACCGCCTGCTGCGTGCCGTGGGGCCGCGCTTCGACGAGATCGAGGCGGAATTGGCGGCGCTGAGCGCCTTGCGCGACAAGCCGGCCGGCAATATCCGCATCACCACCGGCGAGCACGCGGCCAGCACCATCCTGTGGCCGGCCTTGGCGAAGCTGCTCCCGGATTACCCCGACATCACCGTCGAGGTGGTCATCGATTCCGGCCTGCGCGACATCGTCGCCGAGCGGTACGACGCCGGCATCCGCCTGGGCGAGAGCCTGGACAAGGACATGATCGCGGTGCCCATCGGCCCGGACCTGCGCATGGCGGTGGTCGGCGCCCCCTCCTACTTCACAACGCGCCCGCCGCCCCAGATGCCGCAGGATCTGACCGCCCACGCCTGCATCAATCTGCGCTTGCAAACCTATGGCGGGCTCTATGCCTGGGAATTCGAGAAGGACGGCCGCGCTCTGCGGGCCCGGGTCGGGGGCCAGGTGGCGTTCAACAGCCTGCCCCCCATCGTGCAGGCGGCCCGCGACGGGTTCGGCTTGGCCTATGTATTCGAGGACGTGGTGGCCGCCTCGCTGGCCAGCGGCGAACTGGTCCGCGTGCTGGCCGACTGGTGCCCGTCCTTTGCCGGCTATCACCTCTATTACCCCAGCCGACGCCAGCCGAATCCGGCCTTCGCCGTACTGGTGGAGGCCCTACGCTACCGGCCGTGATTCGGCCTGAGCCTGGGCCACCGCCGCCTCTGCCGCCCGCAAGGGAACCAGGGCGCACTCATGGCGGGCACGGTGGCGGCGCAACGGCGCGAAGGCCTGGAAGGCGGCGAAGGCGGGCAGCCCGGCAAAGGGCTCGGGCGGCGTAACGGATGCGGTCAGCAGCGCGGCCAGCGCCCGATGGGCGGCGGCGACGGACTCCGCCGCCTGCCCCGGCGCCGCCTGGGCCAAGGCGGCGGCGGCGGCGCGGCAGACCAGGCAGCCGCGCACCTGATGGGCCAGGGCGGCGATGGTGCCGTCCGCCGCCAGGCGGACCTCGATATCGGCGCGGTCGCCGCACAGGGGCGAGGCGGCACGGCCCCGCCCCTGGGCATCGGCCAGCCGGCCGGCACCAAAGGCGGAGGCGGCCAACGCCTTGACGGTCTCGCCGTAAAGCTGGTCTTCCGTGTCCATTGCGTTCACCCCAACAGCCGCCGCGCCGCGTCCAGCCCGTCCAGCAGGGCAGCGACATCGTCCTCATCGTTGTAGGGGGCGAAGCTGGCCCGCACCACGCCGTCCAGTTCCAGGGCGGCCAGCAGCGGCTGGGCGCAGTGGCTGCCGCCGCGCACTGCCACGCCGCACTCGGCCAGGACCTGGCAGACGTCATGGGGATGCAGGCCATCCAGGCCGAACGACACCACCGGCACCCGCCCGGCCGCGGTTGGCGGCCCCACCAGCCGGACTCCCGGCCGCGCGGCCAAGCCGTCCAGCAGTTGCGCCGTCAGCCGGCGCTGATGCGCCGTCAGCGCCAGCCGGTCCTGTGCCGTCAGCCAGTCCAGCGCCGCCGCCAGCCCCACCGCCTGCTCGACCGGCGGCGTTCCCGCCTCGAAGCGCTGCGGCGGCGGCGCGAAGACCAGGGACTCGCCGGCCACCTCCTCCACCATACCGCCGCCGGCCCAGGGGGGCGGCAATCCCGCCAGCACCGATTGGCGGCCCCACAGCACGCCGATGCCGGTGGGGCCGAACACCTTGTGGCCGGAAAAGGCATAGAAATCGACCCCCAGGCCCCGCACGTCCAGCGGCAGATGGGCCGCCGCCTGGGCGCCGTCCAGCACGACGCGGGCGCCAACCCGGCGGGCGGCGGCGACCACCGGCGCCGGGTCGAGCACCGCCCCGGTGACGTTGGAGGCATGGGACAGGGCGATCACCCGGCAGCGCGGCCCGATCGTCGCCGCCAGAGCGCCGGTATCGATGCCGCCCTCGGGGGTCAGCGGCAGGGTGCGAACGGTGACGCCGCGGGTCCGGCCCAGCAGCAGCCAGGGCAGCAGGTTGCTGTGGTGCTCCAACCGCGAGACCACCACCTCGTCGCCCGGCCCCAACTCCGCCCCCAGCGCCTGCGCCGCCAGATTGAGGGCGGCGGTGGCGTTGGCGGTGAACACCACCTCGGCCGGATCGGCGGCGCCCAGGAAGGCCGCCACCCGCGCCCGCGCCGCGTCGTAGGCGGCATCGGCCCGCTCGGCCAGGGCATAGAGGCCGCGCCGCACATTGGCCCGCGCCGACCGGCTGTGGTGCTCCACCGCCGCCATGGCCGCCGCCGCCATCTGGGTCATGGCGGCGTTGTCCAGGTAATGCAGCCCTGCCCCACCGGCTTCGGCAAACGCCGGAAAGGCCGCCCGCATCTCGGCGACAGCCAGGCTCACGGCGCCGCCTGCCGCCACAGGTCGTCCGCCAGGCGGCGTGCCGCGGCCAGCAGCACCCGACGGCGGTATTTCGGCCCGACCGAGGTGGTTTTCAGCACATTGGCGGTCTTGCGGATCGCCGCCACCAAAACCTGCGCCGCCGCGTCGTCCCAGTCCGCGCCGGCCAGATCGGCCACCACCGCCAGCGGCGCCGAATTGGTGCCGGTGATCGCCATCCGCAGCCCGGCCAGCCGGTCACCGTCGCGCTGCACGGCGCAGGCGATGCCGGCCAGGGGGAAATCGACGCTTTCCCGCACCCGCAGCTTGGCGTAGCCCGCCACCCAACCGGCTTGCGGCGGCAGCAGGATGGCGGTCAGCACGTCGCCCGGCGCCAGGGTCAAATGGTCGGCGCCGCTTTCGCGGAACAGCCCGGCCACCGGCTGGCGGCGCATGCCCTGCGGCCCGACGATCTCCGCCTCGGCCCCCAGCACCATCAGCACCGGGGCGACGTCGCCGTGATAGGTGGCGTAACAGCGGTCATTCTTGGGGACCACGTGGCAGTTGCTGCCGCGATACTTCAGGCACCAGTTATTGCCCTCGCGCCACCACTCGCTTTGGTTGTAGAAGACGCAACGGGTGTCCTGGCACAGATTGCCGCCCAGGGTGGCCGACGCCCGATGGGTCGGCCCCGCCACCGCCAGGGCCGCGTTGGCCAGGGCGGGATGGCGGGCGCGGATCGCCGGGTTCTCGGCCAGATCGGCCAGGGTGAGGCCGGCTCCCAGCCGCAGCCCCTCGCCCTCTTCGGCGATCGCGGCGAAACCGGCGATGGCGCCCAGGTCCACCAGGGCGGGCGGCGTGCCCAGGCCCCGGCGCAGATTGACCAGCAGGTCGGTGCCGCCGGCCAGCGGCACCGCACCGGGATGGTCGGCCAGCAGGCGTGCCGCCTCGGCCGCGGTGGCGGGGCGCAGGCAGCGGAAGGGGGGCATCAGGGTCATGGCCGGTCTCCCCGCGCATCCAGAAGCTCGACCACGCGGTCCGGGGTCAGCGGCAGGGCAGTGGGACGGATTGCCGCCGCCTCGTGCACCGCGTCCATCAGCGCCGGCAGGAAGCCCGACAGCATGCCCTCGCTGGCCTCCTTGGCGCCGAACGGGCCGTTGGGGTCGATGCTCTCGACGATGAACACCTCCATGTCCGGGCTGTCGAGCATGGTCGGCACCCGGTAATCCAGCAGATTGCCGTGCAGCATGCGCCCCTCGTCGAAGCGGGTTTCCTCGCACAGGGCCTGGCCCATGCCCATCCACACGCCCCCCTGGATCTGGCCTTCCACCGCCAGCGGATTGAGCGCCCGGCCGACGTCGACCGCCACCCAGACCTTGTGGACCGTGACCTTGCCGGTGATCTCGTCCACCGAGGCCTCGACCACCTGGGCGGCGTAGCAGAAGCCCATGGTGGCGCCGATGGCGCTGCCCCGGATCTTCTTGTCGCCCTGGAATTCCGGCGGACAGGTGAAGGTGCCCTTGACCGTCAGCGTGCCGGTATCCACCAGGGCGGCCTTGACCACCTCGGAAAAGGCGACGCCGGGGTCCTGGCCGCCCGCCACCCGGAACACCTCGTCCACGCATTCCACGTCCTCGGGCCGGCAATCCAGCTTGGCCGCCGCCGCCTTGGCCAGGACGGCGCGCAATTCCTGGGCGGCGTGGATGCCGGCGTTGCCGACCATGAAGGTGACGCGCGACGAGTAGCTGCCGTTGTCCTTGGGGGTGAGCGCGCTGTCGGCCGACACCACCCTGAGCCGCCGCCAATGCACGCCCAGCACCTCGCCCACCACCTGGGCGACCATGGTGTTGGAGCCCTGGCCGATATCGGCGGCGCCGGTCAGGATGGTGATGCCGCCGTCGAAATCCAGTTTCAAATTGACGGTGGCATGGGGCTCGCCGGTCCAGTGCTTGGGCGTCGAGGTGCCCGAGACGAAATGCGAGCAGGCCAGCCCCAGCCCCCGGCCCTTGGGCATCCGCCCGCGCCGCTCGGTCCAGCCCGAGGCCTTCAGCACCTTGTCCAGGCATTCGGGCAGGCCGTAGCTCAGCACCTTCTGGGCATAGGCGGTGGTGTAGGGCACCGTGGGCAACAGGTTGGCGCGGCGCACCGCGAAGGGATCGAGGCCCAATTCCTCGGCCATCTCGTTCATCAGCGCCTCGAAGGCGGCGCGGGCATCGACGGTGCCGTGACCGCGCATGGCGCCGCAGGGCGGGGTGTTGGTGTAGACCCGCCAGCCGTCGTGCTTGATGGCCGGGAGGTGATAGAGCCCGTGCAGCAGGGCGCCCGAATACAGGATGGTGATGATGCCGTAACCGGCATAGGCGCCGCCGCGCTGGATCACCTCGGCATGGCAGGCGGTCAGCTTGCCCTCGCGGGTCATCCCCAGCTTGATGCGGATATCGGTGTCGGGCCGGCCGCGATGGGCGATGAAGGTCTCCTCGCGGCTTTGCAGCAGCCGCACCGTGCCGCCCGCCTTGCGGGCCAGAAGGGCGGCGATGATCTCGTGGTGCAGCGCCTCGGTGCGGGCGCCGAAGCCGCCGCCCAGGAACGGCTTGACCACCCGCAGGTTGGACGGATCCATCTCCAGGCAGGATGCCACCTTCAGGTGGACGTAGTAGGGCACCTGGGTGGTGGTGTGCAGCGTCAGGTGGCCGCGCTCGGGGTCGTATTGCGCCAGAGTGGCGTTGAGCTCCATATGGGCGTGGTTGACCTCGGCGAAGCGGAAGCTTTTCTCGCGCACCAGGTCGGCGGCGGCGAAGCCGGCCTCCGCGTCGCCGAATTCGTTGTGGACTTCGCGCAGGACGTTGTTGGGCTTGTCGTCGTGCAGCGGCACCGCGCCGGGAGCCATGGCCTTGCGGGCGTCGAAATAGGCCGGCAGCTTTTCGTACTCGACCCGGATCAGCCGGACCGCCCGCTCCGCAGTCTCCTCGTCCACCGCCGCCACCGCCGCCACCGGGTCGCCACGATAGCGTACCTTGCCGCGGGCCAGCGGAAACTCGTTCTCGGCGATGGGCAGCACGCCGAAGGGCACGGCGCAATCCTCGCCGGTGCACACCGCCGCCACCCCGTCCAGCGCCAGGGCGGCCGAGACATCGACGGACAGAATGCGGGCATGGGGCAGCGGGCTGCGCAGGACGCGGCCGACCAGCGCGCCCGGCGCCGGCAGGTCGGCGGTATAGGCCGCCCGCCCGGTCACCTTCTCCACCCCGTCGATCAGCGGCGTGCGGACGCCGACCGCGCCGGCACGCACCTTTTCCAGCCTGCGGATACTCATTCTGCCGCCTCCGTCGCCCCGCCCGCCGCCTCAACCGCCTCGACGATCTTCACATAGCCGGTGCAGCGGCACAGATTGCCGGCCAGGGCCGCCTTGATCTCGTCGCGGCCGGGATCGGGATTGCGGCGCAGCAGCGCCTCGGCCGCCATGATCATGCCGGGCGTGCAGAAGCCGCATTGGGTGCCCAGCTTCTCGTGGAACGCCTGTTGCAAGCGGCTCATCCGGCCGCCCCGCACCAGTCCCTCGACGGTTTCCACACGCTTTCCCGCCACCTGCACCGCCAGGGTCGAGCAGGCCAGACGCGGCCGGTCGTCCACCAGCACCGTACAGGCGCCGCATTCGCCGCCGTCGCAGCCCCGCTTGGTGCCGGTCAGGCCGGCCACCTCCCGCAGGTAGTCCAGCAGCAGCAGGTTGTCGGCCACCAGATCTTGCCGAGGCCGGCCGTTGAGAGTGAGTTCCAGGATGGTCTTCATCGATCCTTCCCCCCGTGATCCTTTCCCCCGTGATCCCGCCCCGCGTGCAGCCGCATCAGCAGCGCCACCAGGGTGGTTCGCTCGCGCGCCGACAGCGGCGCCAGGAAGCGTTCCTCGTGTTCGACCACCGCCGCCTCGATGCGGCGCAGCGCCGCCTCCCCCGTCTCGGTCAGCCGCAGGCAATAACGCCGGCGGTCATCCTCGGCAGCCGCCCGCTCGATCAGGCCGCGGCGCTCCATTTGGTCGAGCACCCGCACCACCGCCGAGCGATCGACCTCCATGGCTTCGGCCAGCCGGCTCTGGCTGAGGCCGGGATTGGCCCCGATCAGTTGCAGCAGGCCGAACACGCCGGGCGTCACCCCTTCCGCCGCCGTCACCTCCTGGGCGAAGCGCCGGAACAGGGCGAGCTGGGCGCGGCGCAGATGGTAGCCGACCAGCCCCGGCAGCGCGCCGAAGGCCAGGGACGGATCGTCGCCGTCGCCGGGTGGGGGAAGAGGTTGCGCCGTCGCCGCCATGGGGCCCGCCTTTTGTTGACACAGTCATTTGTTTACCGTATCACCATTCCACTTGCAAGGAGAGATGCCGGAGATGGCACCCCATCCCACCGATACCCTCACCGCCACCGGGTTGGCCTGGCTGGCCGCCGGCCATCGGGTGGCCCGCGCCACCCTGGTATCGGCCAGCGGCTCGTCGCCCAATCCGGAGGGCAGCCGCATGCTGGTGCGCGACGACGGGCTGTTCGCCGGCTCGGTGTCGGCCGGCTGCCTGGAGGGAGCGGTCATCACCGCGGCGCGGGATATCCTGGCCGGGGCGCCGGCCCGCCTCCTTGACCTGGACACCGGCGCCGAATCGGTCTGGGGGCCGGCGACCACCTGCGGCGCCCAGCTTGCGGTCTACGTCGAGCCCTGGACCGGACCCGCGGCCGAGGAAGCCCCGGCCGCGCCGCATCTGGTGGTGGTGGGCGCCACCCATATCGCCCAGCACCTGGCAAGCCTGGCGGCAGCCATCGGCTACGGCCTGACGGTGGTCGATCCGCGCAGCGCCTTCGCCGCTGCCGAACGCTTCCCCGGGACGCCGCTGTCCGGGCTGTGGCCCGACGAGTTCCTGGCCGCCAATCCCGCCGATGCCGCCACCGCCGTCGTCGCCTTGGCCCACGACCCCAAGATCGACGACCCCGCCCTGATGGCGGCGCTGGCCTCACCGGCGTTCTTCATCGGTGCCCTGGGCAGCCGACGCAGCCACGCCGCCCGCCTGGGGCGGCTGGAGGAGTCCGGCCTGCCCCGCGCCCGGCTGGCGCGGATCCAGGGGCCGGTCGGACTGGATATCGGTGCCGAAGGCCCTGCCGAGATCGCCGTCTCCATCCTGGCGGCGGTGATCCGCGCCTGGCGGCGGCCCTAGATGTGGAGTCGCAGGAGGTTGTCGCCGGTCAGCCCGAGGCGGCTGATGGGTGTCTGCGCCTTCAAGCTACCATGTGGCCGGTGCCAGTTGTAGCGGTGCAGCCAGCGCGGCAACTCGTCGGCGCGTCGGTTTGAGTTTTCATAGGCCTGGGCGTAAGCCCATTCGCGTAGCGCGGTCTGGATGAAGCGTTCGGCCTTGCCGTTAGTCTTGGGCGTGTACGGCCTGGTACGGACATGTTTGAGGCCGTGGCGGGCGCAGGCGTCGCGGAATGCCCTGGATTTGTAGCAGGAGCCATTGTCGGTCATGACGCGCTGGACGGTGACGCCGAGGCTGGCGTAGTAGGCCAGCGCCGCCTCCAAGAAGGCGACGGCACTTTCCTTCTTCTCGTCCGACATGATCTTGCTGAAGGCGACGCGGGAGGCGTCGTCGATGCAGACATGGACGAATTCCCATCCAACGCCCCGGCCGTTGCTCTGGCCGGTGCGGTCGCCGGCAACCGCCTGAGCTTGGCGAGGATGGTTTCGGCGGGTTTGGTCCAGACGAAAGGCTTGGCGGAGCGGTTGTGCTCCTTGATGTAGCGGCGGATGGCGTCCTGGAGGTCGGAGACCGACTTGAAGACACCGCGTCGGATGCGCCTTCTGGTGATGATGGAGAAGAAGCCTTCGACGGCATTGAGCCAGGAGGCCGAGGTGGGGGTGAAATGGAAGACCCAACGCGGGTGATCGGCCAGCCACTCCCGGACCTTGGGGTGCTTGTGGGTGGCGTAGTTGTCGGCAATGGCGTGGATGATCTTGCCCGCCGGGACGGCCCGCTCCACCGCGTTGAGAAACTTGATGAATTCCTGGTGGGTGTGCTTGGGCATGCAGCGGCCAACCACGGTGCCGTCGAGGATGTTGAGGGCGGCGAACAGGGTGGTGGTGCCGTTACGCTTGTAGTCATGGGTCATGGTGCCGCACTTGCCCGGCTTCAGCGGCAGGCCGGGCTGGGTGCGGTCGAGGGCTTGGATCTGGCTCTTTTCGTCGATGGAGACGACCACAGCATGGGCAGGCGGGTTCATATACAGGCCGACGACGTCCTCGACCTTGGCGGCGAAAGCCGGGTCCTTGGATTTCTTGAACGTGCGGATGCGGTGGGGCTGGAGGCGGTGCGCATCCCAGATGCGCTGCACGGCGCGCAAGCTGATGCCCACCGCCTCTGCCATGGCCCGGCCGGTCCAGTGGGTGACTTCGCCGGGCGGCTCGGTGCAGGTCAGCGTCACCACCTTGTTCACGATGTCGGCGGACAGCGGCGCTTTGCCTGGCTTCCGGCTCGGTTCGCGCAGGAGGACATCAACCCCTTTCTCGGCGAACCGGCGTTGCCAGCGCCAGACCGATGGACGACTGACGCCAGTTTGCCGGGCGATCTCATGAACCGGCAGGCGTTCTGCCGAAAGCACGACGATCCGGGCGCGCAGAATCTGCTTGAGGGGGCGGTTGCGGTCGCCGACGACGGCGGCCAATCGCTCGCGGTCCTCGGCATTGACGATAACGCTGACTGTCTGGGCCATGGCCCCAGAATCGCACAGCCAGGGACCGCAAGGAATCCCTTGTTTGCGTCAATGCACTAGAAACGCATGCATTGTTCGGGCAAAGCATCGATCTGGCGTCCATACGCATCAAAAATTTTCCTTCCAAAATCTTCTTGTGTGGCGGTGCGTTCCATGAGGACCCATCAAAGGGGACCAGCGTCCGTCATCACCTAATCCATCACCTGAAAACGGATAACCCGCAAATTGCGGGAAGCCTTATCCTGGCAGAGACCGCCAACGATTGGTTCGATGACAAGCATTTTTCAGACTTGCTCGAATTAGAGCGGATGTTGGCGGGCATATCTACAACGGTTGCCCTTTTTGTTGAAAGCGCAGGCTCTATAGCTGAGCTTGGAGCGTTTTGTCTACTGCCAAATATAAAAAGAAAACTTTTTGTTGTTCTCGAATCGTCTCACGCTGCGGGGAGATCGTTCAGAGCCGGCCGGGCTGGTTTGGACAGAATCCGGCGGAATTTAAGTGGATCGCCTGCCGGTTGCCGTCTG
>JAKAFA010000145.1 GCA_021818185.1 Pseudomonadota bacterium | reverse complement strand
GCAGCTTCCGCCCACCGGATATCTCGTGCCGCCCATATGAGAATGCCCGAGCCGGCCGACAAGAGCCTATGGGAAAAAAGGAGGTAAGGCGGGGTAAAAGGTCGAAAAGCCGCCATCCTTTCGGATGAAGACGTCAGCCAGGCATCATCGTATCGGGTCCCAGGATGGAATCCGCCAGCACCGGGTATGAGGCGCGAGCGTTGAACATCTGATAATGCCACCACTCATTGCGATAGAAATCCCATCCGGCGGTGGTCATGATCCCCATTAACGTATGTCGGTTGCGTTGGGCGTCGGCCGAAATGTCCTGATTGCCGTGATGGGACAGCGGGGTAAAGGCGTCGAAGGCGGTGCCCATGTCCAGCTCGCGGCCCGATCCGGCCTCGACCAAGGTCAGGTCCACCGCCGCCCCCATGGAATGGGGCGAACCACGGCGCGGGTCGGCCAGGAAACCGGGAATGGGACTGTGATTCCACAACACCCATTGGGCCTCGGCCGGGCGAAAGGCGTCGAACACCCGCAACCGCAGGCCCAGCGGCCGGGCCAGCGCAGCAGCGCGGCACAGCAGCACGGCGGCATCGGCGTGCAGGAAACATCCCGCCCCGGCGCGATAAACCGGCCGGCCGGTGAAATTGCCGGCGGTGGCATAGGCCAGGGCGATGTCGAGATCGTCGTCGGGGACGATGCGCACCAGGGGAAACATCGGGGTTCCTCGATTTGCGGGACGGAGCGATCGCCAGTATAGCCGGCCCGCCTGCCAACCGGTAAATTCCCGCTCATGATCGTCCTTGCCCTCGATACCGCCACCTCCGCCTGTTCCGCCGCCCTGTGGCGCGACGGCGCCATCCTGGCCCGCCGGCTCGCCCCCATGGCGCGCGGCCAGTCCGAAGCCCTGCTGCCCATGGTGGCGGCGGTGATGGCCGAGGCCGGCCTGGGCTTCGGCGGCCTCGACCTGCTGGCGGTAACGGTCGGCCCCGGCACCTTCACCGGCATCCGCATCGGCTTGGCGGCCGCCCGCGGGCTGGCCCTGGCCTCCGGCCTGCCGCTGGCCGGAATCACCACCCCCGAGGCGGTGGCGGCGGCCATCCCCGCCGCCGAGCGGGCGGGACGCACCGTGGTGGTGGCCATCGAGTCCAAGCGCGAAGATCTGTGGGCCCAGGCCTTCACCGCCGATCTGGCGCCCCTGGGGCCGCCGGCGGCAATGGCACTCGCCGCCGCCGCCGCCCTGGCCCCCGGAGACGTGGTGGTGGCCGGCGACGCGGCGGACCGGGTGCTGGCGCTGCGCCCCGATGCCCTGGCCGCCACGGCGCCGGGCTGGCCGGACGCCGCGGGCGTGGCCGAGCTGGCGGCAAGGCACTGGGCCGCTGGCACCGCCCTGCCGCCCGACCCCCTCTACCTGCGGCCGGCCGACGTAACCCTGGCGGGAGCGGCGCCCCGGTGACGCCCCGGCTGATCCCCGCCGCTCAAGTCCATGCCGAGCTGCTGGCCGGTATGCACCGCATTTGCTTCGCCAAGCCGTGGGATGTCGCCGCCATGGCGGCGCTGCTGGACTGTCCGGGCACCTGCGGCCTGATCGCCGCCGCCGCCGAACCGGCCGGGCTGGTGCTGTGGCGCCAGGCGGCCGACGAAGCCGAAATCCTGACCATCGCGGTCCTGCCGCCCTGGCGGCGGGCCGGGTTGGGCGGTCGCCTGCTCGAGGCCGCCGCCATCGCCGCCCGCGACGGCGGGGCAGAACGTCTTTTCCTGGAAGTGGCGGCGGAAAACGCCGCCGGCCTGGCCCTCTACCTCGGACACGGCTTCCACGGGGTTGGCCGCCGCAAGGCCTATTACGACGACGGCGGCGACGCCCTGGTGATGCGCCGCGACCTCGGTTGAGGCACGCGGCGCAGGGTCGTCACAGCATGCTGGCCAGCACGCGGTCGGGCGGGTTGTGCCCGTCGGCGAAGGTCTTGATGTTGATGATCACCTTTTCGCCCATATCGACCCGGCCCTCCAGGGTGGCCGACCCCAGATGGGGCAGCAGCACCACGTTGTCCAGCTCGACCAGCTTGGGATTGACCGCCGGTTCGTGCTCGAACACGTCGAGCGCCGCACCGGCCAGCTCGCCGCGGGCCAGCATACGGGTCAGGGCGTTTTCGTCGACGATCTCGCCGCGGGCGGTGTTGACCACATAGGCATGCGGCGGCAGCAGCTTGAGCCGGCGGGCCGACAGCAGATGGAAGGTGGCCGGAGTGTGCGGGCAATGGATGGTGATGACGTCCATCCGCGCCAGCATCTGGTCCAGGCTTTCCCAGTACGTCGCTTCAAGCTCGGTCTCGATGTCGGGATGGACGCGCTTGCGGTTGTGGTAGTGGATGGACATGCCGAAGGCCTTGGCGCGGCGCGCCACCGCCTGGCCGATGCGGCCCATGCCGACGATGCCCAGCCGCTTGCCCCAGATACGGTGGCCCAGCATGAAGGTGGGGCTCCACCCGGCCCAGGTGCCGGCGCGCATCAGCCGCTCGCCTTCGCCCAGGCGGCGGGCGGCGGCCAGGATCATCGCCATGGTCATGTCGGCGGTGTCCTCGGTCAGCACGCCCGGCGTGTTGGTCACCGAAATGCCGCGCGAACGCGCACTGGCCAGGTCGATGTGGTCGACGCCGGTGCCGAAATTGGCGATCAGCTTCAGGTTGGGGCCGGCCTGGGACATGATGACGGCGTCGATGCGGTCGGTGATGGTCGGGACCAGGACGTCGGCCTGGCGGACCGCCTCGATCAGCTCGGCCTTGGACAGCGGATGGTCGTCAAGATTGAGCTTGGTGTCGAACAGCTCCATCATCCGCGTTTCGATCACGTCGGGCAGTTTGCGTGTGACGACGACGAGGGGCTTCTTTTGGGGCATTTGTCTTCTCCTCCCGGGACCCGAGCAGGACCCACGCCTAGCAAGAGCCGCCAGGCTTGTCCAGTGACGTGTTTACCCCCTGGGGTCACCTTGACCGGGCGGCTGGAGCGACCCCTATAATGCGCGGCACCTACGAAATTCGGGGCGGACTGCGGATGAGACGGCGGTATCTGGTCATGCTGTTGGCGGCGTTCCTGGTTTCCGGACGGCCGACGGCAGCCGGGGAAACCAGTGGACTGCCCCTGCCCCGTTTCGTGTCGCTGCGCTCCGACGAAGTAAATTTGCGTACGGGACCCGGCCAGCGCTACCCCATCGACTGGACCTATACCCGCAAGGACCTGCCGGTCGAGGTGATCGCCGAGTTCGACGCTTGGCGCAAGATCCGCGACTGGCAGGGCACCGAGGGCTGGGTGCACCAGAGCATGCTGTCCGGCCGGCGCATGATGGTGGTGATCGGCCGAGCGCGCTCGCTGCGCGGTTCGGATTCCGATTCCGCCGAGCCGGTGGCCATCGTCGAACCCGGCGTGCTGGGCCGCCTGCTGCGATGCCCGCGCAACCGCGACTTCTGCCGGGTCGACATCCGGGGCATTCAAGGCTGGCTGCGCCGCGACGAAATCTGGGGAGTCTACAAGGGCGAGTGGATCGAGTAGGGCCTACACCCCGATTCCCTTCCGCCGCAGCAGGCGGGCCACCAAAAGGGCGGCGACCACCCCGACCCAGCCGCCGGCCAACACGTCGCCGAGGAAATGCGCGGTCAACGCCACCCGGCTGGCGGTCACCAGCACGGCCAGCGCCAGCCACATCAGGTCGTAGCGCGGCACCAGGACCAGCAGCGCCGTCATCGCCCCCCAGATGGCCGCGCTATGACCCGACGGGAAGGAATTCCACGCCCAGATGCCGCTGAAGGGATGGATGCCGTACAGCCCCTGGTCGAACAGCAGGCGCGGGCGCATCCGTCCGACCATCAGCTTGACGAGGTCGGCGGACAAGCCGGCGGTGGCCACCGCCGCGAACAGGTAGAAGGCCCGCCAAGCCCGACCGGACCACAGAAGGCGCCGTTCGGGCAGCAGGGCGCGCCGCGCCGCAAGGCCGGCGGCCAGCGCCGCCAAGCCAGCGGGAACCAGCCAGAGCCCGGCCAGACCCAGGGTGGTGACGATGGCGAAGAATCCCTCGATATTGCCGTGGACATGGGCCTTCATCCACAGGGCGAGCGGCCGGTCCACCAGCGCCGCGGACAGGGCGACGGCCAGAGCGGCATAGAGGCTGCCCCACGCCAATGGCGTCCGCCGGGTGCGGGCCGCCTGCGCCCCCAGGGCGGCGGCCATCCGGGCGCGAGCCGGCCCGGTGGCCAGCGCCACCTCTTCGCCCAGGACCAACAGACGCTCCAGCCGGCCGGTCATGGCCGCGTCAGCCCGTAGATGGTCAGGGACACCCTCCGTCCGCGGGAATAATTGAAGCCGTCCACCCGGTCGAGAGCCTGCGGCGTCAGGTGGTCGGCGGCCAGGGCGGCAAAGAACGGCGCGGCCTGCGACGCCCCCACCACCGCCACCGTATCCGGATGGGCCGCCAGATGGGCGGCGGCGCCGGCGCCGTCGGTCAGCAGCGTGCCGGTCCCCATCAGCACCACGAGGCTGGGCTCGTGGTAGCCGGCGGCGGCGATCGGCCCGGACGCCCCCAGACTGCCGACCGAGGCGGCGATGGCGCGGCTGGTCCACAGCTGGTCGAGCTTGGGCAGCACCCCCGCGAACACCGCGGGAAAGGCCACCGCGGCGGTCAGGGCCAGCGCCACCGCCGCCGGCAGGATGCGCCCGCGCAGGGCGAGAAGTGCCGGCAGCAGGGTGGCGGCGGCGATGGCCGCCGCGGCGACCGCCAGCCCGGCATCGAAGCCCGTCCCGAGACGGGCCGGCAGCACCGCCACGGCCGCCGCCAGGGTCAGGCCGACCACCGTCCAGACGATGAAATAGACCCGGGCGGCACGGGTGCGGAACACCTCGGACTGCTCGGCCGCCAGGGCGCCGGTGATCAGGGCCACCGCCGGAAAGGTCGGCAGGACGTAATGGGGCAGCTTGGTGGGCACCAGTTCGAACATCACCCAGGTGGGCAGCGCCCAGGCCAGCAGGAAGCGATAGGCCAGCCGCCGCCGCTCGCTCCAGGCCCGCACCATCGCCGGCCAGGCCAGCAGCGACGCCGGCCACAGGAGGACCACGGCCAGCAGCAGGTAATAGCCCGGCCAGAAGCCGTGGCTTTCCTGTGACCCCAGCAGCTTGGGCAGCAGGTCGCTTTTCACTGCCTGGCCGACGAAGGCGCCGCCGGTGGCGCGCGAAATGGCGACGAACCACGGCGCCGCCACCGCCGCGGCCACCAGGCTGCCGAAGGCCGGGCGCAACGTCACCAGCCAGCGCCATGAGCGGTCGGCCAGCCCCAGGGTCACGATGGTCAACAGGCTGACCATCGGCACGATGGGCCCCTTGACCAGGATGGCGATGCCCTGGGCCAGCCAGAACACCAGGGCTTCGCCGAAGCCTGGCCCCCGCACGGTGGCCGGGCCGCCGCACCCGCCGCCACCGGCCCCCGCCGTGGCCGTCCGCGCCTTGGCCGCCTCGTTGGCCCGCGCCGCCACATAGAAGCGCGCCAGCACCATCTGCGCCGCCACGGCGCAGGCCAGCAGCACGGCATCGGTCTTGGCCTGATGGGCTTCGGAGACCAGGATCAGCGCGGTGGCCAGCATCCCCCCCCCCAGCAGCGCCGGGCGGCGCCCCAGCAGGGACTTGCCGAACCCGAAGGTCATCAGCGCCGCCGCCCAGGCGGCCAGCGCCCCCGGCAGGCGGTAGGGCCACAGGGCCGAGGACAGCGGATGGGAAAAGGCCTTCACCGAAGCGGCCTGCAGCCAGTAGGCGCCCACCGGCTTCTTGGCCCGCATCTCGTTCTGGAACTGGATGCGGACGTAATCGCCGCTGACCAGCATCTGCCGGGTGGCCTGGATGAAGCGCGACTCGTCGCGGTCGAGGGGCGGCACGGTGGCCAGGCCGGGCAGGTAGACCGCCACGCAGAGCAGTGACAGCAGCAGGTAGGGGCGGAGCCCCAAAGTCAGTTTGTCCACGTCCAGTTATCCAGTCTGTCGGCCGAATCGGCCCACAAAATCAGGTATAGTGTACGGCCGCACTTAAAAGATTTGAATCTTTTGACAGCGCCCGTGCCCTAAGCCCCAAGTTCGGGAAACCGGTCGCCGGCCTCGGCCACCAGGCGGTCGGTGGCGGCCTCGATGCGGCTTTCCAGTTCCGCCATGAAACGTTTGCGGTCCAATCCCGGCGCGATGGCCGGCAGGAATTCGACGGTCACCACCCCCGGCCGCTTGGTGAAGCCGCGCCGGCGCCAGAACAGCCCGGAATTCAACGCCACCGGCACCACCGGCAGGCCGAGGCCGCCATACAGCATCGCCACCCCCGAATGATAGGGCTGGCGGCTGCCGGGCGGGGTGCGGGTGCCTTCGGGGAAGATCACCACCGGGCGGCCCTGGGCCTTGGCCGCCTCGCCGCCCCGCACCATCGCCTTGAGGGCTTGCACCCCGGCGGCGCGGTCGATGGCGATCACCCCGCTCTTGCCCAGGTACCAGCCGAAGAACGGAATCCAGGTCAGTTCGCGCTTCAGCACGTAGGCCGGGTCATCCAGGATCAGGTGGAAGGCGAAGGTCTCGAAGGCCGACTGGTGCTTGGCGGCGACGATCACCGGGCCGGCCGGCAGGTGCTCGCGGCCGCGCACCTCGAAGGACAGGCCGACGGTGGCCCGCATCCAGGCCATCACGCCCCGCAGCCAGAGGCGGGCCGCTGCCACCATGACGGGGCGCGGCAGGGCCAGAAGCGGCAGGTACAGCACGGAAAGCGCCAGGGTCCAGGCATGGAAGCCGGCGGCATACAGCAGGGAGCGCAGAAAAGTCACGGTTGGGCGGCCTTGGGCATGATCCAGTGGCGGAGGACCGCAGCAAGGTACTTCGAATATTCCGTGGCGAGAAGCGCCGCCGTGCCCGGCCGGTGCCACCAGTCGCGGCTTTTCACCGCGTCGGGAAAGACCGGGTGGGGGATGATCACCATCCCGGGCATCGCCTGATGGAATTCCCACAGGGACCGGCGCATGTGATAGGCGGCGGTGACCAGGCGCAACGAGTGCAGGTGCTCGCGGGCCGCCCAGGCGGCGGTTTCCGCCGCGTTGCCCACCGTGTCGTCGGCGGCGTAGCCCAGAACCACGGCGCCGGCCAGTTCCTTGTGGTCCGCCTGGCGGCCGACCCGCAGCAGGTCGCGCACCGCAACGCCTTTGTGCACCCCCGACACGAACAGCCGGTCGCCCTTGCCCGCCGCCAGCAGGGCGAGGCCGGTGGACAGGCGCCCGCTGCCGCCGGTCAGCACGACGATGGCGTCGGTATGGGTATCGGGGTCCTCGACCCGCACCGGCACCGAGGAGGCGAACCACATCAGCCCCAGAAGCCAGGCCAGCGCCAGCCCCGCCCCGCCGCCGGCCAGCCAGCCGGCCAGCCGCCCCGTCCGACGGGGCGAAGGCGGAGCGGACTCCTGCCCGTCCCTCCGCGCCGTCATGGCAGGCGCGCCAGGGTTCCGTGCACCGTCGCCCGGGCGGTCAGCATCGCCACCAGCGCCGCCGCCGCCGGCAGCAGCCCGATACCGATGAACCCCAACAGCGGCAGGGACAGCGACGGCAGGAATCCGCCCTCCAGCCGGTGCGCCGCCCAGCCGACCACCGACAGGACCGGCACCGACAGGGCCAGGCCGATCAAGCCGCCGGCCAAGCCCAGGGAAAAGGCCCGGTCGGCGAATTGCCGGGCGATGTAGTCGTCGTGGGCACCGATCAGGTGCAGCACCTCGATCACCTCGCGGTGCACCGCCATGCCGGTACGGGTGGCGTAGACCACCGTCGTCGAGGTCACGACGGCGATCAGCCCGACGATGAGGATGGCCAGCCATTGAATGGTCCGCGACAGGTTGATCAGCCGGGACAGCCAGACCCGGTGGTCGTCGAGGCTGGCCCCCGGCACGGCGTGGGACAGCCGATCGGCCACCGCGTCCAGGTCGATGCGGGCGCCGGGATCGACGGTGACGTCGATCAGCCGTGGCAGCGGCAGGTCGCGGACCACGTCGGTACTGCCCAGCCACGGCTCCAGCAGGGCCAGCAACTGCTTCTTGTCCAGGGCGCGAACCGCCAGCACGCCGGGCACCTGGCGCATGACCTCGACCGCGGCCCGCACCCGCTCGTCGGTCAGCGCCTCGCCCCCCTCGCCGCCAATGGGCAGAACCTGGACGGTAAGGGTGCCCGACACGTCGTGATCCCAGCGGCTGACCACTCCGTTGATGACGAAGGCGCCGGCCACCGCCATGGCGGCCAGAAACACCATCATCGCCACCAGCCACGGCAGGAAGCGGCCGGCGGCATCGCCTTTGAGCGGCAGGTCGGAACGGCGGGCCAACATCAGGACAGCCTCTGCACCAGCCCGTGCTCGATGTGCAGGCGGGGATGATGGGCGAAACGGGCGACCAGCTGTTCATTATGGGTGGCCACCAGAATGGTGGTTCCAAGCTTGTTTAATTCTTCGAACAGATGCAATAGCCGCATGGCGATATGGTCGTCGACATTGCCGGTGGGTTCGTCGGCCAGCAGCAGGTCGGGCCGGCCGATCACCGCGCGGGCAATGGCGACGCGCTGCTTCTGGCCGCCCGACAGGGTCGGCGGCCTGGCGTGCAGTTGCTCGGCCAGGCCCACCCAGGCCAGCAGTTCGGGAACGTGCCGCTGCACCTCGGATTCCTTCACGCCCCGTACCCGGAGCGGCAAGGCCACGTTGTCCAGGGCCGACAGGTGGTCGAGCAGCCGGAAGTCCTGGAACACCACGCCGATGCGCCGGCGCAGCGCCGGCAACTCGTAGCGCCTGGTCTGGGCGATGTCGCGGTCGAACAGAATCACCCGGCCGCGGCTGGGCCGCAGGCCCAGGAACATCAAGCGCAGCAACGACGACTTCCCCGCCCCCGAGGCACCGGTCAGAAAGTGGAACGACCCGGCCGGCAGGCTGAAATTGATGTCCTGCAGCACTTCTGGGCCCAGCCCGTAGCGCAGCCCGACGGCTTCCAGGCGGATGACGTTTTCCCCAGGGGACTGGTGGCGCAAGACGACTACTCCCGACGGGCGCGAAGGATGGCAGACGGGGACCGGCTCGTCCAGCGCGCGCTTGTGCTGCTGTCTTGTGTTGGCGGGGGGATCAGCCTATAACGGGGGTCGCTCGGCAGGGACACCTTATTGCTCATGCTCATCGGCTGCCCGAACTGCGGAACGAACTTCTCCGTCCCCGACTCTGCGCTGGGGCCGAAGGGGCGGACTCTTAAATGCGCCAAATGCGGCCATAAGTGGTTCCAGGCGCCCATCCTGGTTTCCGGTTCGCTCGGCATGGACGATGAGCCGCTGGCGCCGCGCCGGCCGGCGCCGCCGCCACCCGAGCCGCCCAGCCGTCCGCGGGCGCCGCAATCGCCGCCGCCCCCTCCTCCTCCACCGCCGCCGCCAGAGCCGCTGCCCGATTTCAGCATCGCGCCGGCCAATTCCGCCGCCGCCGCCGCCGCGCTGGCCGCCGCGGCGTTCGACCTCAACATCGATCCGGACGACGCGCCGCTGGTGCCGGGCACCCCCACCGCCAGCGACCACCAGCCGCTGCCCGAATCCCTGACCCGCCCCACCCTGGCCAAGCGCCGTGGCGGCGCCACTGCCGGGCTGTGGCTGTTGCTGGTCCTGCTGCTGCTGGTCTGCGCCGGCGCCGCGATCTATTATTTCCAGGACAAGGTGGTTCAGGTCTGGCCGCCCGCCGAGAACGTCCTGCTGGACCTCGGCCTGCGCCACGAGAAGGCCGGGGCCGGCCTGGAACTGCGCAACGCCGGCACACCCGAACGGGTCGTCTACAACGACACCGACATGCTGATCGTGCGGGGCGTGATCGCCAACGTCTCGGACCGCACCCGCATGGTGCCGCCGATGAAGTTGATGCTGCTCGACAAGGATAAGCACGTCGTGCAGCAAAAGATCGACCAGCCGCCGGTCACCTCGTTGGACCCCGGCGGCACCGCCAGCTTCAAGATCCAGTTGCAGCGCCCCGACGCCAACGCCGTCGAAGTCAACGTCGTCTTCGTCGACCCGTCGGAAACCGTCGGCAAGTAGAGCCGTCCGCGTGACGCGGCTGGGCCTGGCCCGGCTGGCCCGCGAAGTGAGCCGGGCGGTGGTCACCGCGGCTCGCCACATGCCGTTCACGGCCGTATGCCTGCCTCAGGCGATGGCGGCAAGAATGATGCGGCGCCACCGCGGGGGGGACAGC
>JAKAFA010000144.1 GCA_021818185.1 Pseudomonadota bacterium | reverse complement strand
GAAGCGGGGCGCGCGGCGCGGGCCAAGGCCGAGGCGGCGCAGCGGGCGCACGAGGCGGCCGTGGTCGCCGAGGTGGCGGCGGTGGCCAAGGCGGCCAGCGAGGGCGACCTCGACCGCCGCATCGAACTGGCCGGCAAGGACGGCTTCCTGCTGGAACTGTGCGACGGCATCAACCGGCTGGTGCAATTGACCGGGGTGGCGCTGCGCGACGTGGCCGGCGTGCTGGCGGCGGTGGCCGAGGGCGACCTGACCCGGCGGATCACCGCCGCCTATGGCGGCCTGTTCGGGGAACTCAAGGCCGACGTCAACACCACCGCCGGCAAGCTGACCGAGATGGTCGGCAACATCAACCGGGCCGCCGGGCAGATCGCCGGGGCGGCCGGCGAGGTGGCGGCGGGATCGACCGACCTGTCCAGCCGCTCGGAGCAGCAGGCCAGCGCCCTGGAGGAAACCGCCGCCTCGATGGAGGAACTGGCGGCCACGGTGCGCCAGAACGCCGCCAACGCCCAGCAGGCCAACCAGCTGGCGGCCGGCGCCCGCGAGGTGGCGGCCTCCGGCGGCCAGGTGGTGGCCGACGCGGTGGCGGCCATGAGCCGCATCGAGGCCTCCAGCCGGAAGATCGGCGACATCGTCGGCATGATCGACGAGATCGCCTTCCAGACCAACCTGCTGGCCCTGAACGCCGCGGTCGAGGCGGCCCGGGCCGGCGACGCCGGCAAGGGCTTCGCCGTGGTGGCGCAGGAAGTGCGCAACCTGGCCCAGCGCTCGGCCCAGGCCTCGAAGGAGATCGAGGGGCTGATCAACGCCTCGACCGGCGAGGTCCAGCAGGGGGCCGAACTGGTCACGGGCGCCGGCAAGACCCTGGAGCATATCCTGACCTCGGTCCGGCAGGTGGCCGACATCGTGGCCGAGATCGCCGCGGCCTCGTCCGAGCAGGCCTCGGGCATCGACCAGGTCAATTCCGCCATCAGCCAGATGGACGAGATGACCCAGCAGAACGCCGCCATGGTCGAGGAGAGCGCCGCCGCAGCCAGCACCCTGGACCACCAGGCGACCGAACTGACCCGGCTGATCGGCTTCTTCCACCTGGCCCGCCGGCCCGTCGCCGCCTAGCCGCGCCCCGTCGCCACCGCGGGCGGGCCCGCAGGTTCATTTCCGTTTGCCCCGGCAGGGCAAACGCGCTACATCGGCTGTTGCCTTTGATCCGGGTAGGCGCCGGACTGCCGGGGACTTTGGGCCAAGAATGACCGATACCGCCATTCGGGCGCTGCTGCCCGCCGGACTGCGCGACCTCCTGCCCCCCGACGCCGATTATGAAGCCGAGGTGGTGGCGCGGGTGATGGCGCATTTCGGCGCCCAGGGCTACGAGCGGGTCAAGCCGCCGCTGATCGAATTCGAAGACACGCTGCTGGACGGCGCCGGCGCCGCCACCGCCGCCCAGAGCTTCCGGGTGATGGACCCCCTGTCGCAGCGGATGATGGGCGTGCGCGCCGACATGACGCCGCAGGTGGCACGCGTCGCCGTCGCCCGCCTGGCCCAGGCGCCGCGGCCGTTGCGCCTGTCCTATGCCGGCGAGGTGCTGCGGGTGAAAGGCAGCCAGCTGCGCCCCGAGCGCCAGTTCGGCCAGGCCGGGCTGGAGCTCATCGGCAGCACCGCCCCCGCTGCCGACGCCGAAGTGATCGTGCTGGCCGCCGAAGCGCTGGCCGAGTTGGGCGTGCCCGGCGTGTCGGTGGACTTGTCGCTGCCCACCCTGGTGCCGGCACTGTTCGCCGAATTGCGGCTGGACGCCGCCGCCCGCGATTGCCTGCGCGAGCCCCTGGACCACAAGGACGCCAGCGGAGTCGCCGCCGCCGGCGGGCCGGCCGCCGCCATCCTGACCGCCCTGCTGCGTGCCGTCGGCCCGGTGGATGCGGCGCTGTCCGTCCTGGCCGGCCTGCCCCTGCCGCCTGCCGCCGCGGCCGAACGCGACCGCCTGGCCGAAGTGGTGGCGCTGGTGCGGGCCGACGCCCCCGATCTGACCCTGACCGTCGACCCCGTCGAGAACCGCGGCTTCGAATACCATACCGGCGTGTCCTTCACCCTGTTCTCGCGCGCCTTCTCGGGCGAGCTGGGCCGCGGCGGACGCTATCTGGCGGCGGGCGGCGAGCCGGCCACCGGCGTTTCGCTGTTCCTGGACGGCGTGCTGGCGGTGCTGCCGGGACCCAAGCGGCCCGACCGGGTCTATGTGCCGGCCGGCACGCCCCGCCCCTGGGCGCAGGCGTTGCGGGCGCAGGGCTGGGTGACCGTGGCGGGACTGATGCCGACGGCGGATTCCGTCGGCGAGGCCCGGCGGCTGGGATGCGGACATGTGCTGGGCGCCGACGGCGTCGAACCGGCCGAATGAGGATTCGGGGGAGCAGGAGAGGAAAGACATGGGCAATGTAGCGGTGGTCGGCGCCCAATGGGGCGACGAGGGCAAGGGGAAGGTCGTGGATTGGCTGTCGGAGCGCGCCGACGTGGTGGTGCGCTTCCAGGGCGGCCACAACGCCGGCCATACCCTGGTGGTGGGCGGCGAGACCTACAAGCTGTCGCTGCTGCCCTCGGGCGTGGTGCGCGGCAAGCTGTCGATCATCGGCAACGGGGTGGTGGTCGACCCCTGGGCGCTGTTGGCCGAAATCGAGCGCATCGGCAAGCAGGGGGTCGAGATCACCCCGGACCTGCTGCGCATCGCCGAGAACGCCACCCTGATCCTGCCGCTGCACGCCCATCTCGACCGGGCGCGGGAGGAAGCCAGCGGCGCCGCCAAGATCGGCACCACCGGCCGCGGCATCGGCCCGGCCTATGAGGACAAGGTGGGCCGCCGCGCCATCCGCGTCTGCGATCTGGACGATCCGGCCACGCTGGAGCGCAAGCTCGACCGCCTGCTCGCCCACCACAACGCCCTGCTCAAGGGCCTGGGGGCCGCCGAACTGGACGGCGGGGAGATCCTGACCCAGCTCAAGGAGATCGCTCCCCGGATCCTGCCCTATTCCTCGGTAGCCTGGCAGTTGCTGGACGAGATCCGCCACACCCGCAAGCGCGTGCTGTTCGAAGGCGCCCAGGGGGCCATGCTCGACATCGACCACGGCACCTATCCCTTCGTCACCTCGTCCAACACCGTGTCGGGCAATGTCGGCACCGGCTCGGGCGTCGGCCCCGGCCAGGTCGGCTACGTGCTGGGCATCTGCAAGGCCTACACCACCCGCGTGGGCTCGGGCCCCTTCCCCACCGAACTGACCGATGCCATCGGCGAGACGATCGGCGACCGCGGCCACGAGTTCGGCACGGTCACCGGCCGGCGCCGCCGTTGCGGCTGGTTCGATGCGGTGCTGGTGCGCCAGGCAGTCAAGGTGGGCGGCATCAACGGCATCGCCCTGACCAAGCTGGACGTGCTGGACGGCTTCGATGAACTGAAGATCTGCACCGGCTACCGCTGCCTGGGCAAGGTGATCCACCACCTGCCTTCGTCGCAGGCGCAGCAGGCCGAGGTCGAGCCCATCTACGAAAGCATGCCGGGCTGGAGCGAAAGCACCCGCGGCGCCCGCTCGTGGATGGACCTGCCGGCCACCGCCGTCAAATACATCCGTCGTATCGAGGAACTGATCGAGGCGCCGGTGGCCCTGCTGTCCACCAGCCCCGAGCGCGACGACACCATCCTGGTGCAGGACCCCTTCGCCGCCTGATGCGCAACGGCCCCCGCCCGTTCCGGGCGGGGGCCGGCCCTGGGGCAGGTCGCGATGCCGCTTGAGTGAAAGAGGCCCGATCCGTACAACAGGGGGGGAAAGGGGGCGGCGACAGGCCCGCCTTGGTCCAAGGGCAGAGCATGGCAGAAGCCGAGGCCGCAGCCGGGGAAAAGCAAGCAGGGAGGGAGGCTCCGGCTCAGGCCGGTCCGCCCGGCGTGCTGCGCGACCGCTACGTCATCCGCTCCAACCAGCCGCTGCCCGACCTGTCGGCTCCCAATGCCGACGCCTTTGCCGCCGAGGACAAGCGCGACAGCAACCGCCGGCTCTATGCCCTGATCTGCAAGCCGGAATTGCCGCCCCGCGTCAACGTCATGCGGGCTCTGAAGGGGGTCAGCACCCTGGGCCTGCAATCCATGATCGAATGGGGGCCGATGGCCTGGGCGCCGGCCGGCCGCCAGTGCATGACGGTGGTCTATGAACGGCCGGCCGGCAACCGGGTGATGACCAGCCTGCGGGGAGAGGCCCGGCGCATCGACGAATACGACATCACCCGCAAGGTCATCGAACCGCTGGTCAACGGCATCAAGGAATTGACCAATCGCGGCATCACCCACCGCGCCATCCGCCCCACCAATCTGTTTTTCATGGATTCCGGCGGCGACCGCCTGGCCTTTGGCGATTGCGTCACCTCGCCGCCGGCCTTCGACCAGCCGCTGGTGTGCGAGAGCGTCGAATCGGCCATGTGCCTGCCGGTGTCCCGCGGCAGCGGCACCTATGCCGACGACCTCTATGCCCTGGGCGTCACCATCCTGTTCCTGCTTCTCGGCCGCAACCCGGTGGCCCATTACGACGACGAGGCCTTGCTGCGCGCCAAGATCCAGATGGGCAGCTACGCCACCCTGGTGGGTGACGAGCGTCTGGCCCTGCCGATGATCGAGGTTCTGCGCGGCCTGCTGTGCGACGACCCCGACCAGCGCTGGGACATCGCCTCGCTGGATCTGTGGCTGCAAGGACGCCGGCTGTCGCCCCTGCAGCCGCGCATCGAGAAGCGTGCCGCCCGTGCCTTCCCGTTCCAGGGCAAGGAATACCTCAATTGCCGCGAACTTTCGGCGGCTATGGCCAAAAACTGGGACCTGGCGATCCCCCCGGTTCTGGAAGGCAAGCTGGAACTGTGGCTGCGGCGGGCCATCGAAGACAAGGAACGGGCCGCGGTGGTCGCCGACGTGGTGCGCATGGCCCTGGGGTCGGGGACCGACAAGCGGGTCGCCACCGACCTGATGCTGTGCAAGGTCCTGATGCTGCTGGATGCCAACGCCCCCATCCGCTACAAGGGCTTTTCCGCCATGCCCGACGGCTATGGCGCGGCGCTGGCGGCGCTGATGGCCACCCGCGGCGATTACCGGCTGCTGGTGGAATCCATCGTCCGCGACGTGCCCAAGCTGTGGTTCGAGGCCCGCAGCGACCAGCCCGACGCCTCGGAGGCCAATTTTCGCGAGTTGCGCGCCTACCTGACCCAGACGGGCATGGGCTTCGGCATCGAGCGCTGCCTGTACGAGATGAACGACGCCCTGCCCTGCCAGAGCCCGCTGCTGGGCGAGGAATACGTCGTCGAACTGCGCGAATTGCTGCCCGCCCTGAATGCCGCCGCCGGCCGGCGTAGCGAAGGCAGCAAGCAATGGCCCTGCGACCGCCATATCGCCGCGTTCATGGGGGCCCGGGCCCGCAGCGACATCGACCGCAACCTCCAGGCCCTCGCCGATCCCGACGGCGGCACCGGCCTGATGGCGCTGATCAACCTGTTCGCGGTCTTCCAGTACCGGCTTGGCCCCGAGCAGTTGCCGGGCCTGACCGGCTGGCTGGGGGCGCTGGCCCAGCCCGCCATCGCCGCCTACCACAGCCGGGAGAAACGCAAGGAGCTGGAAAAGGAACTCCCCCGGCTGGTGCGCAAAGGTTCGATCGTCGAACTGTACAGCCTGCTCGACGATGCCAATGCCCGGGCCAAGGACGGCAGCGAATTCACCTGGGCTCAGACCCAGTACCAGGCGGCCGAGGATGAGATCCGCCGGTTGCAGAGCGACGAAGAGGAACGGGAGCGCGAGGCCGACCGCATCGGCAAGCAGACCGCGGCGGTGACCGGGATCATCATCGGCATGGTCACCGTCACCATCACCGTAATCATGACGGTGTGGTGAGGGCAGATGGCGCGCAAACCGGCAGCCAAATCGGCGGTGGCCCAGGCGCAGGCGCGGGCGGCGGCGGCCAAGCGCAAGCCCGGCGGCGGCACGAACAAGGTGGCGATGCTGATGATCGTCGCCGCCCTGATTCCGTTCTCGCTGCCCACCGCCACGGTGCTGGTGTTCACCATGCTGCCGACCCTGGCCGCCTATTTCAGCGAGCGCGGCAACAGCCGCTATGCCTGGCTGTGCGTCGGCGGGCTGAACTTCGCCGGGGTGATTCCCTTCCTGTTCGGCCTGTGGTTCGGCGTCCATACCGAGGACGAGGCGTTGCGGCTGATTTCCGACGGCAACGTGCTGGTGTCGGCCTACGCGACCTCGGCATTGGGCTGGATGATCTACAAGGCGATGCCGCCGATGATCGGAAGCTGGCTGAAATTCTCGACCGACCGCCGCGTCGGCTCGCTGAAGGCCGCCCAGCGCAAGCTGATCGAGGATTGGGGGGACGAGGTGGCGCGGAAGCCGCAAAGCGACGCACCGCCTGCCGCCGGGTGACAAAACGCCGCGCCCCCCTCGGGGAAGCGCGGCGCCGCAGCGGGCCGATGGTGGTCAGACGTGGATCTGGCTATCGATCACCGCGTTCTTCATGGACTTTTGCAGCTTTTCGAAGGCGCGCACCTCGATCTGGCGAACCCGCTCGCGGCTGATGCCGTACTGCTGCGACAGGTCTTCCAGAGTCACCGGCTCGTCCTTCAGGCGGCGCTGGGTCAGGATGTGACGCTCGCGGTCGTTCAGGCTTTTCAGCGCCTGCGACAGCAGCTTGCGCCGCCGGCCCATCTCCTCGCGCTCGGCCAGTTCGGTCTCCTGGTCGTCGCGCTCGTCCACCAGCCAGTCCTGCCATTCGCCCTCGCCGTCGGTCCGCACCGGCGCGTTGAGGGAATGATCGGGGCTGGACAGCCGGCGGTTCATGCTGACCACGTCGGCCTCGGTGACGTCCAGTTCTTCGGCGATCTTGCGGACGTTCTCGGGCGACAGGTCGCCTTCCTCGATGGCCTGCATCTGGCCCTTCAGCTTGCGCAGATTGAAAAACAGCTTTTTCTGCGCCGCCGTCGTCCCCATCTTCACCAAGGACCAGGAATGCAGGATGTATTCCTGGATCGCCGCCCGGATCCACCACATGGCATAGGTGGCGAGCCGGAACCCGCGATCGGGGTCGAAGCGCTTGACCGCCTGCATCATGCCGACATTGCCTTCGGAGATCAGTTCGCCCATCGGCAGGCCGTAACCGCGGTACCCCATGGCGATCTTCGCCACCAGGCGAAGATGGCTGGTCACCAGCTTGTTGGCCGCGGGCGTGTCGTTGTGTTCCCGGTACCGTTTGGCCAGGACGTACTCTTCCTCCGGGCCCAGCATGGGAAACTTGCGGATCTCCTGCAGATACCGGGAGAGGTTGCCTTCCGGGGCGATCATCAGGGTGGGGGAAATCGCGGTCATGCTCTTCCTCCTCTCTATCCCGGCACGGCTTGGCTGCCGCACCGCGCCGCCACCCGAAGGCGCGACTACGTTAATGATTATCACCTTCTCTTGACGGAGAGAATGTCACAGTCGTGAGGTCAAGTATAGCGATTTTTTAAATGCCCTCTAAAAATTTTAGCAGTGCATTGATATCTAACGGCATATCACTTTGGAAGCTCAGGGATCTCCCCGTGGCGGGATGCAAGAATCCGAGTCGGTAGGCATGCAGGGCCTGACGAGGGAAGCCGGTCAGGCACTCCTTGGCCTCCGGCCCCAGCCCCTTGAGGCGGCCGGCCCTTACCCGGCCGTAGGTTCCGTCGCCGATCAGGGGATGGCCCAGCGCCGTCAGGTGTACCCGGATCTGGTGGGTGCGCCCGGTGGCAAGGCGGCATTCCACCAGGCTGGCCGCCCCCCCGGCGAAGCTGCCGAGCACGGCATAGCGGGTGAGGGCCGGCTTGCCGCCGCTGGTCACCAGGGCCATCTTCTTCCGGTCGACCGGACTGCGGCCGATATTGCCCTCGATTTCGCCGCTGCGCGGATGGGGGACGCCCCACACCAACGCCCGGTAGGCCCGGTCGATGGTATGGGCCTCGAACTGGCCGGCCAGGGCGCGATGGGCACGGTCGGTCTTGGCCGCCACCATCAGGCCGCTGGTGTCCTTGTCCAGGCGGTGGACGATACCCGGCCGCCGGACGCCGCCGATCCCCGACAGCGATTCGCCGCAATGGGCCAACAAGGCATTGACCAAGGTGCGATCGGGGCTGCCGGGCGCCGGATGGACCACCAGGCCGGCCGGCTTGTCCACCACCACCAGATCGTCATCCTCATAGACCACCGTCAGGTCGATGGCCTGGGGCTCGGGCTCGGCTTCGGCATCGGGGGGCACGTCGATTGTAAAGGCTTGGCCCGGTTTGACCCGGACCGAGGCGTCGGCTACCGTAGCGCCACCAGCCGCCACCCGGCCCCCGGCGATCAGCGCCTGGATGCGGGTGCGCGACAATTCGGGCAGCCGCCCGCTCAGCCATTTGTCGAGCCGGCTGCCGGCCTCGTCCGGGGCGACCGGGATGGGAGTGAGAATGACGGAATCGGCGGGCATGACGGTCCTGATGGCAAAGGAAACGACGCGTGTGTCGGGTCAAAGGATGAAATCGTAAGCCATGAAAGCGCTCAAGGCCCTGGTGATCTTCATGAGCCTGCTGCTGGCCGGCGGGCTGGCCCTGCTCGGCTACGGGGTGGCAACCAAGCTGCACAAACCGGCCGGCGGGCCACCCCGGCCCGTCGCCAGCCCCACCGCGCCCCAGCCGGCCGGCACCTTCGGCACCGTCGCCGTGCCCTTGCCGGCCGGAATGCGGGTCGCCGGGATGACGGCGGCGGGCGACCGCGTGGTGCTGCACCTGACCGGGAACGGCGACGACCGGCTGCTGGTGCTGGACCCGGCGACCGGCGCGGTGGCCGGCACCTTCATCCTGACGCCACCGGCCGCCGCCGGCAAGTGAGGGATCGCGGGATGGGCGGCGAAACGCAAGGCGTCGCCATCCGGGGAGAAACGACGGTGCCGCGGCTGCTGCGCCTTGCCCCCGCCGACCTGGCCGCCATCCGCCGCCACTGCCGCGCCGCCGCGCCGGCCGAGGCCTGCGGCCTGCTGGTGGGGCGCGGAAATGGCGTCCTCTCCGTCCGCCGGATCGTCCCCGCCCCCAACCTGCTGGCCGCCACCGCCGGCCGCTTCGAACTGGATCCTGCCGTCCGCCTGGCGGTGGAAAAGGCCTGCCGCGACGGCCCCGACCGCATCCTCGGCCACTGGCATTCCCACCCCGGCGGCCGCCCGGCCCCGTCGGCCACCGACCTGTCCATGGCCTGGGAACCGACCCTGGCCTGGCTGATCCTGGCCATCGCCGCCGACGGCCAGGTCAGCGAACGCGCCTGGTTCCCCGACCCTACCATCCCCCGCTTCCTCCCCCTCGCCCTCGCCCGGCGAAAAAACCCTTGCAACCGCCCCCCATTTCCGACATAAAGCCGTCCTTCGCTCTCGGACGTCCCCTTCGTCTAGAGGCCTAGGACACCGCCCTCTCACGGCGGCAACAGGGGTTCGAATCCCCTAGGGGACGCCAACAAAATCAGGCACTTAGCTTGATCTAGCCAGTCCAATAAGCGCCGCGAGTCCAATACGAGTCCAATATCCGCGCTTGGACGCGGATGGACAGGCAGCCGTAGCGCGAACGGCCCGCAGGCCACCATCCACCTCCTTGGTCACGACAGCCGTCGCATATTCGGGAGCACTCACAAACGAGGTGTCCCGCGTGTCCCAACTGTCCCGCTGCTCGAAAAGCATTGATTCCGATGTGAATTTGCGGGACAGCCGATCAGCGGTTGGTGAACCGGCGAATGTCCCGGTGTCCCACCCCGCGCGTCATCTCCCACAGCGTGCCGGTGCAGGCTACCCCCTCCGAGGCAGTTGACGACGGAAGTGAACCGGGTAGGGTGGCGCCGCGTGTATCCCGTCAGCGATGGGTATTGCGCCGTGGTTTCCCTACCGACTCCCCGATGGTAGGCTCCCGAGCCCGCATCGGGTCCATGCCGGCGGGCCGTGGTTTCCCTACCGACTCCCCGATGGTAGGCTCGGAGAGGGACGCGCCAGGCCACAAGCTGCGCCGTGGTTTCCCTACCGACTCCTCGATGGTAGGCTTTCGGTCTGTTCATGGATGACCGCTACGATGCCGTGGTTTCCCTACCGACTCCCCGATGGTAGGCTAAATGAGAGGACAGGGCCCGTGCTGTTTGAGCCGTGGTTTCCCTACCGACTCCCCGATGGTAGGCTTCAGCCAATCGGCTTAAAGCCATCCGCCGCGCCGTGGTTTCCCTACCGACTCCCCGATGGTAGGCTCAGTTTCCCCGTCAGCCACTTGTT
>JAKAFA010000143.1 GCA_021818185.1 Pseudomonadota bacterium | reverse complement strand
CCATACCAATCCCAACGCCATGGCCGCCTGCGCGCGGAACACCATCTTCACCAACGTCGCCCTGACCGACGACGGCGACGTGTGGTGGGAAGGCATGACCGAACAGCCCCCCGCCCACGCCATCGATTGGAAGGGCAACGACTGGACCCCCGCCGCCGGTGTCCCGGCCGCCCATCCCAATGCCCGTTTCACCGCGCCGGTCGGCCAGTGCCCCTCGGTCGATCCCGATTGGGAGAACCCGGCCGGCGTGCCGATTTCGGCGTTCATCGTCGGCGGCCGCCTGTCGAAGAACGCGCCGCTGGTGGTCCAGGCCTTCAACTGGGCCCACGGCGTCTATCTGGGCGCCACCATGGGGTCGGAAGCGACCGCCGCGGCGGTCGGCCAGGCGGCGATCCGCCGCGACCCGTTCGCCATGCTGCCGTTCTGCGGCTATAACATGGCGGACTACTTCAACCACTGGCTGGATATGGGCCGCAAGGTCAACAACCCGCCGCCGATCTTCCGGGTCAACTGGTTCCGCAAGGGTGCGGACGGCAAGTTCATGTGGCCGGGCTACGGCCAGAACATGCGCGTGCTGAAGTGGATCGTCGATCGCGTCCAGGGCCGCGCCCCGGCGGTGGAATGCCCGCTGGGCTTCGTGCCCGATTTCAACGCCATCGAGTGGACCGGCCTGGGCTACGCCCGCGACACCTTCCAGGAATTGATGCGGGTGGACCAGGAAGCCGGCGTGGCCGATGCCCGCAGCCAGGAAGAACTGTTCGACCGCTTCCTGGACCGGATGCCCAAGGAACTGCTGTATGAACGCGAACTGCTGAAGTCGCGCCTGTGGCGCGCCCCGGCGGTGTGGGAACTGGCCCGCGACGACTGACCGCGGCCGGAATCACGCTTGCGAATGGGCGGGCGTCCCGAACGGGGCGCCCGCCTTTCGCATCAGAACGCCTCCAGCAACGCCTTGCGCTTGGCGTCCAGGTCGGCCTTGGAGATCAGGCCCTCGTGGAACAACCGCTGCAACACCCGCAGCTTCTCTTCCAGGCTGACCCCGGCAGCGGGCACCGCCGAGGGGGCGGGCGCCGCGGCGGCCGGCGGCAGGGGAGCCGGCGCGGCCTGCTGGGTGGCGGGAGCCGCGGCGACGGGCGCCGCAAGCGGCCGGGCCACACCGGCCGGAGCGGCAGCCGGCACCGCCGCCGGAACCGAAACGGCGGCCACCGCCAGGGTCTTGCGCAGGAAGGCCTCGCCCTTGGCCGGGATCTCGACCATGGACATATGGCTGAGTTCGGCCTCGGCCTCGGCCGGCGGGACCGGGTCGAAGATCATGCCGGGCGCGGCGCCCTTGTCCGTTCCCTCGGTCGAGCGGAAGAAGATCGGCCGCAGGAAGTAGACCTTGCCGGCTTCCACGTCGAGGGGGGCGGTGATCCGGCTGAACGCATCGCCGCCATGGGCCACCAGGTCGTAACTGCCGGGGCCGACGTCGAAGGCGACGAACCGGTCGGAACCGGTGGCGCCCAGCGGTGCGCCGTGATCGCTGTCGGCGGGAAAGATCGCCAGGTCCGCCCGGCCGTTCGAATCGTTGAACAGCCCTTTGGAACGGGTCGGCAGGATGTAGACCCGCCCCTCGCCCGGCGGCGGCGCGAAGTGGGACAGATACGCCCCCGTCAGGGGACTGACCGCGCCGACCTTCGGCGAGGCGCAGCCCGCCACTGTCATGGCGACGGCGCAGACGGCAAGTTTGGCAAAATTGTTCATGACGCCCCCTGATATGAATCCGCGGCGACAGTACCGCAAAACCCGCCCAAGGGCCAGCCGGCGCACTACTTGATTCATTCTATTTCTCTACCGTCATGATCGCGTCATCTTCCTTACACTGCCCGAGCATTTCCACTCCTTCACCGAAAGTATTTATCCCGTCACGTTTCCGTCAGGTTGAATGGGTAGGCTGCCGGGACCATCGCCGTATTCGGCGACCGACAGGGGGGTCATCCGCGGCGGAGCTATCCGAACGGATGACGCTAGTTCGACGGAGGAACTAAAACATGCATAAACGCCTACGTTCAGGGGCGCTCGCCACGGCGGGCACAGTCCTGACTGTCGCAACCGTCATGACCGCGATGCCGCGCTCCGCCCAGGCGGTGCCCAGCTTCGCGCGCCAGACCGGCCTGGCCTGCGAGGCCTGCCATACCGTTTTCCCGCAGCTGACGCCCTTCGGACGCCGGTTCAAGATGAACGGCTACACCCTGACCACCAAGCCCGGGGTGAGCGACGAGAACACGTCCAAGCAGAGCACGCTGTCCCTGGCCGACCTGCCCCCGATCTCGGCCATGGTCCAGGCGACCAGCACCTGGTGGAACGCCGCGCCCTATGAAAAGGGCGGCGTGAACGGCAGCCACGTCCAGAACGGCGACGTGATGTTCCCGCGCCAGCTCAGCCTGTTCTACGCAGGCCGCATCTCCGATCATCTCGGCGCCTACCTCCAGATGACCTATGACGGGGGTTCGGGCACGTTCGGCATCGACAATTCCGACCTCCGCTATTCCGACCACACCGCCGACAACAAGTGGGTGTGGGGCGTGACGGTCAACAACAACCCCGGCGTTCAGGACGTCTGGGAGAACAATCCCGGCGGCTGGGCCTTCCCGTTCATCAAGCCGGCGCAGTATCCGGGCGCCAAGTATGCGCTGGGCGCCGCCGAGCCGCAGATCATGGCCCTGGGCCAGACCTCGGCCGGTGCCGGCGGCTATGTGTTCTATAACGATTCGATCTACGCCGAATTCTCGATGTACCGCAGCACCGCCTTCCAGCGCGGCGGCGTCGTGGATACGCAGGTGGCCCTTGCCAACAACCAGCAGGGAAATCCGCAGATCGAGAACTACGCCCCGTACTGGCGGGCCGCCTACGAAAAGGATTGGGGTCACCGGTCCTTTGAAATCGGCACCAGCGGCATGTTCATGAAGATGAACCAGAACGGTATTGCCAACACTACCGCGAGCTTCTCGCCCGGCTTGCCCAACGACTACACCGATCTCGGCGTCGACACCCAGTACCAGTACATCGCTGGTGACCACGTCGCGGAATTTACCGCCAATTACTGGCACGAGACCCAGAACAACAACAACAGCCTTGTCGGCGCCGGCGGCACCTACACCAACGCCACCGACAACGTGAACTGGTTCGAAGCGGTGGCCAGCTACTGGTACCAGCGCAAGATCGGCGGCTCGATCGGCTACACCAAGCAATGGGGCAACAACGACGCCCTGCTGTACGGCACCGGCCTGGGAAGCAACACGTCGTTCACCTCTATGAACGGCTCGCCGGATACCCAGTGGGAGACCCTGGAGGTTGACTATCTGCCCTGGCTCAACACCAAGGTGATGTTGCAGTACAACATCTATAACGAAATCCTGGGCGGCACGAACTTCAACCAGATGGGCCGTGTCCGCTCGGCGATGGACAACAACACCCTGATGCTCGGCCTCTGGACTGCGTTCTGACGAGGAGTATAGCCGTGAAGAAACTCACTCTCGTTGCCAGCTTCGCGCTGGCGGCTCTCTTCGCCAGCAATGCGATGGCCGGCGAGGACATTTCCCAGGCGGCCCAGACCGCCAGCGACGTCTGCTCCAAGTGCCACGGCGACAAGGGCGACAGCACCTCGCCGCTGTTCCCGCGCCTGGCCGGCCAGCAGGCCGCCTATCTTGAGCAGGAGCTGAAGCTGTTCCGCGACAAGGGTCGCGGCGACCCCCATGCCCGCGCCTATATGTGGGGCATCGCCGGTCCGCTGACCGACGATCAGATCAAGGGGCTGGCGACCTACTTCTCGCAGCAGCGTCCGGTCAAGGGCACCCCCGCCTCCGATCCGGCCCTGGCCGCCAAGGGCAAGGCCCTGTTCCAGCATGGTGACGACGCCCGGGGCATCCCGGTCTGCGCCAGCTGCCATGGCGAGCGGGCCGAGGGCAACGACGCCATTCCCCGGCTGGCCGGCCAGTGGGAAGATTATCTGGTCAACCAGATGGAGGCGTTCCGCGGCACGTTGCGCGTCAACGAGACGATGCACGCCAATACCGAGCACCTGACCAACGACGACATCCAGGCGCTGGCCGCCTATCTGTCGTCGCTGTAAGCGACCCGAAGCCTAACCGCCCCGCCTCTGGCGGGGCGGTTTTTTTTGCGCCGGCGGCCCGGCGTTCCTTGATGTCCGCGCGCGAAAGCCCGATATTGACCAGACGAATAGACTGGTCGGAAAACTGCAATGCGCGAGATTGCCGCCTCCGAGGCCAAAACCCACCTTCCCCAATTGCTGGACGAGGTGGAGCGCGGCGAGGCCCTGATCATTACCCGCCATGGGCGTCCCATTGCCCGTCTGGTGCCTGAGCGTGACCAACGGCAGGACGAGATCGGCGCCGCCATCGACGCCATCCGCATCCGCCGCGGCAAGGCCCCTGCGGCAACCGCCGCCGAGATCCTGTCGGCCCGCGACGAGGGACGGAAATTCTGATGCCCTTCGTCGTTGACGCCTCGGTGGCGGCGTGCTGGGCATTCCGGGACGAGGACCATCCCGTCGCCGACGCCGCCCTCGAACGCCTGCGCACCGATGAGGCTGCCGCCCCGGCGCTGTGGTGGTTCGAGGTGCGCAATATCCTGGTGGTCAGCGAGCGCCGCAAGCGGGTGGCCGAAGCCGACAGCGCCGCATTCTTGCGCGACCTCGCCCGCCTGCCGGTAGCACTCGACCGCGCGCCGCAGGAAGGCGAGGTGCTGAGGCTGGCCCGGACGCATCGACTGTCGCTCTATGATGCGGCCTACCTCGAACTGGCCCAGCGAACCGGCATCGCCCTGGCCACGTTGGACGCCGACCTGATCCGCGCGGCCCGCGCCGAATCCGTGGCACTGATCGGTCAGGACGGCTGAAACCGCCCCCCCTCAACCCACGGCGGGAAACCGCAGCCGGAACACCGCCCCGCCGCCTTCGGCATCCTCCACCGATACCGTGCCGCCATGGGCCTCCATGGTCTGCCGCACGATGGCCAGCCCCAGGCCGGCGCCGTTGACGTTGCGCGACAGGCGGGAGAACCGCTGGAAAATGCGATGGCGGTCGGCCACCGGAACGCCGGGACCGTAATCGCGAACGCAGATGGCGGGCGGTGCCGTTTCGACCGAAATCACCACCGCCGTCCCCGGCGGCGTGTAGGTCAGGCCGTTTTCCACCAGATTGCGCACCGCGTGGAAGATCGCCTCGCAATTGCCGCGGACCTTGACCGGGGCGGGGGCCGCGCTCACCTCGATGCTGCGACCGTCGCGGATGGCCACGGGGGCCAGCCACGTCGCCACCTCCTCGGCCGACCTGTTGAGGTCGGAGGTGCGGTCGGCTTCGATGACCAGGGATTCCAGTTGGGTGGCCCGCAGCATCTGCCCGACCAGCCGGCTCACGCCTTCGACGTCCCGCCGCAGCGCGGCGGCGGTCTCCTGGTCGGGCAGGCTGTCGAGATGGGCGGCCAGCACCGCCAGCGGCGTCCGCAACTCGTGGGCGGCGTCGGCGGTGAATTGCTGCTGGATGCGCATCCCCTCCTCCAGCCGCCCCAGCGCGTTGTTGATGCCGCGGATCAATGGCCGCAATTCGATCGGCACCTCGGCTTCCGGCAGGCGGATTTCGGTCGCCGCCGGGCCGATGGAGGCCAGCGCCCGGGTCAGGTCGCGCAACGGCCGCAGGCTGGAATGAATGCTGACGACGCCGACCCCCACCACCAGCAGCAGAAAGGGCAGCCCCATCCAGGCGCCGTCCTCGAAGAACTCGTCGGCGACCGATTGCATCAGCACCTGATAATCGGCCGCCCGATGCTCCACCTGTACCGTCAGATGATGATTGCCCACCGTGACCGCCTCGGCGATGCCGAAATAGTTCAGGGGACCGGGGCCGTCGGGGTCATGCCGATAGAATACCCCGTCCTCGGGCACGACCGCGGGGGCCGGCGCCGCCGTGCCCCCCGCCCCGAACAGGCGGGCGCCCGATTCGTCGCGGATGGCAAAGATGTGCTCCCCGCCCGATTGGGCGTAAGCCTTGGCCATTTCCGGCGGCAAGCGAAGGATGACCCGGCCATTGGCGTCGACGCTCAGGCACTCGGCGAGGGAGCGGGCCCAGTCGGAGAGCATCTGGTGGCGCAGCACCCCCCGCGTGCTGTCGAACTCCCACCACAGCAGGCCATAGCCCGCGACCAGGGCGATGGCCAAGGTCAACGACAGCCGCACGGCGATGCGCCGCCGCAACGAAGGCGTCGCCATCAGGCTTCGGGCTCCGCCAGCATGTAACCGACGCCACGCAGGGTATGGATCACCGCCCGCGCGCCGACCTGGGACAGGCGCTTGCGCAGGCGCGACACCACCGCTTCGACGATGTTCGAGGAGACTTCGTCCTGGAAGCCGTACAGCCCCTCTTCCAGCGCCCGCTTGGGCACCACCCGGCCGCAGCGTCGCAGCAGGTGCTCCAGCATCTCGGTCTCGCGCGGGGACAGGGGCACCACCTGATCGGCCACCGCCACCTGACGGGTGGTGGTGTCCAAGGTGACATCGCCGCAGGACAGCACCACCCCCAGGCAATGGCCGGGCCGGCGCAGCAGGGCGCGGATCCGGGCCAGCAATTCCTTGATGGCGAACGGCTTCAGCAGATAGTCGTCGGCGCCGGCGTCCAGCCCGCGCACCCGGTCGTCGATGCCGTCACGGGCGGTCAAGACCAGGACCGGCACCGACGAGCCGCGAGTGCGCAGCCGGCGCAGCAAGTCGAGACCGTCGCCGTCCGGCAGGCCGAGGTCGAGCACCACGGCATCGTAGGCCACCGTAGCCAGGGCCGCCTCGGCCTCGGCCAGGGTGGCGAAGCCGTCGGCGGTCAGCCCGCCTGACCGCAAACCGGCGGCCAGAAATTGTAAGAGACGTTCATTATCTTCGACCAGGAGAATGCGCATCCGACCGCCGTTGCCCTTGCCATCCGGATCTCCGCCCTGGGCCATAGCAACCCGGGCGGCCATCTACCCCGGACGATACATGCGCCGGCGGGCCTTGCCAATAATCCCTATGAAGCGGAGGGGCTTACCGGTCAGCCCCGCCCCAGCCAGCGCCGCAGCCGCGCCTTGAGCCGCGTGCCGCCCGAGAACAGCGGCAGACGCGGCGCATCGACGCGGGTCGGTTCGGCGGCCAGGCCGATTTCGGCGATGGACTCGTCACGGCCGAGGGCCCGGACGATCAGTTCCACCTCCCCCAGCGGAATGCGGTCGCCCACCCCCGCCCGGCCGCCCAAGGCCCGGTCCAGGTATTGCGCCACGGTTTGCCCCCGCGCCCCGGCCGGAACCGGCAGGCCGTAGACGCTGCCCAGATCCTCCATCCGTGCCGCAGGGTCCAGGGGAAAGTCGCCGAAGAACCGGCGGTCGGCTTCGGCAGCCGGCGCGGCGCTGGCGAACAGGCGATCCAGATGGGGCACCCGATCGGGCCGGGCGAACAGCCATACCATGTCCCCCGACCGCAACGGCCCGGCGGCATGGGCCAGCAGCGAGCGGCCTTCGCGCACCACCAGCGACGGCTCGGCCCAGCGTGGCGGACGGTGGCCGCGCGCCACCAGGGAATCGGTCACCACCCGATAGGCCACCAGCTCGTGGCGGGCGCCGGGGATCTCCAGTTCCATGCGCTCCACCGGACCGATGCGCCGCGGCACGATCTGCCCCAGCCAGCGGGCGACGACGCGGATGGTCCAGCCCTGCAACGCCAACGAAGCCAACACCACCAGGAACGCGACGTCGAAGTACAGCCTTCCACCCGGCGCCCCCAGCATCATCGGCAGGATGGCCAGCAGGATCGACACCGCTCCGCGCAGCCCCACCCAGGCGACGAAGGCGGCTTCGTTGGCGCCGATGCGGAACGGCAGCAGCGACAGCCACACCGCCAGCGGACGCGCCACGAAGATCAGCACCCCCGCCACCGCCAGGGCGCCGGGCAGCACCGGCGGGAACTCGGCCGGCGCGGCAAGCAGGCCGAGAGTCAGGAACATGGCGATCTGCGCCAGCCACGACACCCCGTCCTGGAAGCGCCGCAAGGTGTCGGGCGCCGCCAGCCGGGAATTGCCGGCCACCAGCCCGGCGGCATAGACGGCAAGGAACCCGGAGCCGCCGGCCAGGGCGGTCGCCGCGAACAGAACCAGGGCCAGGGACAGCACCAGGATGGGCAGCAGCGAGCGTTCCACCGCCAGCCGGTTGACCGCCAGCACGATCAGCAGGCCACCCAGGACACCCCCCGCCGCGCCGATGCCGAACTGGAACACCAAGTCGCGCAGGACGCCGAGTTCAGCCTCCACCCGGCCGCCGTTGCGCAGGCTGAGCCCGACCAGGGCGAGGGTCAGGAAGACCGCCATCGGGTCGTTGCAGCCCGATTCGACCTCCAGCACCGACCGCACCCGCTCGCGCACGGTGATGCCGCCCACCCGCAGCAGGAAGAACACCGCCGCCGCATCGGTGGAGGACAGGATGGCCCCCAGCAGCAGCGCCCGGACCCAGTCCAGGTGAAACAGCCAATGGGCGGGCAGCGCCACCAGGGCGGCGGTCACCGCCACCCCCAGCGTGGCCAGGGTCAAGGCCGGCAGGGCGGCCAGGCGAAAGGTCCGGATGCTGGTGTGGAAACCGGAATCGAACAACACCAGGGCCAGCGACATGCTGCCGACCAGATAGGCGGTGTGGGCGTCGACGATGCCGGCGCCCAGCCCGCCCCCCGCCGCCAGGCCCACCGCCAGAAACACCAGCAGCAGCGGCGCGCCGATGCGGAAGCTGAGCAGGCTGGAAAAGACGCTGGCCGCCACCAGCCCCGCCAACACCAGAATGGCCGCGTGCATGCCCTCGATCATACCCCGGGTGTACGGGGTGCGGCCCGCGCTGTCCAGGGGGCGGATGCCGCTCCGCGATGAAGCACTATCGAACGCATTATAGGAACCCTTTCCAATTCGGGGTAGCCTATGACCAATTGCAGAGCGACATTAGCGGCGAGAGCGACGATGGATGCCGTATTGGGAGGGCAGAGAGTTCCTTTGCCCGATGTGTTGGCGGCCCTGGAGGCGATGCCCAGCGGCATCGCCGTGGTGTCCGGCCAGGGGGTGCTTGCCGCCAACCGGGCCTTCCTGTCGCAGCTGCGATGCGACCGCCCGGAAGAAGCGGCCGGCCTGGTCGCCGCCGCCCTGGGTGTCGCCGACCCGCCGCCCCAGGGCCTGGCGGCCGCCTTGTCGCGGGCCTGCCCGCAGGGCAGCGCAAGCTGCGACATCCGGACCGCCGACGGCCCGGTCCGCCTGGACGTGGTCCACACCGCCGAAGAGGGATGGAGCCTTACCGCCTGCTCGCGCCTGGAGCAGGTCCGCATGCAGTCCCAGGCCAACCGCGCGCAGAAGGTGGCGCTGGTCGCCCTGGCCGACTTGGCGGAATACCGAGATTGCGACACCGGCGAGCACGTCCTGCGCGTCGCCCGCATGACCCACGAGATCGCCCGGACGCTCAAGGAGCGGGGCCGTTATCTTGACGAACTCGACGACGACTTCCTCCACAACATCGGCCTGGCCAGCATCCTCCATGACGTCGGCAAGGTGGGGGTTCCCGACAGCGTGCTGCTGAAGCCGGCCAGGCTGAACGCGGAAGAACGGGTGGTCATGGAACGGCATGCCCATACCGGCGGCACCATCCTGGCCAAGGCGGAGCGCATGCTGGTGGGCAGCCGGCGCTTCAAGCTGGCCAGTGAAATCGCCGGCGGCCACCATGAATGCTGGGACGGAACCGGCTATCCCAACCGGCTGCGGGCGGAAGAAATTCCGCTGGCGGCACGCATCGTCGCGGTCGCCGACGTCTACGACGCCCTGACCTCGAAGCGGCCGTACAAGGAGCCTTGGCCCCAGGAGGAGGCGGTGGCCTTCGTCACCGGGCGCAGCGGCTCCCAGTTCGATCCGCTGGTGGTCGCCGCCTTCCTGGACGTGCTCGCCATGCGCGCCCGGGCCGCCGTGGTCGAGTGGTCGGAATCCATCGCCATCGGCGAGCCGATGGTCGACCATGACCACCGGATTCTTCTGGCCCTGATCAATCAGATCGCCAGCCCCGAGAACCGCAACGACGCCGCGGCCGTCGAGTTCGTTCTGGACGAACTGGTCAACTACACCAACTTCCACTTCCAGCGGGAAGAGGAGCTGATGGCTGCGGCCGGCTATCCGGGTCTTGAGGAACACCGCGCCATCCACCGCCGTCTGGTCGCCGAGGTCACCGAGTTGCAGCAGCCGACATTTCCCAGATAGGCGGCCCATCCGCCCGTGATCGACGCTAGAATAGCCCGATCTCAGCCCAACCGGAAGGCGGAATGGCGCAGTGATAG
>JAKAFA010000142.1 GCA_021818185.1 Pseudomonadota bacterium | reverse complement strand
GTCTGTACCACTGGGACCTGCCGCAGGCCCTCGACGACCTGGGCGGCTGGACCAACCGCGACGTTGCCGGCTGGTTCGCCGATTACGTCACCCTGGTGGCGCGGCGTTTCGGCGACCGGGTCAAGCATTTCGCCACCTTCAACGAACCCAACGTCTCGATCCTGTTCGGCTACGCCATGACCTGGGCGGCGCCGGCCGCGGCGGATTTCGCCGCCTATCTGCGGGCGGTGCACCACCTCAACCTGGCGCATGGACGGGCGGTGGACGTGCTGCGCAGCCTGGTGCCGGCGGCGCGGATCGGGGTGATCCATAACCGCCAGGCCGTTCATCCCGAAGGCGATTCCGCCGAGAACCGGCGGGCGGCCGAACTGCTCGACGCCCATTGGAACCGCATCTTCGTCGATCCGCAGGTGCTGGGCTTCTACCCTCCGGAAGTGGTCGGCGACGTCGAGCCCTATATTCAGGCCGGCGATCTGGCCGCCATCTGCCGGCCCCTCGACTGGTTCGGCCTGAACCATTACGGGCCGATTTTCGCCAAGGCCGAGCCCGGCCCCCTGGGCTTCGCCTGGGGCAGCGATCCTGACGCCGTGCCCCATCCCGAGATCGGCTGGCCCATCTATCCCGAGGCGTTCCGCCAGGAATTGCTGGACCTGACCCGCCGCTACCGGCTGCCGATCTACGTCACCGAGAACGGCTGTGGCAGCGGCGAGGAGAGCGTGGCGGCCGACGGACGGGTGGCCGATCCCCATCGCATCGCCTATCTGCGGGCCTATATCGAGCAGATGGGCCTGGCCATGCAGGCGGGGGCGGACGTGCGCGGCTATTTCGTGTGGTCGCTGCTGGACAATTTCGAGTGGGGGTCGGGATTCGGCAACCGCTTCGGCCTGATCCATGTGGACTTCGCCGGCGACCGCACTCGGCGGCCGAAGGATTCCTATCATTGGTACCGGGATCTGGTGGCGCGCCGCCGCCTGGAATGAGGAATGTACCTCGTTAGGATAGAAAGATAACAACTTTCAGGTAGAAGGCGGCGCCGGATCTGCTACACTCAAGAAATCTGATGGATGCGTGGACCAGGGGACGCCGACATGAACGCATTCGCCGAAGGCGAGTGTCTGGATACCCGGCTGGCCCGCATCGCCCGGCTGGAGAATGCCGGTGAAATCGGCGCGATGCGCCAGGCTTTGGAAGATATGCTGCGCTGTTCCGCCAAGCTGGGCTGCGGGCAGGCGGTGGCCTGTTCCGACGGCGCGCGCGCCGGGATTCTTCAGCTTCTGAATGCCGGCTGAGCTTGGGCCGGCCCCCTAGGTTTTGACTGTCTGGGCGGCGACGGCGCGCACCGAGCGGCGGCGTTTGGGGCGCGGGGCGGCGCGGCGGTCCACCGGCGCCAGCGTCCGGTGGTGGTAGACTTCGAGATTGGCGTGGTAGCCGATGGTCAGCACGGTGGCTGCCGGGAATTCCTCGATCAGCAGCCGCATCATGTCGTCTTCGCCATCGCTGTCCAGGGAATCGGTCGCCTCTTCGATGAAGATCCAGTTGGGCCGGTGCAGCAGCAGGCGGGCGAAGCCCAGACGCTGCTGTTCGCTGACCGTCAGCACCTGTTCCCAACTGGCGACGTCGTCCAATCGGCCGGTCAGCTGCTGCAGCCCCACCCGGGCGAGCACCGTCGTCAACTGGGCGTCGTCGAAGGCGGTGGGGCCGGCCGGGTAGGCCACGGCGCTGCGCAGCCGGCCGATGGGCAGGTAGGGGCGTTGCGGCATGAAGAAGATGGCGGCGTCCTTGGGCATCTCCACCGTGCCGCTGGCCCACGGCCACAGCCCGGCCACCACCTTGAACAGTTTGATGGCCACCACCGGATCGCCGGAAATCAGCACCCGTTCGCCCTCGGCGATTTCCGAACTGAAGCCGGACAGCACCATGTCGCCGCTGGGATCGGTGATGCTCAGGCCGCGAAAGGCCAGGACCGGGCGGTCCGAGTTGGTCACGCCGACCCCCTGGCGCCCATCGGGCTGGGTGCCGGCATCCAGGGCGCGCAGCGCGTCGGACAGGGCCAGCACCCGCTCGACCGAGGCCCGCCAGCTGGCGCCGTTCGGCAGGTTGTCCACCGGCCAGGACAGTGCCTGGGTCAATTGCTGGAACGCCTGGGCGGTCTGCATCAACTGGCCCAGGGAAATCTGGTCGGCGATGTAGCGCGGGGCGGCGATCAGGATGGGAAAGGCGGTGGACAGGATGGAATAACCGGAGGTGAAGGCGAACAGCCGGACCAGGGCGGCGGTCTGCCGGTTCCAGGTGGATTGGATGCCGCCGAACAGGTCGCTCAGGCGCCGGCGCTCGTCGCCTTCGCCATGCAGCAGGGCGATGGCCTCGGCATGTTCGCGGCCGCGGACCAGCCCGAAGCGGAAATTGGCCTCGGCGGTCTGGCGCTTGTCGGTCATGCGGATCAGCGGCCAGCCGATGGTCAGCGCCAGGGTGGTGGCCGTGCCGGAATAGGCCAGCGCGATCCAGACCATGTGGCCGGGAATGGACAGGGCGTGGCCGGCCAGCCGAACGGTGAGCGGACCCGAAAGCGACCACAGGATCTGAACGAAGCTGAACAGCAGCAGCACGCAATAGAACAGGGAATGGGCCAGTTCGATGGCGGATTCGGTGGTGTTGCGCACGTCCTCGGCGATGCGGCCGTCGGGATTGTCGTGTTCGCCCGGCATGTGGGTGACCTGGAACTGGCGGCCGGCCGCCATCCAGTCGTCGAGGATGTGGCGGGTCAGCCAGCGCCGCCAGGTCAGTTGCAGCGTCCGCTTGACGGTCAGATGGGCGGTGGAGATCACGATATTGGCGGCCAGGATCACCGCCATCACCCCGATCTGGTCGAAGAAGCCGCTCATCGAGTGCTGTTCCAGAGCGTCGAACAGGGCGGCGCTCCAGTGGTTGACCTTGACCGGGATGACCACCTGGGCGACGGTCAGGGCGACCAGCAGCACCGCCAGCAGGCGGGCCTGCCACCGTTCCTCGGAATTCAGGAAATAGGGAAGGGTCAGGCGCAGGAAGCGGAACGTGAAAGGCGAAGGCGGGACGGCCGGCTTGCCTTCACCCGCGCCGGGCACCACCGCAACGTCGACACCGCTCATTCAGCCCCTCGCCAGACCCACCCACCCAGGACGGCGAGCATAGCCTGCCCAAAGGCCAAGGCAAAGCGGGGACAAGCGGGGATTCGCCGAAACGAACCCCGACTTCAATTCACCACCCGCCAGGTTCCGTCCGGCTGCCGGCAGGCGGTGCCGTAGCTTTGTTGTGGCTGGCCGCCGACCATCACCGTGGACTGGTATTCGCGGCAATACCGCCCCGACGAATCGGTGTAGGGCGGCGAGGCCGGCGTGGCCTGGAGCGGCGGGGGCTGGGTGGCGTAGGCGGCGGGCGGCGGCGCATAGGCCACAGGTGGTGGCGCATAGGCCACGGGCGGGGGATAGGCGAAGACGACGGAAGGGCCGCCCCAATAATAGGGCCGATGCCAGCCCCATCCGCCGCCCCAATCGGGCTCGTGCCAACCCCATCCGCCCCCCCAGGGTCGGTGCCAGCCCCAACCGTCCGCCTGGGCCGGCTGCGCGGCGATCACCGCCAGGGCGGCCAGCGCGATGGTCCAAATCCGGTTCATTCGGTTCCTCCTCTCGACGCTCCTGTGGGGGCGTCTCGGCTCGACAGGATTATATAACATTACGGCGTAATTCGGGTCGGTTGACCGGCCCGACCGGGCGGGCCGCCGGCCTGAAAGGGACGGCGACCCTTCGTACCGCCTTTCTGTTGTACCGTCAGCGATAATGCCGGGGCACGCCATGCGGCACAATCTGGTCGAATCCCTGCTGTCGGCCCTGGTCGTGGCGGCGGCGGCGCTGTTTCTGGCCTTCGCCCTGGCGGTGGGGCGGCCGGGGGCGGTCACCGGCTATCCGATGTCGGCCCGCTTCAGCGACGCCGGCGGCTTGAAGGACGGCGACCCGGTGACCATCCGCGGTGTCGACGTCGGCTCGGTGACCGGCCTCGCTGTCGATCCGCGCAGCCTCGACGCGGACGTCTTTATGAGCATCCGTGGCGACATCCGCCTGCCGGACGACACCGTGGCGGCGGTGGTGGGCGCCTCGCCCTTGGGCGGCAAGCGCGTCAGCCTGCTTCCCGGCCGCAGCCGCACCGCCATTCCTCCCGGCGGCCGTCTGACCCGGACCAGGGCCTATCGCTCGCTGGAAGAAACCGTCGGCCGCGAAATCTTCGGCGGAGGCCTGGGCGGGCCATGATCGCCGCAATACCCGTAAAAGTGGCTTGCATCGCGAAGTTATGCGATGTTAAGACGAATTGTGCTGCGGTAGATCGAGCGGGGGGGGGTATGCGCTTCGAGCAAGCTGTCGCCGGGCGTTTCGCCCAGGCCGAGATCGGTGCCGCCGCCCTGTCGTTGCGGGTGCTGCACCGGCTGGGCGGGCCGGTTCACGGCCTTGCCGCCTTCCTCGGCGCCTATCTGCACTCCCTGGCCACCCTGTCGGGGGTGGCGGGGGGCGAGTTGCGGGTGGCCGGGCTGGGGCGGCTGACCATCCGCCGTGCGGCGGGCGGGCTCGTCGCCGATTGGCGGGAGGACGGGGCGTGTGCGGGCCCCGATGCCGCCGCCGGGATCGCCGTGCCGCTCACCTATGGCGAGGGATCGCTCGGCGAACTGGTGCTGCGCTGGGACGACAACCGGCGGACGGATCCGGGCCAGGTGCGCGATTGCGCTCGCCACATCGCCTTCATGATCAAGCGCTGCGAGGTCGGCCGATGGACCGCCGAGCGCCTCGGCCGCCCGCTGCTGCTGGTCGGCGTCAGCCCGGCGGCGCGCGACCTCGACCTCTATGTCGAAAAGGCGGCGCAGAGCGACCTTCCCGCCCTGCTGCACGGCGAGTTCGGCACCGAGACGCCCTATCTGGCCGCCGCTATCCATTGCTGCGGCCAGCGGCGCGATGGGCCCTTCGTGCAGGTGGACTGCGCCCAGCCGGCCGGCGGGCCCGAGGACTGGTTCCGCCAGGCGGCCGGCGGGACGCTGTTTCTCAGCAACATCGACACCCTGGCTCCCGGCCTGCAATACCTGGTGCCGCAGCGGATGCAGTCGCGCCTGGGCCAATGGCTGGACGGGTCGGGGCGGGACGTGCCGGCCGCCGCCACGGTGCGGGTGGTCGCCTCGGCCACCGCCGACCTGCGGCGCCTGGTGCTGGCCGGCCGCTTCTCGCGGCCGCTGCTGGCCGAATTGGATTTCCTGTCGGTGACCGTGCCGCCGCTGCGCGACCGGCCGCAGGACATCGAGCCCCTGGTCGCCGCGACGCTGGAGCGCCACGGCTTTTGCGCCGCCGCCAAGGCCGGCCCCGAATTGCTGGCGCTATGCCGCAGCCATTCCTGGCCGGAAAATGTGTTCGAACTGGAACGGGTGGTGGCGCGGTTGGCGGTGATGACCGGGCGCGAGGCGATCCGCGCCGAGGATGTCCGCCGCCATGTGCCGCAGATCCTGGGCGAGGCCGGACCGGCCCCCGCCGCGGCGGGGGCGGCGGCGGAGGGAGCGCCGGCCGGGGAGGAGGAGGGCGACGGCGGCTGGGTGCGCGGCGCCCTGGGGAAGGACCCGCGGGTGCTGGGCCGCCTGCACCCCAATCTGCGCAAGGCGGTGCTCTACCTGGCCGACCATTACGCCGAGCCGATCCGGCTGGCCGCCCTGGCCCGCCAGGCCCATGTCAGCCAGTCCCATCTCAGCTTCCTGTTCCGCCACGGCATGCAGCTGTCCTGCAAGACGCTACTGGCCCGCATCCGCGTGGAAAAGGCCAAGGAGATGCTGGCCGGCGATCCCCGCCAGCCGGTCACCGAGGTGGCCCTCCGGGTGGGATTCTCCGATCTCAGCCATTTCGAAAAATGCTTCCGCCGCGAGGTCGGCCTGACCCCCCGCGAATACCGCCGGGCCGCCGCGGCGGGGGCTGTCGGCGCGATCGGATGAAGCTTTTCATGTTGCTCCAGCCTTGAGGTATGCTTCGGCCCTTAACCCGAGGGCACGCGCTATGATCCATTTGGACACTGTTGACAAGCTCCGCCAGCAGGTGGCGAGCGCTCGGAGCAGGGCGCTCAAATCGTCGCTGGGCCAGTTTATGACGCCTTCGGCGACCGCGCAATTCATGGCGTCGCTGTTCACCGCTGCCACCCACGGCCCATGTCACCTCATTGACCCCGGTGCGGGAATCGGGTCGCTGTCTAGCGCCTTCCTCGACCGCTGCGTAGCTGGCGAATTGGCCTTTGAATCCATCCACATTACCGCCTACGAGTACGACGCCAGCCTTCATAGCCACCTGCGCCAGGTGTTGACGGCTTATGGCGAGAAACTTGGCGCTGAAACGGAGGTCGTCGGAGGAGATTTCATCGAGCATGCAGTGAATGCGCGGCAGTTCAACGGCGGAAGCCGTTTCACACACGCCATCATGAACCCGCCTTATAAGAAAATAAATACGGGTTCCCGCCACCGCTTGCTTGCCCGCGAGATCGGTCTGGAGACAGTCAACCTCTACACAGCCTTCCTCGGATGCGTCATTGCACTAATGCAGGACGGAGGCGAGATCGTCGCCATAATTCCTCGAAGCTTCTGCAATGGTCCTTATTACAGGCCATTCCGGCAATTCATGCTGCATCGCACCGCCCTATGCCACATTCATCTGTTCAAGGCACGCGACAAGGCATTTAAGGAGGATAATGTTCTGCAGGAAACGATTGTCGTCCGCCTGCGGAAGGGTGAGACCCAAGGTTCGGTGAAAATCAGTGCCTCGGAGGATGACACCTCCGCCGACCTGGAGACCTACGTCCACCCATTCGACAAGGTGGTGTTTCCTGACGATGATCAGCTGTTCATCCATATTCCCCTTGCCGAGGCAGAATCGTCACTGATCGGCGCTGCCGACGCCTTCTCTTTTTCCCTGGAAGACCTGGGCATCGGCGTTTGCACCGGCCCCGTGGTGGATTTCCGGCTCAAGGAACACCTCCGAATGCAGCCGGAAAGTGGTGGCGTACCGTTGCTGTACGCCAACCACCTGAGCACCGGAGAATTGGTTTGGCCAGCGGAGTCGAAAAAGCCAAACAGCATCGTGGTCAATAACGAAACCCGGAAGTGGCTCATGCCCAACGGCACGTACACCACGACCCGCCGCTTTTCCTCCAAAGAGGAGCGTCGCCGCGTCGTCGCCTCGGTGGTTCCGCAGGCAGCGTTTCCGACCTATGCCCTGCTGGGCTTTGAAAACCACCTCAACGTATTTCACCGGCGGAAGGGCGGGCTTCCGCTGGCACTCGCACACGGGCTTGCGATCTACCTCAATTCGACCGCTGTAGACCAGCATTTGCGGCGCTTTTCCGGTCATACCCAGGTCAATGCGACAGACCTTCGCAAGCTGCCGTACCCCAGCGAAAAGGCGTTGCTTGCCTTAGGCGAATGGGCTATGCGGCAAGGGGCGATCACCCAGAATGGTATCGACGCCAAGATTGCCGAACTGACCCGCGAGACCTAATGGCCGAACACCGCAACATCCAGGGTGCGCTTGAAATCCTCGCCGCCCTCGGATTCCCGCGCGCGCAGCAGAACGATCGCTCGGCTCTGTGCCTGCTGGCAATCGCCGGTCTGACGCCCAATCGAACGTGGCCCGACGCCGCCAGCCCACTGATTGGCATCACGCCCATGATGGAGTTCGCAAAGCTTCACTATGGCAAGGACTACGCGCCCAATACGCGGGAGACCTTCCGCCGGCAGACCATGCATCAATTCGTCGATGCCGGTTTGGCCCTCTATAATCCCGATGACCCAGGCCGACCGGTGAACAGCCCCAAAGCGGTCTATCAGATTGCCCCCGAGGCCCTGGCCCTGGTGCGCACATTTGGTTCCCCGAACTGGGAGCACGGCCTTGCCGTTTATCTGGCGGAGCGGGAGACGTTGGCAGCCCGCTACGCCCATGAACGGGACCAGCGAATGATTCCGGTACAGATTGCGCCGGGGCAGGAAATCCGGATCAGCCCTGGCGAGCACAGCGAACTCATTAAGGCCATTATCGAAGACTTCGGCCCCCGATATGTGCCCGGTGGCATGCTGATCTATGCCGGCGACACTGGCGAGAAGTGGGGTTATTTCAACGAGAACCTTCTCGCCGACCTTGGCGTGGTTGTGGACAACCACGGCAAAATGCCAGATGTGATTCTCTACTATCCCGAACGGCACTGGCTTTTGCTGGTCGAGAGCGTCACGAGCCACGGGCCGGTTGACGGCAAGCGTCACGCCGAGCTTGCCCGTTTGTTCGCGGGCGCCAAGGCAGGTCTCGTCTACGTCACCGCCTTCCCCACTCGGTCGGTGATGGGCCGTTATCTCACGGAAATCGCCTGGGAAACAGAGGTGTGGGTGGCCGACGCACCATCACATCTGATCCATTTCAATGGTGTCCGTTTCCTCGGGCCCTACAGCGAGCGATAGTGGATGGCGCCTCGACGCGAGTCGCCTCCCGATACACGGGAATAAAACGATGGCTCTTCCAGTTCCTCTGGCGGTTCCCAACCTTTGTTAGGGGCGTTTCTGATCGCGGGGTCTACAGCGCCGCGCGGTAGTGGTGTTCCATCTCGATCAGGGCGCCGATGGCCTCGACCAGACGGGCCCGCGTTTCCAGTTCGGCGGTGCCGGCGGCGCGGTTGCGGTATTCGCTGAACATCTGGGGCAGGCCCAGCAGGTTCAGCCCGTGCACCTCGACGCTCTGCACCAGGCGCTGGGGGGAAAGCCGGAAGCGGGCGACCAGCGGCGTATACGAGGTGGCGCCCAGCGGCAGGTCCTTGCCGGCGTAGAGGCTAAGGGACAGGGCGGCCTCGTCCTTGATCACGTCGCCGAACGCCCCGTAGAGCCGGGCCAGCGCGGCCAGCGTGGTGGCGGCGGAATTGAACCGCTCGCCGCCCAGATCGCTGTCGGCCAGGCAGTCCTTGCACAGGATCGCCGCGGTGACGGTGTCCACCGGGAAGATCCTGTTCTGGCGGGTCTGGTTGGGGGCGAACTTGGCATACCAGTAGGCGGCGAACGCCCCGCCCACCACCACCAGGATCTTGCCGCCCAGCTGCGCCGCCAGCCCGTCGATCAGCCCGGCCACCGCGCCGTCCTGGGCGCAGAGGAACCGGTCGCGGGCTGCCATGTGGGTCTGCATCACCTCGGACAGGGCGGTGGTCCAGGTGAAGACGACCTCCAGGTCCACCAGCTTGTCCCGCACCGCATCGGCCAGCATGGCGGCCGCCACCGTATCGAAGGCCTTGGCCAACCGCCGGTCGAGGTCCAGGCCATAGGCGGTGCAGAATTGCCCCAGCAGGATCACGGCAAGCGAGCGCGCCGGGCCGGGGGTGAACTGCTCGATCAGCGCGGCGCTGGCGTCCAGCCCCAGGCTGCCCGCCAGTTTCCCGTGCGACTCGATCAGCCGGTCGAAGCCCGCCACCTCGGGCGACAGCATCTCGCCCAGCCGCCGGGTGCGCTTCTGGCGCCTTTCCGGGGACTTGGCCATGCCGATATGGCATTCCCGCACCAGGTCGACGCATTCCTCGATGAAATGGCCGATGCCGGGATAGGGAACGCCGTCCTCGGCGACCGTGACGGTGTCCTTGACGTGTGCCCACTGATCGGCCAGCTCCACCGAATATTGGCGGGGAATGCCGACGTCGATCAGTTCGGCCTTGCAGCGGGCGGTGTCGGCCGGCTCGCCCAGCGCCTGGTCGTCGCCCTTGATCTTGTCGCCGAGGACGCCGGCATCGACCAGCGCCAGACCGGCGTTTACCTGGTCGAGGTTGCTGAGCAGCGCTGCCGAGAACCCCATGCCGAACTCCAGCAGGTGGGTGGCGACGATGTCGCGGACCGCGTTGTAGATCGCCACCCATTCGCCGCTCGGCAGGCGGGGATTGATCAGGATCTGGGTATCCCAGTCGCTCTCGCCGTTGGGTGGCGTCTGCAACAGGTAGTGCAGCCCGCGCCCGCCGGTCAGAAACATCGCCACGTTGTTCGGGCTGACGGCGACGACCTCCCTGGCCATCCGGGCGATGGTGTCGCGGATCAGCCCGAACAGCCAGTCCTGCCGCTGGTGCAGGACCGTGGTCAGCAATCCGCTGGCCAGGGAGGCTAGGTCGGATGCGCCGCCGCGCACCGGTCCGATGGTATAGGCGACCATCGCCCGCAGCAGGGTGAAGTCGGGAAGGGTGGCATTCTCGCTGACGGTGACGGTGCCGTTGACGATGCGGCCCAGCAAGGCGAGCGCGCCGGACAGCGTCCCGTGCGCCGCCTCGGCCAGATCTCCCGCCTGGGGGGCGCGCGGATTGCCTTCGAGGGCGGCCAGGGTGGCGACGGCTTCGGCCAGCTTGTCCTTGATCAAGGCGGCGCAGGGCCGGTCGGCCAGGCCGAGCAGG
>JAKAFA010000141.1 GCA_021818185.1 Pseudomonadota bacterium | reverse complement strand
GCCGAAACGTGCCACAAAATCGAGAATGCCGGCCATCTATCCCCCCGCGATCAATGCACCGACTCTACCTCAGGGCGACCGCCCCGCCAAGAACATTCGCGGAACCTGGGTTGCCTGGATAGGGAGACCATTCGAATTCGTTCTCAAGTGGACGCTCGATGAACGGACGCGCTTGCCTTTTAAACGCTGCCCGCATTCGCTCAACGTTAATGAAGATAACCTCACCACTGTCCGATGTATGGAACTGTCCTTTTCGGAGTGGCAGACCCAATCTGTCGGTCGTTTGGGTGACATTGCGGAGAGCGCTCGGAGTAAGCCGGTATTCAGCATTCGATTGGCCGCGGAACCACAATCCGGCCAGGGTCATAGGCGTCAATGCGTCAACTACCGCCATGTAATCCGCCAGGGACTGTGCGACCCGAAGCCGAATATCACTCATGGGATCCCCTCAATTTCCTCGGACTTCCACGGCCGCGCAAAGGCCAGCCCAAATAAAAAAGACCACGCCAATTCCGACAACATATACCCCACCTCTGTCCGGAGTTCCACTGATCGCAAGGCGTCGCGTTGTGCCATCGCTTTCGACGGGAACATGCACCGGCACCGCGTGCCTTTGGTGGGCGAGATCACAATGTTGCCATTCACCTATCCGCCGCCTATGGACGAATGTCCGGCGCTTCGGTCGGCGATGACAACAACTGCCACCGCACTTGTTCCCAGCATGGTCCGATATCGAGAGTCGGCGCAAATCTCCGGAACGTCTACTTTGGGCGCAAACCGCCCATCCCGGGCAGACAGCGCCAAGGCTCCCTCCGGTCCGCCGCCGGCCAAGCCCCCGGGACGGCATCCCCGGCGCGGGGCGGTCGCCTATCCCCGTCCCGCCTCGTCGGGGGTCAGGGTGCGCAGCGCCAGCGCGTGGACGCGCTCGGCCAGTTCCTCGGCCAGCAGGGCGTTGACCAGGCGGTGGCGCTCGACGCGTGACTTGCCGGCGAAGGCGTGCGACACGATCTCCACCGTGAAGTGGCTCTCGCCGTCGGGGTGGTGGCCGGCATGGCCGAGATGGCGGTGGGAATCGTCGATGACTTCCAGCCGTTCGGGGGCGAGGCCGGCGGTCAGTTTGCGTTCGATGGCGGCGCGAATGGTCACGGATGGCTCTCCTGGCAACTCGGGGTGCGGGTCGTCTCCCCTCCGGAAGTGGCAGGCCGGGCCCGGCCCGTCAAGCCCGAAGCCAAACGGTTGGCGCCTTGCACGTCCTCCCCCCTGTCCGGCATTATGGCCGATGATGAAGGCAACGAATTTCAGATCCGCGCGGTGGATCGGCTCCAACGGGGCCGAAACCGCCGACCGTGCCGAGACCGCAAGGGCGTCGCGCCGATGCGACCATCCCGGCTGCTGCGGGGACGGGGAGTACCGCGCGCCGCGATCGCGCGACCACCTGAACGAATACTACTGGTTCTGCCTCGACCATGTGCGGGCCTACAACGCCGCCTGGAACTACTATGCCGGGATGAGCGCCGAGGAGATCGAGGGCGAGGTACGCCGCGACACCACCTGGCAGCGCCCGACCTGGCCGCTGGGCAGCAAGACCGGCAACCGCCACTTTTCCTTTTCCATCCACGACCCGTTCGGGGTGTTCGAGGACGAGGCCGAGGAAACCGCCCGTGCCAAGGCGGCGGCGCGCACCCCCGAGGAAGAGGCGATGCGCGTCCTCGACCTGTCGGGTCCCCTGACCCTGGCCACCCTCAAGGCCCGCTACAAACAATTGGTGAAGCGCCACCACCCCGACGCCAACGGCGGCGACAAGGATGCCGAAGAGAAATTCAAGCAGATCAACCAAGCCTATAATACCCTGCTGGCCAGCCTCCACGTCTGATCGGGGCACCGGCCTCCCAGACCCTTTCCCGAGGACCGAACGTCTATGACCGCTCAATCTGACACCCCGCTCGCGTCGGACCACATCCTGGCGAAGCCGGACATCGAGATTTCCGTCCGCGACGCCTTCGGCCTCGACGTCGATATGCGGGTGCCCGCCTTCTCCACGGGCGGCGAGCATGTGCCCGACCGCGACCCCGCCTATCATTTCGACCGGGATACCACCCTGGCCATCCTGGCCGGCTTCGCCTTCAACCGGCGCGTCATGGTCCAGGGCTACCACGGCACCGGCAAGTCCACCCACATCGAACAGGTGGCGGCCCGGCTGAACTGGCCGACCGTGCGCGTCAACCTGGACAGCCATGTCAGCCGCATCGACCTGATCGGCAAGGACGCCATCGTGCTGAAGGACGGCAAGCAGGTTACCGAGTTCCGCGAGGGCATCCTGCCCTGGGCGCTCCAGCACCCCTGCGCCCTGGTGTTCGACGAATACGACGCCGGCCGCCCCGACGTGATGTTCGTCATCCAGCGGGTGCTGGAGGTGGAGGGCCGCCTGACCCTCTTGGATCAGAACCGGGTGATCCGCCCCCATCCGGCCTTCCGGCTGTTCGCCACCGCCAACACCGTCGGCCTGGGCGACACCACCGGCCTGTACCACGGCACCCAGCAGATCAACCAGGGCCAGATGGACCGCTGGAACATCGTGGCGACGCTGAACTACCTGGAGCACGATACCGAATGCGGCATCGTGGTCGCCAAGCTGGACGGCTGGGACACGCCCGAGGGCCGCGAAACGGTGGGGCGCATGGTTTCGCTGGCCGATTTGAGCCGCCAGGGCTTCATGAACGGCGACATCTCCACCGTGATGAGCCCGCGCACGGTGATCACCTGGGCGGAGAACGCCAAGATCTTCGGCGACGTCGCCTTCGCCTTCCGCCTGACCTTCCTCAACAAGTGCGACGAGGTGGAGCGGCCGGTGATCGCCGAGTACTACCAGCGCTGCTTCGGCGTCGATCTGCCGGAGACCCCCGCCCGCGTCGCGATGTGAGGCCGCCCGTGGCCGACCGCCCCGCCGCCGCCCCGCGCTCCACGCCGCTGCGCAATGCCGCCGGCACGGCGGCGCGTCCGGCGCCGTCCCGCGAGGAGGCGCCCGCCGACCTGCTCCGCCGGACCACCACCGCCGCGGTCCGGGCCATCGCCGGGCGGGGCGACCTGGAAGTGGGCTATGGGGCCGGCGCCGCCTCGGTGCACGGCGTCGAAGTCCGCCTGCCGGCGCCGCCCCGCAACGTGGCCGAGGCCGATCTGGTGCGGCTGCGCGGCACGGCCGACGCGGTGGCCCTGCGCTTCCGCTACCACGACGACCGGCTGCATGCCCGGCGCATGCCGGCCGGCGCCGATGCCCGCCGGGTCTACGAGGCGGTGGAACAGGCCCGGGTGGAAGCCCTGGGCGCCCGGCGCATGGCCGGGGTGGCGAAGAACATCGCCGCGGTGCTGGACCAGCGCTGCCGGGCCGAGGGTCTGGAACTGGCCACCCGGCGCGAGGACGTGCCGCTGGCCGAGGCCATGCGGCTGATCGCCCGCGAGGCGTTTTCCGGCTTTCCGCCGCCCGAATCGGCCCGCGCCGCGGTGGAGCTGTGGCGGCCGCTGGTCGAGGCGCGGGCGGGCGCCACCCTGGCCCGCCTGCGCGAGCAGATCGCCGACCAGGATTCCTTCACCCGCTCGCTGCGCGATCTGCTGGCCGCCCTCGACCTGGGCGGCGAGGCCGAGGGCGAGCAGCGCCAGGACGAGGAATCCGACGAGGCCGGCCAGCAGGGGCAGGATGGGTCGGCCTCGGGCGAGCAGAAGGACGAGGACAAGGGGAGCGAGGGCGCCAAAGGCGAAGGCGAGGTGCAGCCGGCGCCCGGCGCCGCCGAGGGCGACGGCGAGCAGGAGGGCATGGCCGCCGGCGAGGACATCCTGCTGTCGGGGGCCGGTAGCGAGGAACCGGGCGGCCCCAGCCGCCACCGCCAGGAGGGCGCCAACCGGGCGGGAGCCGCCGAGCGGCCCTACCGCCCCTATACCACCCGCTTCGATCAGGTGGTCGCCGCCGAGGATCTGTGCGATCCCGACGAATTGACCCGCCTGCGCAGCCAGCTCGATCAGCAATTGGCCAACCTGCAAGGCGTGGTGGCGCGCCTCGCCAACCGCTTGCAGCGCAAGCTGATGGCGCAGCAGACCCGCGCCTGGGACTTCGATCTGGAAGAGGGAATGCTGGATACCGGGCGCCTGGCCCGCATCGTGGCCAATCCCATGCATTCGCTGTCCTTCAAGATCGAAAAGGAAACCGACTTCCGCGATACGGTGGTCAGCCTGCTGATCGACAATTCCGGCTCGATGCGTGGCCGGCCCATCTCGGTGGCGGCGATGAGTGCCGACATCCTGGCCCGCACCCTGGAGCGCTGCGCCGTCAAGGCCGAGGTGCTGGGCTTCACCACCCGCGCCTGGAAGGGCGGCCAGGCCCGCGAGGTCTGGCAGGCCGAGGGCAAGCCGGCCAATCCCGGGCGGCTCAACGATCTGCGCCACATCGTCTACAAGGCGGCCGACGCCCCCTGGCGCCGCGCCCGGCGCAATCTGGGCCTGATGCTGCGCGAAGGCATCCTCAAGGAGAACATCGACGGCGAGGCGCTGCTGTGGGCCCACGAACGGCTGATGGCCCGCTCCGAGCAGCGCCGTATCCTGATGGTGATCTCCGACGGCGCGCCGGTGGACGATTCCACCCTGTCGGCCAATCCCGGCAACTACCTGGAAAAGCATCTGCGGGAAGTCATCGAGTGGATCGAGGGGCGCTCGCCGGTGGAGCTGGTGGCCATCGGCATCGGCCACGATGTCACCCGCTATTATCGCCGCGCCGTGACCATCATGGATGCCGAGGAACTGGGCGGCACCATGCTGCGCCAACTGGCCGCCCTGTTCGACGAGCCGGCCGGGACCCAGCCGCCGCCGCGGGGCCGGTGACCGCCATGGCCGAGGGCGTGGTGGTCGATCTGGGCGGTCATACCGTCACGGTGGCCCTGCGCCGGTCCGCCCGCGCCCGCCGGATGTGTCTGCGCCTCGACCCGGTGGCCGGGCCGGTGGTGGTGCTGCCGCCGCGGGCCGGCCCCGCCGAGGCCGAACGCTTCCTGGCCCAGCATCGCATCTGGCTGGCCGAGCGGCTGGCCCGCCTGCCCGAGCGGGTGCCGCTGGTGCCCGGCGCCCGCGTGCCGCTGCTGGGGGTCGATCACGAAATCCGCCACCTGCCGGGGGCCCGCGGCGGCGCCTGGGCGGAAGAGGGGGTGTTGAATGTCACCGGCCGGACCGAGCATGTTCCGCGCCGGGTGCTCGATTTCCTGCGGGCCGAGGCGCGGCGCCACATCCTGCCCCATGCCTTCCGCCTGGCCGACCGCCTGGGCCGCCTGCCGGCCCACATCAGTTTGCGCGACACCCGCTCGCGCTGGGGCAGCTGTTCCGGCCGCGGCGACCTGTCGTTTTCCTGGCGGCTGGTGCTGGCCCCGGAAGAGGTCCTGGTCTATGTCGTCGCCCACGAAGTCGCCCACCTGGCGGAGATGAACCACTCCCCGGCGTTCTGGGCCACCGTCGCCCGCCTGGCCGGCGATCCCGCCCCGGCCAAGCGCTGGTTGAAGGCCAATGGCGGAAGGCTGCATCGCTATGGCTGAACCCGCCGCCGCTCCTTTCAAGCTGGTGGCGCTGCTCACCGCCCTGGTGGCGTTCGGGCCGATCTCGACCGACCTCTACCTGGCGTCGCTGCCCGACATGGCGCGCTATTTCGCCACCGACGTGCCCACCGTGCAGCTGACCCTGTCGGCCTTCCTTGCCGGGTTCGCCCTGGCCATGCCGGTCTACGGGCCGCTGTCCGACCGTTTCGGCCGGCGGCCGGTGATCCTGGCCGGCACGGCGCTGTATCTGGCGGCCAGCCTGTTCTGCATGGCGGCGCCCTCCATCGGCCTGCTGATCGCCGGGCGCTTCCTCCAGGCGCTGGGCGCCTGCTGCGGCCCGGTGGTCGGACGGGCGGTGGTGCGCGACCTGTTCCCGCGCGAGCAGGCGGCCAAGGTGATGTCCTACATGGCCTCGGCCATGGCGCTGGCCCCCTTTGCCGCGCCCATCGCCGGCGGCTGGTTCCAGGCCTGGTTCGGCTGGCGGGCGAATTTCGCCCTGCTCACCCTGTTCGGGGCCGTCCTGCTGCTGGCCGTCTGGCGGCTGCTGGTCGAAACCAACCGCCATCCCGACGCCGCCGCCCTGCAACCGCTGGCCATGCTCGGCAATTACGCGGCGCTGCTCCGCGACCGCCTGGTGCTGGGCTACGTGCTGACCGTGGCCCTGTGCTTCGCCGGCATGTTCACCTTCATCTCGGCGTCGTCCTTCGTGCTGATCCAGGTGCTGCACCTGCCGGCCCGCCATTTCGGCTTCGGCTTCGCGGTGGTGATCGGCGGCTATATCCTGGGTGGCCTGGCGGCGGGGCGGCTGACGGCACGGGTCGGGCTCGACCGCATGGTGGCGGCCGGCTGTGTGGTAGCGGTGGCGGCCGGTGCGCTGATGGCCGCCCTCGCCTGGGCGGGGATGGTCAGCCTGCCGGCGGTCCTTGCCCCGATGAGCCTGTTCTTTTTCGGCTGCGCCCTGGCGTTGCCCAATTCCACCGCCGGGGCCATCGCCCCCTATCCTCGCATGGCCGGTTCGGCCTCGGCGCTGCTGGGCTTCATTCAGATGAGCGCCGGCTCGGTCGCCGGCTGGGCGGTGGCCCGCCTGTTCGACGGCACCCCGCGGCCGCTGGCCGGCCTGGTGCTGCTGCTGGGCCTGGCGGCGGCGGCGGCGTTCTTCGTGCTGGTGCGCGGCGCCCGGCGGGCGTGAGGATAGGCTTTATCTCCCGAACAGGCTGTTGATCAGGCCGTCGATGGCGTTGCCCACGCCGCGGACCGCCTCGCCGGCGGCGCTGCCCACCGATTGGGCGGCGCGCCCCACCAGGGCGCCCACCGGATTGTCGGCCACCGGCTGGGCGGGCAGCAGCAGCGGGCGCGGCGGCAGGCCGCGGTCGGCGGCCATCATCACCTTCTTCCACAACTGGGCCGGCAGGCTGCCGCCGGTCACCCGCCTCATGGCGACGCGCTGGTCGTCGTTGCCCATCCAGACGCCGCAGACGTAATCGGCGGTAAAGCCCAGGAACCAGGCATCGCGATAATCCTGGGTGGTGCCGGTCTTGCCGGCGGCCGGCCGGTCCAGGCGGGCCGCCCGGCCGGTCCCCTCCTCGATGGTGGCGGTCATCAGCCGCTGCATGCGGGCCAGCACCTCGGGGGCGATCACCTCGCCGAGGCCGCCGCCCTGGTGGCGGTACAGCACATGGCCGCTGGTGTCGTCGATCTCGGAGATGCCGTAGGCGATGGTCCCCTGGCCGCCATTGGCGAAAGCGGCATAGGCGGTGGTCAGTTCCAGCGGGGTGACCTCGCTGGTTCCCAGCGCCAGCGAGGCGTCGTCGCGCAGATCCGAGGTGATGCCCAGCCGGTGCGCCACGGCGATGACCCGTGCCGGCCCGACCGCCTCGATCAGCCGTACCGCCACGGTGTTCAGCGATTCGGCGAAGGCGTGCCGCAGGGTCACCATGCCCTCGTAGCGCCGCTCGTAATTGCCCGGGTGCCAGTTGCCCAGGCGGATGGGACCGTCCTCCATGGTGTCGTCGGGGGTGTAGCCCTTTTCCATGGCCGCCAGGTAGAGGAAGGCCTTGAAGGCCGAGCCCGGCTGCCGGGCGGCCTGGGTGGCACGGTTGAACTGGCTGTCGTCGTAATCCTTGCCGCCCACCAGGGCGCGGACCGCGCCGTTGGGGCTCAGGACCACCACGGCGCCCTGGGAGACGCGGGCCTTGGCCCCCGGCCCGTCGATCATCGCCTTGAGGTCGTCCTCGGCGGCGCGTTCCAGGCCGATGTCGAGCGTGGTCTTGACCACGATGTCCTTGCCCTGCACCTCGCCGATGCCGTCCAGTTGGCTCATCAGCCAGTCGGCAAAATAATGGCCGGCGGGACGCGGGCGGTTGATCAGCTGGGCGGCGCCGCTGACCGCCGCCAGGTCGGCGGTCTTCTGGTCGATGTAGCCGGCCTCGACCATGTTGTGCAGCACCTCGACAGTGCGCTGGTGGCCGGCCTCGGGGTCGTTGAGCGGGCTGTAATGGCTGGGGGCCTTGAGCAGGCCGGCGATCAGGGCGGCCTGATACAGGCTGAGGTGGCGCGCCGAGACGTTGAAATAGCGCCGCGCCGCGGCATCGACCCCGAAGGTGCCCGAGCCGAGATAGACCCGGTTCAGGTACATGGTGAGGATTTGGTCCTTGGTGAAGCGGTGCTCCAGCCACAGGGCCATCAGCACTTCCTGCACCTTGCGCTTGATGGTGCGGTCGGGCTTGAGGAACAGGTTCTTGGCGAGCTGCTGGGTGATGGTCGAGCCGCCCTGCACCACATGGCCGGCGCGCAGGTCGGCGATGAAGGCGCGGGTCAGGCCGATGACGTCGACGCCGAAATGGTGGTAGAAGCGGCGGTCCTCGGTGGCCAGCACCGCCTCGGGCAGGGCCGGGGACATCTGGCTCAGCGTCAGGGGCTCGCCGTAGATGTCGCCATAGGCGGCGAAGGTCTCGCCATCCACCGACTGGAACACCACACTGGGGCGCCGGGTGGTGGCGGTGGCCTTGTCGATGTCGGGCAGGTCGACGGCGTAATAGGCCACCACCGCGCCGATGCCGATTCCCATCCAGATCGCCAGGGTGGCCGCCCAGACCAGCAGGCGCGCCCACAGGCGGCGGCGCGGCTTGCCGCTTGGCTTCCGCCCGCCGTCCCCGCCGTCCCGGGCGGGCTGCCGGTGTGGCGGCTTCGGCGGCTTGGGGGGAGAGGGCGGCCGCGGCCGCTCGCCGCCGCTCGCCATCAGGCGGTCGGCGGGATCGATCTCCAGCGCGAAGGATGGGCGGGGGGGGCGCGGCGGGGGAGGGGTATCGGGCATGCCGGCTTTTAGCACGGTTGGGCATTGTCTCGAAACTGGCAACGCCGTGGCATTGGCGCTACACTCGCCCTCGGCCGAAGGATCGGTGGAACAAGGATCGAATGGACATGGATACCCTGGCGGTCAGCCTTCCCGACGACCTCAGACGGCGTTTCGAGGCACTGGCCGGGCAAACCGGCAAGTCCCTCGACGAATGCTTGCTGCTGGCGGTGCAGGAATTCGTCGAGACCTGGGAACGCCATCTGGACGACGTCCACCAGATCGACGAACACGAAGCCCGGGCGGTGCTGAAGGCCGCCAACGAATAGCCTGGACCACCAGCCGGGATCAGACCGAAACGATCACCGGCTGAAATGTCGTGTTCTCCGGCTCGCCGCGCTGGTTGGCCAGGATGCGCGTCGCTCCCAGACGATAATCGCAGTTCCAATGGGTATGTCCGTGCACCCACAGGGTGGGGCCATGCGCGGCGATCAGCCCCTCCAGACAGGTGACCGAGGCGGTGGTCGGCACATGGTCCGGCCGGCGGCGGCGCAGGCTGGCCGCGGCGGGGGCGTGATGGGTCACCACCAGCGTGGGGCCGGAAAACGGCGCGGTCAGCTCGGATGTCAGGAACTCCACCGCGGCCCGGTTCCATGCCGCCACCTCGCGGGCGGTCAGGCGGGTCCCCGCCGCTCCCCGGCCGTTGCGGTAATCGGGCATGGCGGCCTCGGCCGCCGCCATGGCGCCGGCCGGGTCCCCTTCCAGCGCGAAATCGGTCCACAGCGTGGTGCCCAGCACCCGCAGGCTGCGGTCGCCGAAGCGGAACTCGGCGCGCTGGTCCTGGAGCAGGTGGAGGTGCGGCACCTGGGCGGCAGCGTGGCCAAGGGCGGCGCGCGGGTCGCCATCGGGGCTGTGGTGCCAGTGTTCCCGGTTGCCGGCGACATAGACCGCCGGCCGGCCGCGCAGGTGGGTGGCGATCCAGTTCACCCCCTCCGGCCCCCAGCCGACGTCGCCGGCCAGGACCACCAGGTCGGCCTCGAACGGGGGCGGCAGCCACGGGCCCTTTTCCACATGCAGGTCACTGAAGACGGCGAGACGGATCATCGCCGCACATTAGCGTTATCTTATGGATATGTCACCCCTTGAGCTGGGCGGCGATCTCGGCCAATTGCTCCCGGGTCCGCATCAGGTAGAAGCCCTGGACCGCCAGATGGCTGGGCAAAAGGACGCCGCCGGGCGGTCCGTTGATCACCAGCCAGGGGTCCATGCCGGCGGCGACGCGGATGGTGCTCAGCATATGGCGCCACGCTTCGGTAAGATGGCGGTCGCCGAGCGCCTGGGCGTAATCCCAGCCCAATTCGCGCAACAGCAGCGAATAGGCGTACAGACGGCCCTTGGTGGTGAAGAACAGCGCCTCCGACGGGCGGTTCAGCGCCCAGCGGCCCGCCGCCATGTCGGTCTCGATGGCGTTGGAGGAGACGGCGAGGTCGGTGCCGATATCGGCCAGGGTGGCGGCCAGCGCCTGCGGGCTGCGGTCGAAACCGAGCTGGCCCTGCTCCAGCCGGGCGTTGTAGGCCTTCAAGGTGACGGCGGCGCGGCGG
>JAKAFA010000140.1 GCA_021818185.1 Pseudomonadota bacterium | reverse complement strand
GGCATACCAGATCCCCCGGCCGAAGGGCTTGAAAGCCGCAGAGGGTGCCTACATATTAGCTGCCCCTAAATGATCGAGGATTTGGGATCAAATGCTTCACAGGCTTATGGGATTGTTCAGCCCCCCGCCCGGCAGCGAACGGGTGCATGTCGTCGATCCGGCCGAGGTCAAGACCTGGGTCGAGGCCGGGCAGGCGGTGCTGGTGGATGTGCGCGAGCCGAAGGAACACGCCGCCGAGCGTATTCCGGGGGCGACCAGCCTGCCCCTGTCGAGCTTCGATCCCGCCCGTCTGCCCGATGCCGCCGGCCGCAAGCTGGTGTTCCACTGCCAGTCCGGATCGCGTTGCGGCATGGCCGCCATGCGGCTGCTCGCCGCCGGCTATCCCGGCGAGATCTATCGCCTGGGGGGTGGCATTCTCGGCTGGAAATCGGCCGGCGGCCCGACCCGTCGCGGCGCCTGACGGCGTGCTGCGCGGCGCTCGGACGATAACCATGGTCCTGGCGCTCGCGGCGTCGCCGGCCTATGCGTGGCAGGGCCGGCCCAATCCCTTCGTCGTGCTGTCCTCCGCCCCGCTTCCCAGCCTGTCCGTCAGCACCGTCCGCGAGATCCAGCGGCGGCTGATCGCCCTGGGCTACGATCCGGGGGGCGAAGACGGAATGATCACCGCCGCCACGCGGGCCGCCATCGCCGCCTGGCAGGGGGATCATGGCGAATTGCCGACCGGCCGCCCGTCGCCGCGGCTGGAGAGACGGTTGCGGGCCGAGTCGGTCCTGCCGGGCCCCGGCCTGCGGGCACCATCCGGCGCGGAGGCGCTGGCGCGCTGGCGTCGGCTGATCGGCCGGCCGGTGGTCGGCATGGGGGGCGGCCGTATCGGTGAGGTGGCCGGCGTGGAAACCGCGACGGACGGCGCCATCGCCGGCATCGTGGTCGCCGTCGATCTGCCGGGAGGCGGTGCCCAGTGGGCGCCCCTGGCTTGGCCGTGGGTCGCCGGGCAACTGGACCGGCCGCGGGTGCTGGTCCCTTGGCGGCGCGGTGAGATGGACTGGCTGGTGACCAGCCGTGCCCGGCTGGTGCCGGTGCGCAGCCTGGCCGGGCGGCGGCCGTCGTGGCTGGACGGCGCTCCGGCCGATCTGGCCCAGGGCGGGCAATTCGGCGTGGTGGACGGCGTGCTGTTCGGGGTCGACGGCCAAGTGGTGACCATTTATGTGCGTCGTCTGCCGGCCGGCCCCGATTTCCCGGTTCCGCGCGATGCGGTGCGGGTCGAGGGGCAGGGGAGCGCCACCCGCGTGGTGATCGCGCTGAGCTTGACGCAGATGCTGGCGCTGGCGCCTGCCCCGGATTCGCCGCCGCTGGCCGGCGTTCCCGGGGCTCACCCTTGACTCCCGCTCCGCTTCCCGTCGCCGGGATGCGTCAGGGGCGGCGCAGCAGGTTGACGCGCATGGGCTGGGCGAAGCGGAAGCCCTCGCCGTCCGGCTCGGCCAGGCGGGCGAAGCGGGCGCGCATGTCGTCCTCGATGCGGCCAAACACCTCGTCACGGTCGGGATTGATCGAAAGGATGCGGTCGCGGAACGCCTCGAACGACGGCATCCGTACGGTATTGACGTAGAAGAACTCTGTCTCGGGAACCAGTCCGGGCGCCGCTTTCAGGGCCGCCAGCGCCTGGGCGCGCACCTCGGTTTCGTCGGAGATCGGCTGTACCGCCTCGAAGAACGGCCCCTCGGCCAGGGGCTCGGCGACATAGAGCCGGCCGTCCGGCCGCAATACCCGCACTGCCTCGGCCAGCGCCCGGCCCATCTCGGCCGGCGGAATATGGTGCAGGCTGTTGAAGAACACCACCAGATCGGCCGAGCCGTCCGGCAAGGGCAGCGCCTGGCCCACCCCTTCGACGATGCGCTCGTCGGCGACCTGGGCCGCGGCGTGTGCCTTGGCCAGTTGGCGGGGATTGCATTCGATGCCGGTCACATGGGCGCCGTGCTGCGCCATATGGCGGGTCAGATGGCCGTCGCCGCAGCCCACGTCCACCACCCGCTTGCCTTCCAGGGCCACAGTCTCCACGATGACATCGGCGTTGTTGCGCAGTTCCATGATCGCTCCCTTCGTCCCGACGATCGCCATTTGAGCCATGTTCCGCCGCCCTGTCGAGCCCCTATCCCCGCCCTTCGACGCCGCCATCGTGCTGGGGGCGACGCTCCGTCCCGACGGGCTGCCGTCGCGGGCGCTGGAACGCCGCGTTCTGCATGCCGTCGGCCTGGTACAGGCCGGGCGGGCCGGACATCTGCTGATGACCGGCGGCCCGGTGCGCCATCCGCGGCCCGAGGCGCTGGCGATGCGCGACCTGGCCGTCGCCGCCGGTTTGGACGCCGGCCGGGTGATGGTCGAAGTGGAGGCCCGCAACACCATCGACAATGCCCGCCTGTCGGTTCCCGTCGTCGCGGTGCACGGCTGGCGGCGGCTGGCGGTGGTGACCGACGCCTACCACCTGCCGCGGGCTCTCTATGTCTTCCGCCGTCTCGGCTTGCCGGTGGCCGGCCTGCCGGTCTTCCCGCCGGGGCTTCCCGGGCGCGAATGGTGGCTGGCCTGCCTGCGCGAGGCGGGGGCGCTGCCCTGGACGGTGATGCGGGTCGAACGTCGCCGTCGAAGCGGAGCGTGACGAGGCGAGAGCGGAAGTTGCCAGCGGAAAATGGCCCGGGTGCTGCCAAGCATCGCACGGCACTTGCGGCTGCGGGGGCCTCCTCATATATTCCGCAGCACCTTTGCTTTGCCTACCCATAGGGGGACGGATGACCGTCACGCTGCCGCCGGATTATCGTCCGACCGAGACCGAGCCGTTCATGAGCGAGGTCATGCTGGAGTACTTCCGGCAGAAGCTGTTGCACTGGCGCGCCGAACTGCTGCGGGAGTCAGACGAAACCCTGGCCCACCTTCAGGAGGGCGGCCTCCAGGAGGCCGATCTGGCCGACCGCGCCTCGGCCGAGACCGACCGGGCGCTGGAATTGCGCACCCGTGATCGCGAGCGCAAGCTGATCGCCAAGATCGATGCCGCCCTGACCCGGATCGAGGACGGTTCCTACGGGTTCTGCGAGGAGACCGGCGAGCCCATCGGCGTCCGCCGGCTGGAAGCCCGCCCCATCGCCACCCTGTCCATCGAGGCGCAGGAGCGCCACGAGCGGCTGGAACGGACCCACCGCGAGGAATAAGGGCGGTCGTACCCCGCACCCCGCCGCCGGGCGGGGGTCTTCGCCGCTCCGTCCCGGTTGAGGCGCGCGGCCCCCCGACGTAAAGTGGCGGCCGTTCCGCTTTCCGGGGGCTCGTCGTCCGTGTCCGTATCGCTTCGCCGCCTGACTGTGCCCCTGATCGGCTTGGCTTTCTTCGCCTCTCCGGCCGCGGCCGATGGCGGGCGGATGGCCGGCTGGGCCGCCGCTTTCGCCAGCGGCGGGGCCGCCGCGGTGCTGCCGGCGGTCGAGGCCGATCTGGCCTCGCCGTCTCCCGATCCCATGGCGGCCGGCATTTGGCTGCGCCTGGAGGCGGCTCTGGGCCGCGATCCCGCCGCATCCGCCGCCCGTCTGCCGCCTGTCGCCCGCCGCCGGTTGGGCGAGGCGCTCCACTTCGATCCGGCCGCCGATGCCCGCCTGCTGGCCGCTTCGCTTGCCGCGGCGCCGCCGGCCGCGGTGGCCGCCACCGGCAATGCGGCGCTGTTGGCCGAACTGGGGGATGCGGCGGCCGTCCTCGGCCGCTGGGACCTGGCCCTCGATTACCGGCTGGCGCTGCGGGCGGCGCGCCCCGATGCCTGGAGCGGGGTGGCAGTCCTGCTTGACCATCTGGCCGCCCATCCCTCGCCCGAGCAGCGGCGGCGCATCGCCACCCTGGCCAGTCCGGCCGTTCCCTTCGATCTGGCGGCCGAGGCGGGCGGGGCGTTGCTGCCGGGCGACCGGCTGGCCTGGGTACGGCGCTGGCTGATCGATCATCCCGACGATGCCGGGGCCTGGCGCGATGCCGGCAGTCAACTGATGGCGCTGGAGCGCTGGGCGGAGGCGGCCGACGCCTTCACCCATGCCGCCGCGCTCAATCCCTTCGTCGCCGCCGGAACCCTCCGGGCGACCGCACTGCTCCACCTGGGCCGCATGGATGCCGCCCGAGCCGCCATCGCCTCCGCCGCTGCCCGGCTGGCTCCGGCCGGCGATGCCCGCAACCGGCTGGAACTGGGCCATGTCGCCCGCGCCCTGGCGGCGGCGGGGGAACTGGGGCGGGCGGATGGCACCCTGGCCGCCGCGCTGGCCTTGTGGCCGGCCGATCCGGTGCTGCTGCTGGAGGACGGCCGGGTGCAGCGGGCCCTGGGACAGCCGGTTCGGGCGATCACCCCGCTGCGGCAGGCCGTGGATGAGGGCGGGCATGCGGTGCGCGAGGCGATGACCGAACTGGTGGAGGCCTGGGACGCGGCCGGCAAGCCGGTGCGCGCCTTCCAGGCCTACAAGGCTCTGCGGCGCAAGGGCCACCGGCCCGACCCGGCCCTGGCCGTCGCGGCCATGCGGGCGGCGATGGCCTATGGCGATTTCGCCGCGGCCGATGCGGTGGGCGACAAGGCGGAGGACGCGGCGCCCGAGGCGCCCGACGTGCTGGCGGCGCGTGCCGAGGCGTTGGCCGGCCTGGGAGCGACCGGCCGGGCGGCCGAGAAGATGGCCCGCGCCCTGCGGCTGGCGCCGCCCGACTCCGGGCGCCTGAGTCACCTGGAAATCTGGTCGGACGGCGGGGATTTGCCCGATCTGCGGCGCGACATGCCGTGGTCGGCGGCCGTCTGGCATGCCGCTCCGCCGGCCGAACCGGAGGCTGAGCTGGCGGCGGCGCCCCATCTCGCCTGGCCGTATCTCGACCTGGCGGCCCGCGCCGCCGATCCGGCGGCCGCGCGTGCCGCCCTGGACCGCGGCCTGGCGGCGATCCCCCAATCGCTGCCGGGACAGCGGGCGGTCCTGTTGGGGCAGCGCGCCTCCCTTGCCGCCGATGACCGGGCCCTGGCCGATCTGGCCGAGGCCGAACGGCTGGGCTTGCCGGAAGGCGAGGTGGCGCGCCGACGTGCCGCCATCTTCGCTGCCCGCGGCCGCTGGGCCGAGGCGGCGGCGGCTGCCTGGGCGTGGGCGGTGGCCCGTCCCGACGACGGCGCGGCGATGGCGGCGCTGTTCGGCCCGGAAATCGTCGCGCAGCTCGGTTGGCCGTCGGTCTTCACCCGTCTGCACGGCTGGGTGCAGCGCAATCCCGACGACCGCGCTCGCGCTCTGGAGGCCCTGCGGTGGCAAGCCGGCCCTGGCGGCTGCCCGGTGCAGGCCGTCGCCGCCGCCGAGGCGCTGGCGGTGGGCGATCCGACCGACCCGCGGGTGGCCGAGGCCGACCGCCTGCGGGCCAGGGTGATGGCCCGGCTGAGCCGGCTGGGGACCGTGCGGCGCCTGGATACCGCCACCAACCGCCTGGACATCGAGCGGACGGACGGCACCCGGATTCGGGCGGAATTCCATCCGCGCAGCGGCCGGCTGATCCGCTACGCCGATGGGCCGGCGTGGATGCAGGCCGAGTGGCAGGCGGACGGCACCCGCCTGCATTCCCTGGCCGACGCGGCCGGTGACCTGCTGACGCTGGACTGGCAAGGCGGCCGTTTGGCCGGATTGCGCCTGACCGGCGGCGCACCGCTGCATGCGTTGCTGGGGCCTGGGGGAGCGCCGGAGCGCATCGAGTCCGATCTTCCCCCGGCGGCGGCCAAGGCGGCCTATGACGCCGCCGCCGCGGTGGTGGCGGCCTGGACCGCCGACGATCTGGCGGCGTTGCCGGAACTGCCGCGGCAAGATCCGGCGCTGGACCGGCTGACCGCGGCGGAGCAGACGGACGGCGACCGCGCCCGGCTGGCGACGGCGATCTACCTCATCGACCATATCGGGGACCGCCGCGCCTATGCCGACGAGGCGCGGGCCCGGCTGGGCATCATTCTCGACCGGGCCATGGCCCAGCACCCGCAGACCGGCTCGCCGGGAATGGAGGCGGCCCGGCAGTGGCGGCGGCTGGCGCTGGCCGCCTGGCCGGACGGGCTGAATGCCGACGCCTCGCGCCGCTGGAACGCCATCTGCGCCTGGGCCGGGGATCCGGCCCTGGACCGCGACGGACCGGTTCCCGCTCAGCAGTGAGGGTCTTCGAGACCGCCGCCCAGGGCCTTGAACAGATCCACCGACGCCTTCAGCCGGTCGTCGCGGGCGGCGATTTCGGCGTCCTCGCTTGAGTCGAGCGACCGTTCGCTCTCCAGCAGCATCAGGTAATCCACGGCACCCCGGTCGAACGATACGCGCGCCAGATCGTGGGCTTGCTTGGCGTTGGCCGCCGCTTCGGCCAGCGATTTCTGCTGCTCGCCCAGCAGGCGCACGGCGGCCAGCGCGTCCTCGACGTCGTGGACCGATTCGATGATGGTCTGCCGGTAGGTCTCGACCATTTCCTCGTACTTGGCCCTCTGCAACTGCACGCCCGCGGCCAGCTGGCCGGCGTCGAAGATGGATTGGGTGAGGTCGCCGATGATCGAGTAGAACCGCGACTGGGGCAGGGCGCCCAGCAACGACGAATAGGCGTAGGCGCCGACGCCGCCCTGCAGCGAGAAGGTCAGGTCGGGGTACATCTTGGCGCGCGCCACCTGGATATCGGCATGGGCCGACAGCATGTTGGCCTCGGCGCGGCGGATGTCCGGGCGGCGGCAGATCAGCTGGGCGGGGATGCCGGTGTTGATCTTCGGCATCTCGATGCCGGCCAGCGTCTTGCCGTGCAGGGACAATTCCGCCGGGGTGGTTCCCATCAGCGCCGCCAGCTTGTCGAAGGCGCGCTCGCGGTTCAGCCGGTGGACGGGGACCGCTGCCTGGGCGGTCGCCAGGGCGGTTTCCTGCTGCATCACCTCGTTGATGGTGGCGTCGCCCTGCTCCATGCGGGTGCGTACCGCCTTCAGCGATTCCTTGACGATCACGACGTTCCGTTCGGCCACCGCCGTGCGGTCGTTTTCCGCCAGGTAATCGAAATAGGCCTTGGTCAGGTCCGAGGTCAGGGTGAGGCCGACCACCTCGCGGTAATAGACGCTGGCCTGGGCGAGGGCGAGCGCCGATTTGGCCGAGGCGGCGTTCTTGCCCCACAGGTCCACCTCGTACGACGCCTTGAGCGAGGCCTCCGGCAGGCGTTGGCTCGCCCAGGGCGCCGAGCCGTTGGAGGCGGTGCCGACGCCAAAGTACGGTGCCGTGTTGGCCTGGTTGAGGTCGGCGCTGAGGGTCGGGAACTGGGCGGCACCGGCGACGGTGGCCTGCGCCTCGGTCTGGGTGATCCGCGTGATCGCCACCCTCAGGTCGTGGTTGTTGGTCAGCGCGGTGGCGATCAGGTGGTTGAGTTCGTCGTTATGAAAGTCCTTCCACCATTCGCTGGTCGGGGGCGGCAACTGGGCGGTGGGCGGTTTGGCATTCTTGAAGGCCACAGGCAGCGCCTGCGGCGCGGCCACGGGCGTGTCGTCGCTCAGTAACGCACAGCCGGCCAGGGCGCCGCAGGTCAGTGTCAGTCCCAGCTTCGCCAGCTGCCCCCAGCCCGCCATCGCAACCCCTGATGTCCTCGTCCCGGAATGGGATCATCCACTCCTTGGGTTCTTCATACCTCACCTTTAGGAAAAACGGCAGAGGATTGTTCCTAAACGGAAGTTAACGCCCATCCCCCTCCGGGCGCTTGCCGGCGGCCCTCGCCGCCGCTCAGGATCGCCCGATCAACCGGAACGGAGGAATGCCATGGCGCCCGCAGCCGCCTGCGTTGCCGCCTTTTTCCTGGTTGCCGCCATCGGGGGCGAACCACCTCGCGGCCAGGACCTGCACCTGGTCAAATGGAAAAAGACCGGGACGTGCGAAATCGTCGCGACTCTGCCGCTATTTGGCAATCATTGGACTGAGCTCGGCGTCTATTCCACCCCGTTTCAGGCCCGCCGCGCCCTGCAACAGGCCAGGCGGATGCGGGTGTGCCCGCCGGCGCCGCCGGAGCCATAAGCCGTTCAGGCGCGCCGGCGGAAACGGGCCAGGCGGATGGCCAGCAGCACGGCGACCGCGCCGACCGCCGCGCTGACGATCGCGCCCGAGCCGTCGTTGGCGTCCAGGCCGGCCGCCCGTCCGATCCAGGTGGCAGCCAGTGCGCCGATTACCCCCAGGGCGACGGAAACGAGAAAACCGCCGGGGTCGCGACCGGGCGTCAGCAATTTGGCGACGATGCCGGCCAGCATGCCGATGACGATGGCGCCGATGAACCACATGCCCGCCTCCGCAGGGGGTGAACGGCGGCGGGGGCCCCGTGGTTCCGCGCGTGGTTCCGGGGGGCGGCCCGCCGGCCGTGGCGTGGTCCCACCCACCATGCTATGCTTCGGGCCATGGTCGACACCGCCAATCGTATCGGCAGCGGGTTTCCCCTGCCGTCCAACCGCACATCCGACGGCTCGGCGGCGCGCACTTCGGGGCCGGGGGCGCGCGGCGGCCCGTGGCCTAACGGACCGCGCGGCATGCGGATGCTGGCGCCCGACACGCCGATCGAGTCGCTCGACCGTTCGGCTCCCCGCGGTACCTATCTCGACATCCTGGTCTAGCTGGCCGCCGGAGGGGTTGCCCCCGGGCGGAGGCTGCGCCACACTGGCGGAATGCAGCCAGCCGGGCCAACCATCCGAATGATTCCCGAAGGCGACGACCGGGAGCGGCTCGTCTGCGGCCAGTGCGGCTTCGTGCTCTATGACAATCCCAAGGTCATCGTCGGCGCGGTCTGCACCTGGGAAGGCCGCTACCTGCTGTGCCGGCGCGGCATCGAGCCGCGGCGCGGTTTCTGGACCATGCCCGTCGGCTACATGGAACTGCACGAGACCACCGAGCAGGGCGCCCTGCGCGAGGTGTGGGAGGAGGCCTGCGTCCGCGCCGAGATCGACGGCCTGCTCGGGATCTATTCCGTGCCCGAGATCAGCCAGGTCCACATGATTTACCGCGCCCGCATGCTGACCCCCGACCATGCCGCCGGGCCCGAGAGCCTGGAGGTCGGCCTGTTCGCCTGGGAGGACATTCCCTGGCCGGACCTGGCCTATCCCAACGTGCGTTGGTCGCTGGAATACGAACGGGAAATGCGCGGGCTATCGGCCTTCCCGCCGCGCGGGCGTCCGGCCTGACCGGCGGCGGAAGGCGGGAGCGAGGGGGCTAATCGGCCTGGAGGTGGCGCAAGTCCTGGGCCAGTTGGCGGGCAAGGACCATCTGCCGCGGGGCCAGGGTTTTGCCGGTCAGGTCGCGGGCGGTCTCGGCGCCATTCTCCCCCTGCGCCGCCGCCAGGTCGTAGTAGACCCAGGCGCGCACCGGATCCTTGCCGCGATAGCCCTGGCCCTCGGCGGCCAGTTTGGCCAGCAGCATCAGGGCGCGGCCCTCGCCCTGGGCGGCGGCGGCTTGCAGCCAGTCCACCGCGCACAGCACGTCGGGCGGCAGGTCGAGCCCGCCGAGATAGGCCTCGCCCAGCACCAATTGGGCCCCGGAATGGCCGCGGCGGGCTGCCCGTTCCAGCCACCGCTCGCCCTCGACCATGCCGGGGCGGTAGAGATGAAGGTCGCCGGGATCGAGATTGTTGGCCGCGGCTGCCGCCGATCGGCCCAGATCGGGCATCTTTTTGTCGCGGTTCCAGCCCTTGAGGTCCAGGCGATAGGTCAGCGGCCCCAGCCACTTGCCGTCGTGACCGGTCTCCTTGCCCGGGGCGCGCAGGGTGGCGGGCAGGCGCAGATCCAGGCGGCCCAGGCGGTACATCGCCTCGGTGTTGTCATCGAAGGCGGCATCCAGGTACCAGCGCCGCGCCTGGGCGAGGTTGACCACCACGCCGTCCCCGCGCTCGTATGCCTCGCCCAGCCGCAGCTTGGCCTGGTCGCCGCCATGCTCGGCGCGCGCCGCCAGCCAGTTGGCGCCGGCCGCGCCGCCCAGGGAATCGGCCTTGCCGGCCAGGTAGAGGTCCACGAAGCGGTCCCGCGCCGCCTGATCGCCCAGTTCGCCGGCCCGGTACCACCAGCGGGCGGCTTCGGTGGTCTTGCCCTGGTGTTCCAGCAGGGTGGCGCCCTCGGTGGCGGCGGGAATGCTGCCGTTGGCGGCGGCCAGGCCCAGCCAGACCAGCGCCCGCGCGGTCAGCTTGCCGCGCTGGCCGCGGGAATGCAGGGTGGCCATGCCCACTTCATACTGCGCCTGGCCGTTGCCCTTCGTCGCCTGGTCGAGCAGGGTCGGCCGGCGATCGGCGCGGAGCTGCGCCCTGGACTTGGCAGCTGACGAATGGTGCCGCGGCTGGGCTCCCGCCGGCACCGCTCCGACCGGAAGCAGGGCAAGCAGGAATGCGGCGGCGACGACGATCCTCATGGGGCGGGGTCCAAAGCCTTGGGTCAGGGGGCGCATGATTCCACTTCCCGACCCGGCTGTAAACGGCGCTGGTCGGGGCGCCGCCGGTCAGGGCGTCCTGAGAGGGCAGCCGCCTGCGGCGATTGCCCTCTCAGGACGCCGCGTGGGCGGCGGCGTCGATCGCCTGGGCCAGGCGGATGTCGCTTTGGGTCACGCCGCCGGCATCGTGGGTGGTCAGCGTGATCTCG